>NZ_JBIAPT010000015.1:43233-208642 GCF_042888425.1 Streptomyces sp. NPDC002889
CCCGGGGCTCCTCCGCGTGGTGGGTTGGGGGGGGGGGGGGGGGGGGGGGGGGGGGGGGGGGGGGGGGGGGGCGGGGGGGGCCGGGGCCCCCCCCCCCCCCCCGCCCCCGGCCCTTGGGCGTCCATCGGGTGGTGTCAGCTGCTGTAGACGCCGACTTCATGGAGGGAATAGCCCCATTTGGTGCCGCGCTCCTGTCCGTGGACGCGTACATAGCGGGCTGTCGTTCCGGTGAACTGCGCAGTGTCCAGCCCGCCGTCACCGGCGGTCGTGGACCATACGGACTGCCAGTTCGTGCCGTCGGTGGAGACCTCGATGCGGTACGCCTTCCCGTAGGCGCGCTCCCAGTTGAGGGTGACGCGCTTGATCAGGCTCGGGGTCCCGAGGTCGATCCGGAGCCACTGGCCGTCACTCCAGTCACTCGCCCAGCGGGTGTTCGTGTTGCCGTCGACGGCCCTGTCGGGTGCGTAGCTCGTGAACAGACTCCACTCCGACGAACTGGCCGAGGCGGGCGAGCCCGCGGCGAGGTTCACTTTGGCCTTGTGGTCCTCGGACGCCTTCCAGGTGTCGAGGTAGGACTCGGCGCCCCGGAAGAGGTCGTCCACGACGCCCTTGCCGCCGACGAGCCGTATGTCCTCCAGCCAGTCCGGGACCAGACCGTAGTGCGCGGCGCCGTCCGTGTTGATGTCCCACGTGCGCTCGCCGGTGGTCTGCCTGTCGATGACGGCGCCGCCGTCGGCACTGCGGAAGGGGTAGCGCACCGGGTTGGGGGTGTCCGTCCCGCGGGGACCCGGCCAGCCGCCGACACCGTTCATGTCGGTGCCGTAGCCGTAGCCGACGTTGTACTTGTCGCGCAGCGCGTCCGTGCGCTTCGCCTCCGCGCTGAACCCCTCGGCGCCGTGCATGTACTGGGCGATGAAGCCACCGAGACGGTAGACGCGCTCGGTCCAGTTGAGGTCCATCCAGCTGTGCGAGGAGATCACGCCGGGGTACGACTCGGACTCGAAGATGTCCAAGGCCCGGCCCGCGGCCTTGACGCTCATATGGTCGATCTCGAGCATCATCTTGCGTTTCATCATGCCGCGCACCGCGTACTCGCCGAGTTCGGTCAGCCCTCGGGTGTTGCACCGGGCGTCCGCGCTGTACGACGGGACGTCCACGCCCTGCGGGAGTTTCTTCTCCGCCTCCGGCGCCGCTGCGATGCCGATGGGGTTGTCGGCTTGCGGGCCTGCGCACTTCTCCGTCTTCCAGAAGGTTCCGGTCGACAGGAACTGGCCGACGTTGATCGCCGTACCGAGAGTGCCGGAGTCGAACCGGACCCCGCACAGGGCGTTGTCGAATTTGTGGCACAGGAACATGCTGCGTACGCCCAGCCTGTGCAGCTCGTCCAGACCGCGGTCGATGTCGTCCTTGCCGCACTGTGCGATGTCCAGGATCTGCTTGCAGCCGAACGGTTCGGAGGTCTCGACCCCCAGAACAACGGCCAGCTTGCCCTGTTGGATGACCTCGCGGGCCTGCGCGGAGTCGGTGACGATCCTGAACCAGCCCTTGCCCGGGCCCCCGTACATCCTGTCGATGTAGGCCTGCATGTCGTACGTCTTCTGCGCCTGCAGGCGGATGGAGGTCATCTCGTCGCAGCTGCGGTCCTTGAAGAAGTAGACCGAGCAGATCACGCCGTTGGTGACGAGGTCGTTGACGAGCACCCGCTGACCGCCGCGCCAGGCCCGTTCGACCCAGGCGTAGTAGTTCTGCTGGTGCGTGAGCGAGTCATGGGCCGGCCAGTCCTTGAACGTCGGCCATCCATTGGGGTCGTGCTTGCCGTCGCCACCTTTGGTGATGAAGTCGAAGATCGCGAGTGAGCCGTCGGGGTAGTGCTCGGGGCAGTCCTTGAGCGCGTCCGCGATTCCCGCTTCGGAGAACGTCTTGCCGCAGATGAGCCGGCCGCCGAAGGCCTCGTTGGACATCAGGTGGTTGTGTGCGTCGACGAAGCCGCGTACCTGCCCCTGGGAGTCGGTCCCCTTGAAGGGCTCACCCGTGACGTTGATCTGGGAGTCGGGCGAGGGCCGCGCTGCCGGGGTCCACCAGTCGGACTCGGCCTGCGCCGAGGAACCGGGCGCTGTGCCGAGGACCATGGCCATCACGGTGAGCAGCAGCGACATCACCGCGATGGGCCTGCGAATGCGGTGCGAGGGTCGAGTCATGGGCATCACTCATGCCTTCGGTGAGCGGATGGTGGGGGGTGAGGAGCCGATGCCGTCCGGGGTACGCCCCGGGGATGGGGGTTGTCATGGCCCGTGCAATCAGTGCAACGAGAATCGCGACTGTCAGACACGGAGTCAATAGTCCGGGACGCTCGACCTGATGACTCGGCGGATCCAGCGAACTCGTCGCGTGGGCACGGGCGATGGCGGTCGAACGGCCTTGAGGACCGAGGTTTCGCGCATTTCCCGACGAGGCCGGTCCTCAGTGCGCCGTGTCGACCCGGCGACGTCCTGGCCGCCGCCCCCGCCGGGGCCTCATGCCGTCATGTGCGGGGTTTCGCGCGGACGTGCATGCGTTCCCCCTGTCTCCCGAAGAGGCTGAGGATCTCGACGGGCCGCCCGTCCGCGCTGCTGAACCAGTGGGGCACTCGGGTGTCGAACTCGGCGGCCTCGCCAGGGCCGAGGACCAGATCGTGCTCGCCGAGGACGAGCCGCAGCCGCCCGTCCAGCACATAGAGCCACTCGTAGCCCTCGTGCGTCCGGAGATCCGGCTCAGCACCCCGGTCGAGGATGAGCATCTTGTACGCCTGGAGGGGGCCCGGGCTCCGAGTCAGGGGTACGACCGTACCGCCGCCCGGCATGGTGCGGGGTGTCAGCCGTACCCGGGGGTCGCCCACTTCAGGGGCGCCGACCAGGTCGTCCAGAGGAACGTGGTACGCACCGGCGAGCGGCAGCAGCAGTTCCAGGCTCGGGCGGCGCTGTCCCGACTCCAGCCGGGAAAGGGTGCTCTTGGAAATGCCGGTCGCCTCGGAGAGCGCGGCCAGGGTGAGGCCGCGCTGGGCGCGCAGTCCTCTGAGCCGGGCGCCGACCTCGTCGAGGACCGATTGGTAGGGCGGTGGTTCGTCCATGCGGGCATTCCACCCCGCTGTCCCGGAAACGGCAACAATATTTGCCGTTGCCGCCCGGTGAGGGCACGCTCCTCGGCATGAACCCACACGGCGATTCCGGACACGGTCACGGACACCACCACACCGACATCGACTGGGAGGTCATGGCCGCCCAGCTCGAGAACAGCGGGGAGCTGCAGCTCCCCGTCCTCCGCCGGACGGCGGCCCGCCTGAGGGAGCTGCTCGGCCCGGAGAAGGAGGTCCGGCGCATCATCGACATCGGCAGCGGGCCGGGCGTGATGACCTGCGTGTTCGCCGAGGCATTCCCGGACGCCGAAGTGGTTGCTGTGGACGGCACGCCCGGGCTGCTGGACCGTGCCCTGGCTCGCGCCGAGCGGCTCGGCCTCGGAGGCAGGGTGACCGTTCGGCACGCGGAGCTGCCCGAGGGCCTGGACGGCGGTGACGAGCACGGGGAAGGCGGCCTCGGCGCGGCGGATCTGGTCTGGAGCAGCAAGGCCGTGCACCACCTCGGCGATCAGCAGAGGGCGCTGAACGGGCTCGCCGGTGTGCTGAGGCCGGGCGGGCTGCTCGCCGTGGCGGAGGGTGGCCTGCCGATGCGCTTCCTGCCACGCGACATCGGCATCGGCGAGCCGGGCCTCCAGGCCCGGCTCGACGCCGCCCAGGAGCGCTGGTTCGAGATCATGCGTACCGAGCTGCCCGGCAGCACCACCGTGGTCGAGGACTGGCCCGCGATGCTCAGCCGCGCCGGGCTCACCCCCGTGGGGAGCTTCACTTCCCTCCTCGACCTGCCGGCGCCCCTGGGCGAGAGCCCCCGCGCCTTCCTGCAGGCCCATCTGACCCGGCTGCGCGAGACGATGAGCGAGTCCTTGGACGCGGAGGACCGCACAACACTCGACGCACTGCTCGATCCCGAGGCGCCGGAGGGCATCCTGCGGCGGCCCGACGTCTTCCTCCTCTCCGCCACCACGGTCTTCACGGGCGTACGTCCGGCTCGGTGACCTTGTCGGCCGCGGGGGCGCCGGCCGCCCGGACCGGGCGCCGGCCCGTCGTTCCTGCTCGCCCTCGGCTTCGTCGGCGTGCCTGGCCACTCTCCACTCGAGGACCCGCCTGGACCGGACGGGTGCCGAAGTGCCGCAGGCGCTCGTCGCTCCAGCCCGTAGGCGGGGTGGTCAGGACGTCGCAGGAAGAGCCGGCCTGCCCGGTCCTGAAGCCGGTCGAGTGCACGGGCCACGCGGGCGGAGTCATCGGGCGGCCCGCCGGCCGGGCCCCGGTCTCGTCGCCTGCGACTGTGCCGGGATGGATCCCGAAGAGTAATCCCTCACGGCGCCCGCGGGTCGTGAGCTCACGCCTCCGGTGCGGGCTGTCCGATCAGACGGTGGGTCAGCTCCATGAGGCGCCGACGGGCCTCGAGGTCGTACGCCTGCTCGTGTGCGCGAGTGTCCGTGAACTGGTCGAAGTAGCGGCCGGTGGTGGATTGAAGATCCGGGTCGGTGATGAGCCGGACGGTCGGCCGTACGCCCTCCTCGATGCTGGTCACCGGGATGAGGCCGTATGCACGTACGCCCTCGGTATCCATCAGATGGGCCGGGTGGAGGGTGTTCACGGTGACGCCGGTGCCGTCGAGCTCGGCGGCCAGCTCGAAGCTCGCCATGATCATCGCGAGCTTGCTCCTGCAGTAGGCGCGCAGCCCCTCATAGTCCTGTTCCAGCATGACGTCGTCGAAGTCGATGGCGTCCTGCCCCATCGAGGCCACGTTCACCACGCGGGCAGGTGCCGACGCGATGAGCAGCGGCAGCAGATCGCGGGTGAGGGCGTACGGGGCGAGGTGGTTCACGGCGAACCGCAGCTCGTGACCCTGGCTGCTCAGCTCCCGCCGCAGCGGCTCGGAGCCGCCGCCGGCAACCGCGTTGTTGACCAGCGCGTCGAGCCGGGGCTCCGCGGCACGCACCTGGGCGGCCATTGCGTGCACCTGGCCGAGGTCGGCCAGATCCGCGAGGTAGGTGCGGACCGTGGCGTCCGGGGCGGTGGAGCGGACCTCGGCCGCAACCGCATCGAGGCGGTTGCGGTCGCGCCCGTGGAGCAGGACGGTGTCGCCGCGTGCGGCAAGGTCGAGTGCGATGCCGCGGCCCAGGCCTTGGGTCGCGCCGGTGATCAAAGTGGTGCGTCGGTTCATGACCGTGATCCTGGCAGGCGCGGTGCGGCACTCGGGAGTGTGTGCTGAGCCTGGTGTTGTCACCACCGGCCGGGTTTCCCGGCGCCATTGGCTCAGGCGCGGGGGTTTTGTCCGCGGTCGGCCGGCGCGGCGGCGGGCATGCCGGGATCGACCACCCCTGTTCGGGCTTGCACGCTGCCGCCCGGCGGCGGCGCGGCGTCCACAGGACGCCGAGGGCTGCGGCCACGGCCGCCACTGCCGGCGCCGGAATCCGGAGTGCTGCCCGGTGCGGACGCCGCGCCGATTCCGCCGACCACGGCCATGAGGGGGCCGCGCAGCACACGGCGCAGGCAGCCACCGCGGCGGCGACGGGGCCCATCGCGGTCAACGGGCGTGAGCGGCGCGAGGGGGTGCTCACAGGGTCGCTCCGAGCAGGTCGGCCGACAGGAATCCGGCGGCGGCAGACCTGGGCCGTATCAGCGTGGCTTCTCGGCCTCGGAGGACGGCAGCCAGCGGTCGAGGTATCCGCGCAGTCCCGCCAGGTCCGTGCCTTCGGCGCGGTAGGCGAGGTAGCCGTCCGGCCGGACCAGGCAATGCGTGATGCCGCGCCAGGGACCGCTCGTACCGAGTGTGTGGACATGGATCAGGTGTTCGCGACCGCTGGTGGCAGTTGTGATCACGTCGGGGTCCCAGCTGTCACGCGGCCCGCACAGGAGCAGGTGGTATCCGGGCTCGGCAGTCAACGCGTGCAGGTTGCCCGGGGTGTCCGGCAGGCGGTCACCAGGCCGCGGGCCGTGCCCCCGCCGATGCGGGCTCTTTGCCGTGGCGGGGCTTCGCCGGTAGCGGATGCCGAGTTGGGAAAGCGTGCGGAAGACTGCGGCGCGCAGCGGTGCGAGGCGTACGACCAGCGGTGCCACGCGGGGCGCTACCCGGGTGCGTGCCAGCCGGAGCAGCGGGGTGCTGCCGGTGGCGACGGTGAACGCGCGGTCGGTGAAGCGCAGGACCTGCCGGCCGACCGGGGCGCGTTCGCTCTCGTACGTGTCCAACAGGGCCTCTCCCGCCGCACCGTTGCAGACGAGGGCGAGTTTCCAGCCGAGATTGAGCGCATCCTGAATGCCGGTGTTCATGCCCTGGGCGCCGGCGGGGCTGTGGATGTGGGCGGCGTCGCCGGCCAGGAAGAAGCGCCCAGCGCGGTAGTTCCTGGCGCCGCGGTTGTGCAGCCGGAAGCCGGTCATCCATACGGGGTCCCGCAGATGCAGCCGGTCGCTGACGTAGCGGTCGACGATCGCTTGCACCTGCCCGATGTCCACCGGAGTTCCGGTGCTCATGGCTTCGGGCGGCCGTATCGCCAGCACCCGCCAGCTCGCCGGTGTGACCAGGGGGAAGAAGAACAGCATCCCGGCCTCGGTCATGTACGCGTGAACGGCGCCGCGTTCCAGACCGTCGACCTCCAGGTCGGCGAGCAGGAAGGTCTGAGGGTAGGAGTGGCCCCCGAAGCGGATGCCCGCCTGGTCGCGGACCGTGCTGTGCGCCCCGTCGCAGCCGACGACGTAGCGGGCGTTCACGCTCTCCTCCCTCCCGTCCTGATGCCTCAACCGGCAGGCGACGTGAGTACCTTCGGTCCTTGCCTCCGTCAGTTCGGTGCCCCGCTCGACCACCGTGCCGGCCTCGGCGAGACGGCTGCCGAGCACGCTCTCCGTCTCGGCCTGGGAGAGAAACAGCAGAAAGGGATACGGGGTGTCCCTCGTACCGATGTCGAACAGGGGCAGGCGCACCGTACGGCCCGGAAGATGCAGCCGCAGCTGTACGGCCGGATTCCCGCGCGCCACCAGTTCGTCCGTCACACCGTACGGGGCCAGGGCTTCCAGGGTCCGGGGCTGAATGGCCAGCGCACGCGATTCCCGGACCCGGTCCAGCTGCCGGTCGACAATCCGGAAGTGCGCGCCGTACGCATGCAGCTGAGCCGCGAGTGCCAGGCCGGTCGGCCCGGCACCCACCACCAGTACTTCGATCGATCGACTTGCCTTCATGGCAGCAGTGTGCGTGAACAGGGCGGCTACGTCTTACGATCCTGCAGCTGATGGCGCCGGTTGCCGTTGCCGTCGCCGGTCCGGAGGTCCGACCCCGTCGGCGGCGCGGTTTGGGCTGCCCAGGAACCGGAAGCCACATCCCGGGAGTTGAGCACGTCCTCGCCGTAGAGGTCCTGGAGCCAGTTGGCCTGGTAGATGGTGTCGAGATAGCGATCGCCCAGGTCCGGGGCGATGGCCACCGCGGTGAGGTCACGGGCGTCATGCTCCGCCAACCAACCCATCGCGCCGCTGACCACCGTGCCGGTGGAACCGCCGAACAGGAATCCGTGCCGCGCCAGGCGATGGCAGGTGCGGATGGTGTCCGCCTCCTCGACGCGTATCACCTCATCCACATAGGACTCGTCGAGCAGCGGCGGACGGATGCTCATGCCCAGGCCGGGAATCATCCGGCGGCCCGGCGCACCACCGAAGGCCACCGAACCGACGCTGTCGAGTGCGATGATCCGCACCGGCCGGTGCCATGTCCGGAAGTAGCGCGCGCAGCCCATCAGCGTCCCGGTGGTTCCGGCTCCGATGAACAGCACGTCAAGTCCCGGGAACTGGCGGGCGATCTCGGGCGCCGTCTTGCGGCAGTGCGCCTTCCAGTTGCTCGGATTGGTGTACTGGCTGAGCCACACGTACCGCTCATCGGAGGCGCACAGCGTGCGGACGTAGTTGATCCGCGCGCCGAGGAAGCCGCCGTTGGCCTCCTGCCGGGCGACGATGTGCACCTGGCTGCCCAACGCCTCCATCGTCAATCTGGTCGACAGGTTGCAGCGGGAGTCCGTCACGCACAGGAACCGGTAGCCCTTGCTCGCCGCGATCACGCTCAGCGCCACGCCGAGGTTTCCGGACGAGGACTCGACCAGGACCGATTCCGGCGTCAGGATTCCGTCCCGCTCAGCGGCTTCCACCATCTCGGTCGCGGCTTTCAGCTTGATCGAGCCGGCGAAGTTGAAGCCCTCACACTTCAGGAAGAGCGAGTGCCCGAAGATCGACCGAAGGTCGACATAGAGCTCTTCTTCGTTGAAGGCGTAGGGCACGGTTATGACGGGCACAATGGCCTCCTCATCTGCGGCAGAGCGCTTTCACAGAGTCCGTCCGACCGGGGTGGGGACGGGCCTCCCGTCTCTGCGGGCGGGAGCCTTCGTCCAAACGGGCCGTGCGGGGGAGCTCTGCGTCGACGGCCGGGGCGTCGTACTCCCTGACCTGCGGCGACTTGGCCGGTTGTCTGTCGTGGAGTCAGTTCTGCACAGGCCTCCTTGGCTCTTGGCACGGCTCATCCGTACCGGCTCAGTTCGTGGAAGAAGTCGTCGACGACGTGCAACTCTCCGGAGCGGACCACCTCGTCGTAGACCCACTTGCCCACCGCGAGGTCCAGCACGCCGAGGCCGAAGGGTGAGAAGATCAGCGGCCGGTCCGCCGGCACCGACACCCGTCCGGCGATCACGTCGTCCAATGTGCCGTGCACGAATTCCCGGTTGCCCGTGAGCTGCTCGGTCAGATGCATCGAGGTGTTGGCCTTCAGACAGTGGTCGATGTCGTCGACGATGTTGGTCGCCGCGAGTACGATCACCGACGCGAGGTCGCGCAGCGACACATGCAGCACCAGCGGATTGTGTGCGAACCACGACAGGTCGCTGACGTGGGGTTGGCCGGCGACGGTGGCGAAGACCACCAGGTCACTGAGGCGGATCAACTGCTCGGGGCTGTCGTGCACGGTGATCCGGCCGGCGGTGCCCGACTGCTCCAGGTAGCAGCGGAAGCCGGCCGCGCTGTCGGCGGACAGGTCGTGCACGCCGATCTCGTCGAACGACCAGCCGGTGTCCGCCAGGAAGGTGTGGATGTAACGGGCGATCAGGCCCGTCCCGAAGAATCCGATGCGCGTCGGCCGCGGCCGGCCGCGGCCGAGGCACTCGGCCGCCGCAACCGCCGAAGCGGCCGTCCGGGTGGCGCTGATGATCGAACTCTCCAGACAGGCGAACGGGTAGCCGGTGTCATGGTCGTTGAGGATCAGCACGGCCGAGGCCCTCGGGATTCCCGCCTCCACGTTCTGCGGGAAGCTCGAGATCCACTTCACGCCGTCCACCCGCACATCCCCGCCGATCGAGGCGGGCAACGCGATGATCCGGGAGGACGGGCGGTCGGGGAGACCCAGGAAGTAGGACGGCGGGTTCACCGAATCACCGGCGCTGTGCAGACGGTAGGTGGCCTCGACCACTTCCACGATCTCCTTCTCGTGTCCCTGCAGCACGCGCTGAACCTGGGCACCGGAGATCACCGCGAACGGCGGCACAGTGATCGGCTCGGACATTGCGGACTCCGTGGTGGTGGAAGGGATGGTGGTCATCCTGCGGTCACTTCGACGGTCGGCGAGCAGTCGGTCAGGCGCACCCCGTCCGCCATGGCGACGAGCACTTCGCGCGGTCCCTCGAAGGGCTCCCTGCTGTGCGCGGTGCGGACGTTGTCGACGAGCATCAGGTCGCCGGCCTGCCACGGCTCGCGTGCGGTGTTGTCCTCGTAGACCTTGTTGAGCAGCTGCACGACGTCCTCGCCGATCGGGTCGCCATCGCCGTAGCGGGTGTTGAACGGCAGGCCGTCGGCGCCGTAGACGTCCACCAGGTACTCGCGCACCTCGGGGGCTATCGTCCACTCGTTGAGGAACGCGATCTGGTTGAACCAGCAGCGCCGGCCGGTGACCGGGTGTCGCACCACGGCGCTGCGGCGCTGCCTGGTGCGCAGCCCGCCGTCGGGCTGCCACTCGAACTCGATCGCGCCCGCACGGCAGTAGCTCTCGATGGCACCCCGGTCCTCGGTGCCGAACGCCTCGGCCAAGGACGCCCCGATCTCGTCGTTGTAGCTGCGGGTGAGCAACCAGCCCTCGCGCTCGAACCGCTCGGTCAACTCGCTGGGCAGCGCGTCGAGTACGGTCGGTGAGTCGGCCACCGCGGTGGCTCCGCCCTCGGTCGGCGCGCTGAGGCACGCGAACAGCATCAGGCCGGGGAACTCGAGCCGGTAGCTCAGTTCGTGGTGCATGCACATCGGCTGGTTCGGCGGCCACGTGGAAGAGGAGTACACGCCTTCGGAGTAGGTCCGACGTGGGGCGAAGGCCTCCATCTCGGTCATCGGCGCGGTGGCCAGCGACTCGAGGACGGCACGGACCTCGGCCGCGTCGCGCAGCCCCAGGCCACGGACCAGGACCGAACCGTGCTCGGCGACGACTGCGCGCAGCGCACCTTGCTGCTCGGCCACCCAGCTTGCCGCGTCGACGGTGGCCTCGACCCGCAGCATCGGAGGCTTGCCGGGCTCGGACCCCACGTCGAGCAGTGATGTCGGTGATGAGGACGACATTTCGTTGTCCCTTCTGTCGCGGCTCAGGAAGTGGCCGGCCATTCGCCGGCGCGCAGCACGGCCTTGGCCGCCTCGGTCGGACGGGTGCGCGGGAAGTAGTGGCCGCCGTCGGCAAGTTCAAGCAGGTCGACTCGATCGGCGAGGAGCTGCCAGTCGCGGTAGCGGCGTGGGAAGCCCGCCGTGTTCGGGTCGTCGGCGGCAACGACCACGGTGACCGGCGCGGACAACTTCACCGGAGGCGGGGCGTCCAGGGCTTCGGCGAAGTAGCGGTTCGCGGACACGCAGTCGTGCCGGTAGGCGGCGCCGATCTGCTCGGAGTGCTGCGCATCCAGCTCACCGAGCTCGGTGTACCCGCTGTCCGCGCTCAGCCCCGCGGCGATCTCGGCGTTGCTCCGCCCGGTCAGCTCGGCGATGGTGGCGCGCCGGTCGGCGGCGTCACCGAGCAGTTGCGCGCCGAGGAAGACCCGCTGGACCTCAACTCCGCGCTCCCGCAGTTGCCTGGCCGTCTCCACGGCCAACGCGGTGCCCGAGGAGTGGCCCCACAGCATGACCCGGGTCAGGCCACGCCGGGTGATCTCGGTGACGATCTGCTGGGTCACCTGTGCCAACGGTGCGAACGGCTCGCTCTCGGCGGCCAGGTCGTGACCGGGCAGTTCGACGGCGTAGACCGCCAGGCCGTCGGCCGGCAGCGCCCTGGCCATCGGCCGGAAGTTCACCGCGTTGCCGCCGGCGTAGGGGAAGCACACCAGGGCACCGGCCTGCGCGCGGTCCGATTCCGACAGTGACTGCAGCAGCCCGGAGCTCCGCTCGGACCTGTCGGCGGCCTGCCCCGGCCGCCGATCGGTCCTGCGGTCGACGAGGTCCGCCAGATCGGCGAGGACCGGGTGACGGGTGACGTCCTTCAGGGTCACCGCGCGGTCCAGGGCGATCGCGAGCTTCACCGCCGACAGCGACGTGCCGCCCCGGTCGAAGAAGTGGTCCTGCCGTCCGATCCGGTCCTGCGGAATGCCGAGTACGTGTCCCCAGGCGGCCGCCAGCCGCTGTTCGGTGGGCGTACTCGGTGCGCGGTAACCGTCCTCGACGACGTCGAGCTCTCCGGCGAGCGTCTTCAGCGTCTTCTTGTCGATCTTGCCGTTGGCCGTCAGCGGCAGGTCCTCCCGCCAGTGGAAGGCCGACGGCACCATGTACTCGGGCAGCGACGCACCCAGCCGTTCCACCAGTACGCCGGCATCGACGGGCAGTCGGCCGCAGTAGAAGGCCACCAAGTGCTTGCTCCGGTCGGCCCGCTCGGCGACCACCACGGCACCGTCGCGGACACCGTGCACCCCCAACAGGGCGTTCTCGATCTCGCCGATCTCGATCCGGAAGCCGCGAATCTTGACCTGGGTGTCCCGGCGGCCGAGGAACTCCAGCTTGCCCTCGGGGCCCCAGCGGCCGTAGTCGCCCCCTCGGTAGAGGCGTTGGCCCTTTCGGTACGGATCGGTCATGAAGGCCGACCGGGTGCGCTCGGGGTCGTTGACGTAGCCGCGGCCGACGCAGACTCCGGAGAAGACGATCGCCCCGGGTGCGCCCAGTGGCACCGGCGACAGGTGCTCGTCGACCACGTAGACCTGCACGTTGTTGACGCAGGGACCGAGCGGGACCTGTTCCCGGTCCGGCACCCCGTCCATGACCTCGTGGTTCGTGTCGTCCGAGGTCTCTGTCAGTCCGTAGGCGTTGACCAGCTTGATCCCTGGCTCGGCCGCGAACCAGCGCTGTGCGAGCTCCTTCTTCAGCGCTTCGCCGGTGACCGACACGTACCGCAGGTCCGGCAGCGGGCGGGGGAGCTGCTCCAGTGCGGACAGTACGACTTCGAGGTACGACGGCACGACTTGGAGCACCGCGACCCGGCGGTCGACGATCTTGTCGAGGAACCGGTGGACGTCCAGGATCACTTCCTGCTCGACCAGCACGGTCCGCCCACCGACCAGGAGCGCCGAAACCAGTTGCCACAGCGAGATGTCGAAGCACTGAGGTGCGGTCTGGGCGACCGCCTGCCCCTCGCCGATCTCCAGGTCGTCGATCTTGGCGTAGAGGTGATTGAGCATGCCCGCGTGCTCGCACATCGCGCCCTTGGGCTCACCTGTGGATCCGGAGGTGAAGTAGATGTAGGCGAGCTGGTCCGGCGCTACGCCGACGCCGAGATCACCATCGGCATGGCCCTCTTCGTAGGCCGCTCCGATGAAGAGTGTCCGGACTCCGGGCAGTGGTTCGAGGGCCTGGCCGAGCGTGGCGGCGCTGCCGGGTTCGGTCAGGACGAGCTCGCACTCGGCACGGGAGAGCGTGGCTCTGATGCGCTCGGCCGGGAAATGCGGCTCGATGGGCAGATATACGCCACCCGCCTTGAAGACCGCGAGGACGGCGGCCATCCAGTCCAGATTGCGCTCGGTCACCACGGCGACGACATCTTCGCAGCGCAGCCCCCGCGCCAGCAGGGCTCGTCCCAGCCGGTTGGCACGGACGTTGAGCTCCCGGTAGGTCCACTGACGGTCGCCGTGCACGGCTGCGACGGCGTCCGGGTGTGCCCTCACCCGCTGCTCGAACAGCTCGTGGAACCGGCGGTCCGGCAGGTCCCGGCGCGGTCCAGCGAGCCCTTCGAGCTGGAAGCGGAGTTCATCGGTGGAGAGCAGGCTCTGCCGACCGTGCTCGGCATCCGGATCGGCGGCGATCAGCGTGAGTGCGGTGAGGTGATAGCCGGCGATCCTGGCGGCACAGTCCGCGTCGAGCACATCGGTCCGGTACCGCAGCCGCAGCAGGAGCCGTCCGGCCTGTTGCCGGAATCCCACCCACAGCACGGTGTCCTCGGCCGGCTCACCGCCGACGCCGGCCGGATCGAGGACCGTCTCGAACGACGGCTCGGACAGGCCCAGCTCTCCCTTGAGATCATCGACCGGAAAGTTCTTGTGCGACAGCACTTCCGACGCGACGTGACGGGACTTCAGCAGCAGCGTCCGCCACGAGCCGGGTTCGGTCGTCAGCCGGCACGGCAAGGGTGGGAAGCCCTCCCCGGCGACGTAGCCCGTCGCGACCTCGCGCTCGCCGGACAGCACGGCGAGCACCTTGGCGTGCGCGGCCAGCAGCACCGGGTCGAGCGGCATCTCCAGCTCCTCGGCCAGACGTCGCAACGCTTCCACGACGCCGTCCGGGACCGTCGCCTCGTGCTCGGCGAGGCCCTGCACCGGATCGGGCGTCCACCGCGGGATCGCGGTGAATCCACCAGCGACGAGCACACCGCGCCAGAACTCCCGGTCGGCCTCCACATGCACTCCCATGGCCTTCCCCTCACTCCCTGGGCAGACCGGCGGGCCGGCCACACTGTCCAGTCGGCTGAGCGTGCTGACCAAGCTGGTCCTGCTGCCCCTCCCGTGCCGTCCCGGCCGGCTGGTAGAGGGCCTCTCGCATCTCCGTGGCCGGGTTTCCTCCCCACCGGGCGTGCTCGGGAACTTCCTCGCCTTTCATGAGGAAGGAGTCGGAGGCGAGCACGGCACCGTCGCCCATCGTCACGCCGTAGTGGACGTGCGCGCCGACCCCGAGGGTGCAGCCGGTGCCGATCGTGCTGCGGTCGGACTTGAAGGTGCCGTCCTCCTGCGAGTGGCACTGGATCTTGCTTCCCGCGTTGAGAGTGCAGTCGTTCCCGATGGTGGTGAGCGACCGCTCCGTCAGATAGCAGCCGTCGTCGAAGACCCGGCTTCCGAGCCGAACACCCAGCATGCGCCAGATCACGTTCTTGAAAGGGGTGCCGTTGAAGACGTTGAGGTACTCGTCGGGCACCTTCCAGAGGCGCTCGTGCCACCAGAAGTACGGGTCGTAGATGGAGCACAACCGCGGCCTCAGTACGCGGAATGCCGCGATGCCGCGCTCGACCAGGACGAAGTAGACAGCGGTGAACCCAAGGGTGAGCGCCACGGTCGCCGCGATCAGCAGCTGCCCGAAAGCACCGTACAGTTCGACGGCCGCGAGCCCGAGCACCGTGAGCACGAAGAAGTGCAGCCACCGAACGAGCAGGAAGAAGCCCATCGTGCGGATGTTGTAGCGGTTCTTCGCGGCGAGGCTGCGGCGTTGCTCGTCCCCGGTCCGGAGATGGTCGAAGCGGCTGTCGCGCTCCACCGACCGGGGAATCTCGAAGCACGGCGAGCCGAGCAGGCCCACGCCCTCGCGGACCTCGCCGTCGAGCGGGATCATCACCTTCGTCGCGAGGAGGCAGTTGTCGCCCGTCCTGGCCCCCGACGGGTAGGCGATGTTGTTCCCGAGGAAATTGTGCGGTCCGATCGACGTGCGGGACACGCGGAAGGACGTGCTCGAGAAGTCGGCATTGATGATGGAGAGCCCGTCGGCGATCATCGTTCCGCTGCCGACAGAGCTCAGGTACGGCGTCTCGTGCTTCACTTCCGTGCCGAAGTTCGACCCGGTCTGCTCCACCTGGGAGAGGTCGTATCCGAGGCCCCGCAGATAGTGGACGATGTAGGAGCTGTCACCGAACAGCCAGGTGAAGAACTTGATGTTGGTCATCCGCGCTATCGCCCGGTGCACCGAGTAGTGCAGGCCGTACAGCGGATAGACCTTGTCCGGCTCGATCACCAGGTTCAGCAGGCGCCCCACGGCGAACAGGACGGTCAGGCCCACGAAGATCAGGCCGAGGAACAGCGAGAGGGACAGGATCAGCGCGCTGATGTAGAGCCTCGGCGACGAGAACCCCATCGCGCCCAGCAGGCCGTCCAGCGCCGGAACCACGCTCACCAGCATGTACAAGCCCCCGACGGTCAGCGGCACGTACAGCAGGAACAGCTGGAGCACGGTGACGAGGCCATAGCCGGCCCGGCGCAGCGTGCCGCAATCCGCCGGAGCGATTCTCACGTAGTCGAGCTGCGTGCGCTGTGCCGGTGATCCGTGCCACCGCTGGCCGTCCGGCACCACCTGGCCGCTGTGCAGTGCGGACGTGTGGCCGAGCTGTGTCCCGTCGCCCATCGACGTGTCGATGTCGAGCACCGTCTTCTCGCCGATGAACACGTCCCGGCCGAGGGTGACAGGGCCGGTCTGGATGCGCCCTGCGTGCGCCCGGTAGCAGAGGAAGAACGAGTCCTTGCGGATCACCGAACCGGCGCCGATCGTGAGCAGGTCGGTACAGACCGGGACGGTGTGGGAGAGGATCGTGACACCCTTGCCGATCCGCGCGCCGAGGGCACGCAGGTACAGCACGTACAGCGGATTGCCGATGAAGAAGATCATCGGGTTGGCGTGGACCAGCACCTTGACTGTCCAAAATCGCAGGTAGGTCAGGCCCCAGACCGGGAATTCGCGGGGCTTCCAGCGGCCGATGAGGATCCATTTGGCCACGATGGGGAACGTGACCAGGCCGATGAAGCCGACGCCGCCGAAGACGACCGCCCGCAGATAGATGTCGATGGCACCCGAGCCGGCGGAGACCCACTCGTAGCCGCGGGCGGTGATCATCCCTGCGAGGAAGCAATATCCGAGGAAGATCAGGAACTGCAGTGTTCCGCAGAGGACGTACCGCGGTGTGCTGCCCGGGGTCACGACCTGGGGCGACTTCGGGGCCGCCGACTCGACAGGGAGGGGCACGGCATCCGCGAGCGCCGTCGCCAGGCTCTCGATCGTCGGATACCGGTAGATGTCCTTCATCGACACCGAAGGCAGGTCCGCCCGCTTCCTGACTCGTGCGCAGAAGTGGGCCATGACCAGCGAGTTGGCGCCGAGGTCATCGAAGAAATGGCCGTCGACCGACACCCGCTCGACGCACACGACGTCAGCCAGTACCTCGGCGAGGTTTCTCTCGATGTCGGTCTTCGGGCCGGTGTACCTGCGGTTCGCGACTGCAGATTCATCCGGCCCGGGCGTCAAGACTTCGACGGATTTTTCCTCCATGCGAGCTCCCTGAGGAAATATCGACAACCATCGGCCGTTGCGGCCGGGGTCCTGTCCTCGCGCTCTTCGATGGCCGGAGGGAATTTCGGGAATCCACGAGGTCGTGAACTCCTGTCCGGCCACACAACCGTCTTCCAGTCTCCGCCGTCCACCGGCGGGTTGCCACTCGAGCTCGTGGCCTGGGCCTTGCCACCTCCTTATCGCGCCTGGCGGGCGGGCTCCGGATGGTCCATGCGGTCTCGTCCGTCCACGAGTGGACCGCGCGACGGAGAACCCGGCGTACGACGACCCCGGCTGCCCTGTGACTGCGGGTAAGTGATCAGTTTCACCGCGTATGGCTCCCGCTCGCGGATCATGGTTGTTTCCTGCCTGTCATGATCACTGACGGTGCGGGGTTCTGTGGATGCCGCGCGGACCGAAGTGGCATGTGAAACAGGGGAGTCGGCGTGAGATTTACTTGGGTGCTGCGCGTTGCGCGAAGGCGGGACAGCGGTGGGGGGTCCGCTGTGAGGGGGTCGGGGGCGGCCCGTCGCTCGTCGGCGGTGAGGCCTTCCGCAGCGGCCGGCGCGGCCGCCGTGGTCCTCGGTCAGCTGCTCGGAGGGCTTCCCGCCGCGGCGCAGACCTCCGCCCTGCCGGGATCCGCGTTCCCCCTCGTCCTCGATGTGGATCTGACGCCGAATCCTGTGTGCAGCGGAGCAGTACGCGGCCGGGTGCAGCTCTATGACCCGGCCGCGGCGAAGGCCGGAGCCACCGTCGAATGGCGTGTGCGTGCCGGTGAGGAGCAGCTGGCCGGCGGGCGTCTCGCGATGGCCGCGCGTGCGGGCACGGCGGAGTTCAGCATCCCCTTCGAACGGGTGCCCGCGGCCGAGACCGAGTTGCGGTTCGACGCCCGTATCGCCGCCTCGCCCGACGGCGATCCGCCCGGCCGCTACGGCAAGGTGTGGCGGGACACCGTACGCCGGGGCTGCGACCCGGTGCGTGTGGCGTCCGTCGGTGACTCCGTCGTCTGGGGACAGGGCCTGGACCACGACCAGAAATTTCCCTACCTGACAGGCCGGTTGCTCGGCCGTGAGACCGGACGGGGCCATCAGCACCTGGACTACTCGATCTCCGGCGCGGTGCTCGATGCCCCCGAGCTGCCCGCGGGCAACGACGACGCGGCCTGCCTGCGCAGGACTCACCAGCAGGACCCGGACGGCGACGGGGAGATGGAGTTCGGCGAGGTCACCCAGCAGATGCCGGACGTGTTCTGCCAGTTGGAGCAGGCGGGCGCGCAGGCACGGGCGGGAGGCTACGGTCTCGATCTGGTCGTGCTCAACGGGTGCATCAACGACCTCGATCCCTTCTTCGGCATCGGCGTCGGCATCACCCCCGGCTCGAGGAACCTGCCCGAGGCGGTGAAGCGCGAGTGCTCGGGCATCGGCGCGGCGGCGGAGAACCCGGCCAGGGACGTGCCCTACTTCAGCGGCGCGAAGGTCGGATACGGCGGGCGCGGGATGCGGGCGGCGATCGAGAAGGCCCATGCCCTGCCGGGGCGGCCGAAGGTGATCGTGGCCGACTTCTACTACGCGCTGAGCCGCAGCAGCTCTCCGGTTCCGGTGAAGAACTGCTCGGTCCCGGGGGTCACCGGGGCGCGGCTGGCCTCCTGCAAGGGGGCCCTGGGCGGCGTGGCCGGACGGTATGAGCAGTACACGCAATTGGCCAATGCCGCCTACCACGAGGCGGCGACCGCCGCAAACGAGGCATCCACGGACGGCCCGTACGCCGTCGCGGCCGACGGCCTGTTCACCGTGGAGAACGCCGTACTCGCCCGGGACCCCAAGGTCTGGGGCACTCCGGTGACCGATCCGGCGTTCCCGCTGCGGACGCGGGCCTGCCCCGAGCTGAGCCCGACTCCCGCGCAGTGTCTGACGGCGGCCGTCGCCCATCCGGACATCGCGGGCGCCCGGCAGTACGCCGACGCCTTTCTCCTCAATCCGAGTGTCCGCGAGTGGTTCGAGCTTCCCCGCCAGGGACCCCGGGTGCAGCTCGATGTCCCGCAGAGCGCGCGCGTCGGCGTTCAGGTGCGCATGTCGGTGACGGTGGACGGCGAACCACCCGCCGCCGGATACCGCTACCACTGGTACTTCGGCGACGGTACGCAGCAGGAGACGAGCGAGGCGACCGTCACCCACACCTACGACCGTGAAGGACCCTGGCTGCCACGGCTGGTGATGTCCGGTCAGGACGGAGGGAAGGTCCTGACCGAGGCGGTCCGGGCCGTCACCACGGACTGACGGCTCCGGCCGAGGGGGCGGCTCGCGGACGCGGCCCCCCCTCGGCCCACGCGCCTACAGGGATCGCAGGACGGATCACGGCCGGCTCATCGGGATGAACCCACCAGCCGCGCGGGGGAGTTGTCGTTCGACCCGTACCTGCACGGCGGCGTGGGCGCGGTCAGCGGCCGGCGGTGACGGCCGCCACGATGGCTTTGACGAGGCGCGCGACGTAGCCGTCGTCGGTCGGCCCGCCGACGGCCAGCATGCGGAAGTACAGCGGGGCCCCGAAGAGATCGATGGCGAGGCCCGTGTCGATGTCGGGCGGCAGTTCGCCGCGCTCCATGGCCCTGCGCAGGAGCGTCGCGACGGCCACGCGACGGGGTTCGAGGACCGAGTGGTGAAGGGCCTCGTGCAACGTACTGTTGCGAGCCGACTCGGCCAGCAGATCGGGGATGATCCTGCCCACCAGCGGATGCCGCAGCGCCTTCATGGTCTGCCTGACGAACCTATCGACATCGGCCTCCAACGACCCCGAGTCGGTCGTGGTGGGGATGTGTTCGGCGGCTACCTCGGACACAAGGCCCACCACCATCGCCTCTTTGGAAGGCCAGCGGCGGTAGAGCGCGGCCTTGCCGACGCCGGCGCGGCGGGTCACGGCTTCCATCGACGTACGGGCGTAGCCGGACTCTGCCAGTTCCTCGAACACGGCCCGCCGGATCGTCCCGGTCACGGACTCCCGCAGGAGCGCGGCGCCGGTGGCGGGGCGGACGAGATCACTGTCAGAGCTTGTGTCCATGATCGTAGATTAACACGGAACGGAACAGTTGCGTTCCGTTGGCCCCGCGTGTACGTTCCGCACAATGCTTCGGAACGGTGCCGTTCCGTTCTGCTGGGAGGGCTCCTGATGACGTTACTTTTCGACGACAAGGCGTTCCACCGGCTGAACGAACGTCCGGGCGTGTGATGGGTCTCGAAGCCGAGGTGCACCCCGACGGCACGGCCGACGGCACCCGCCGCCGCGCCCGCACCGTCCTGGTCGTGCTGGCGCTCTTCATCGTGATCAACGCCGCGGACAAGGCCGTACTCGGCCTCACCGCGGACCCGATCAGGGACGATCTCGGTCTCACCGCAACCGAGTTCGGTACCGTCGCCAGCAGCTTCTACCTGCTGTTCAGTGTCTCGGCCGTCGCGGTCGGCTTCCTCGGCGACCGGATCCGTGCCCGGCCGCTGCTCGCCGCACTCGCGCTCGTCTGGGCCGCGGCACAGCTCCCGATTCTGCTGCCCGCGGCCGGCTTCGGCGCACTCGTCGCCACCCGTGTGGTGCTCGGCGCGGGCGAGGGACCGGGGTATCCGCTGGCCAACTACACAGCGTTCACCTGGTTCCCGGGCAAGCAGCGGTCGCTGCCCTCCGCCGTGGTGGTCGCCGGCGGTGCGGGCGGCACCATTGTCGCCGCCCCCCTCGTCATCCTGGTCAGCAACACCCTCGGGTGGCGCGCCGCCTTCGGTCTGCTGGGCGCGATCGGGATCCTCTGGGTGATCGTCTGGCTGCGGCTCGGCGGAAGCGGACCGTACGCCGCACGCGTGGACGCCGCCGTTCAGGCCGGGGATGCCCTTGCCGGCGCTGTCCCGGGCACGACCGACGCCGAGGTGCCCTTCCGGCGCATCGTCACCACCGGAACCTGGGTCGGGGCCACGGTCTCCGCTTTCACGGTGATGTGGACCCTGGCCCTCGGATTCGCCTGGCTGCCACTGTTCCTGGAGCAACAGGCGGGATTCAGCGACGCGCAGATCGGCGGGATCGTCGGGCTGCCCGCACTGGCGACGGCCGTCCTCGTTCTCACGGCCGGAGTCGTCGCCCAGCGGCTGCTGCGCCGGGGTACCAGCGCCCGGGTCGCCCAAGGGGTGCTCGGCGCACTGCTGCCCCTGCTCGCCGGAACGTGCCTGCTGCTGACCACCCGCGTGGGGCCTGTCGCCCTCCTTCTGCCACTGGTGGTGGCCTTCTCCGCCGGCAACGGGCAGACGCCGCTGACCAACTCGGCCATCGCGGACATCTGCCCGCCGGGGCGGCGCAGCGCCGCCCTCGGCCTGTCGTACGCGCTCGCCGCCCTCTCCAGTCTGCTCGCGCCGTACGTCACCGGCCGGATCATCGACGCGGCGCCGAGCGAGGCGCTCGGATACGGCCTGGCCTTCGACCTCGCGGCCTGGCTGCTGATCACCGGCGGTGTGGTCTCGATGCTCCTCGTCCGGCCCGACCGGGACGCCCTGTTGCTATGCACCCAGCGAAGGAGTGACATCTGATGCTGTCCGACATCGCCGTTGTCCAAGGGGCCCGTACGCCCGTGGGCCGGTACCGGGGCGCGTTGCGTTCGGTCCCCGCGCACCGGCTCGGTGCCCTGGTGATCCAGGAAGCGCTCATGCGTGCGCGCGTCGAGTCGTACGCCGTCGACGAAGTGGTCCTGGGCTGTGTGGGCCAGGTGGGGCCGGACGCGTTCAACGCCCGGCGAGCGGCCCTCGCCGCCGGACTGCCGGTCCATGTGCGCGCCTACAACGTCAACCGGCTGTGCGGATCCGGCATCCAGGCCGTCTGGTCCGCCGCACAGACACTCGCCCTCGGCGATGCCGAGATCATGGTGGCCGGCGGCAACGAGTCGATGACACGTCAGCCGCTTCTCGACTACAGCGAAAGGGCCCCCGACGAACTCCTCGGGCAGCACAGGATCGACGGCACCGTCTCGCTGGTCACCGACCCGTTCGCGCACGTTCCGATGGGTATGACGGGCGAGTGCGTGGCGGGACGGTTCTCCATCTCCCGGGAGCGCCAGGACCACTGGGCCGCCGAGAGCCAGCGCCGCGCTGCCGCGGCCCTTGCGGACGGCCGGTTCGCCGATCAGATCGTGCCCGTGATCACGCCGGACGGCACGGTCGAGCATGACGAACACCCGCGGCCCGGCACGACTCCGCAGAAACTCGCCGCGCTCGCCCCCGCGTTCGCCGAGGGCGGCACCGTCACCGCCGGGAACTCGGCCGGACTCAACGACGGTGCCGCCGCCGTGGTGCTGATGCGCGGTGCCGATCTCGCCCACGGAACCGTCCCCCTGTGCTGGCTGCGCGACACGGTCGTCACCGCTCTCGAACCGGAGATCATGGGGTTCGCGCCCGCCGAGGCCATCAGGAAACTGCTGCGGCGCACCGGCCTCCTCCTCGACGACGTCCAGCTGATCGAACTCAACGAGGCTTTCGCCGCTCAGGTCCTGGCCGTGATGGACGACCTCAAGCTCGAGCCCGACCGGGTCAATCCGAACGGCGGGGCGATCGCCCTCGGACACCCCATCGGCGCCACGGGCGTGATCCTGCTGCTCAAGGCCGCGCACGAACTGCGCCGCAGCGGAGGGCGGTTCGCCGTGATCGCCCTGTGCATCGGAGGTGGCCAGGGCATCGCCGCGCTGATCGAGAACCCGGAGAGTGTTTGATGGGAGGCGAGTACGTGTGGTCCCCGAGCCGCGATTTGACCGAGCACAGCAACGTCGCCGCTTTCTGCCGCGCCCACGGCATCGACGGATACCGCGAGCTGCAGAGCCGTTCCGTCGCCGACCCCGAGTGGTACTGGGCCCACGCCGCTCGTGACATCGGCATCGTCTGGCACGAACCGCCGCTGCGCATCTGCGACGACCGCGGGGGCATCGCCGCGACGCGCTGGTTCCCGGGCGGCCGCACGAATCTCGTCGACTCCTGCCTCGAACGCCACGTACGGGAGGGGCGCGGTGACGCCGTCGCGTTGCGCTGGGAACGCGAGGACGGGTCCGGCGGCCGGCTCGGCTACGGCGAGGTGGCGCTGCTGAGCGCCCGGGTCGCCACCGGGCTGCGCGGCCTCGGCGTGGAGGTGGGGGACAGGGTGGCGGCCTATCTGCCACCCGGTCCCGAGGCCTTTGTGCTGCTCTTCGCCTGCGCCCGGATCGGAGCCGTACTGGTGCCCATGTTCTCCGGCTTCGGCTCCGAGGCGCTTGCCGTACGGCTGGCCGACGCCGAGGCGCCGGTGCTCGTCACCGTCGCCGCCACGACCCGGCGCGGCGCCCGCCACGACATGGAGTCGGTCGCCCGTACAGCGGCGGACAAGGTGCCCGCGGTACACCATCTCGTTGTCGTCACCCCGGAGTTGACGGCCGACTCGAAGGGTGACTCCACGGACGAGCCGACGGCGGAGTGGGGGGACGGTCCGCCGTCGGCCCGGCCGGCGGCCACCCCCTGGGAACGGCTGGCCGCGGCGGAGCCCGCCGAGATCCTCTCGCTCCCCGGCAACGCCCCCTTCCTCCTCATGCACACCTCCGGTACCACCGGACGCCCCAAGGGCGCGGTCCACACCCACGGCGGCTTTCCGCTGCAGGTCGGCTCGGAGGTCCGATACAACCTCGACGTCCGCCCGGACGATGTCGCCTTCTGGGTCACCGACCCGGGCTGGATCATGTTTCCGCTCGTCGCCATCGGCTGCACCCTCGCCGGCGGCTGCCTCCTGACGTACGAAGGCGCGATCGACCATCCGGACCCCGCCCGGCTGTGGCGGCTGCTGGAGGACCACCGGGTCACGGTCTTCGGCAGTTCACCCAGTCTGTCGCGGGCGCTGATGACCAGGGAAACCGTTCCGCCGGCCCCTTCCCGGCTGAGGATCCTCGGCTCCACCGGAGAACCCTGGACCGAGGAGGCCTGGCACTGGTACTTCGCGGAACTCGGCGGCCGGCGCTGCCCCGTGATCAACATCAGCGGAGGTACGGAGGTCGGCGGGTCGCTCCTGGGGTCCTCCCCCACCGTGCCGCAGTCGCCCTGCAGCTTCGCCGGCCCGTGCCTGGGCATCGACGCCGCCGTGGTGGACGCGGACGGTGCCGAGGTCGCCGGGGGAGTACTCGGCGAGCTGGTGGTCCGGCGCTCCTGGCCGGGGATGACCCGTGGACTGTGGCGGGCGCCGGAGCGATTCGCGCACACGTACTTCAGCCGGCGGCCGGGCAGTTGGTCCCACGGCGATCTCGCCTGCCGTGTCGGCGACGAGTGGTTCCTGTACGGCCGGGTGGACGACGTCATCAAGGTGGCGGGCAAGCGGCTCGGGCCCGCCGAGGTCGAGGAAGCCGTCCTCGGGGACCCCGCCGTGGCCGAGGCAGCGGCCGTCGGAGTGCCGCACCGCGTCAAGGGTGAAGCCCTCTGGTGCTTCGTGGTCCCCTCCCGCGGGCGGCTGACCGCGGCGGACACCGAGCGGATCCGCGAACGCGTCGCCGAGGCGCTCGGGCACGCTTTCCGGCCCGGTCGCGTGGTCGCCCTGCCCGAACTGCCGAGGACCCGCAACGGAAAGGTGATGCGGCGACTGATCCGCGACTGGGTCACCGGCGATCCGCTCGGTGACCTGTCCACCCTGGTGAACCCCCAGAGCCTCGAAGGGCTCCGCGCCGCCCTCGGCGCCGAGGAGCACTGAGAACGGACAACCGTCCACCGACAGCAGCCAGAGACAAGGGAGTTCCATGCCGACGATCGACATTCTCCTGCCCGGCTTCGCCATCGACACCGACCAGGGTTATCCCGCCTTCTGCGGAGTCTTCCTGGTCCGCGGAACCGACGCCGCGGGGCGCAGCCGGAACATCCTCGTCGACGCCGCGCACGTCGGACGGCGGCCCCACCTGTGGGACGCGCTCGCCGCCCGCGGGCTGACGGCGGCGGACATCGACACCGTGGTGCTCACCCACGCCCACTGGGACCACGTACAGAACATCGATCTGTTCCCGCAGGCGACCCTCCTCATCCACGCCGACGAGCGGCGGTACGCCCACACGCCGCACACCAACGACTGGGCCACCCCCGCGTGGACCGGACTGCTGCTCGAACAACTCCCCGTCCGCGAGGTCGCGGACGGGGAGGACATCATTCCCGGCGTCACCGCCGTCGGCCTGCCGGGGCATTCGCCCGGCAGCATCGGGGTGCTGGTGGACACCGACGAGGGGCGGAGCGCGATCACCGGTGACGCGCTGCACTTCGCCTACGTTGCCCGAACACGCCGCAACCCCCTCGTCTTCTGGGACGCCGAGCAGGCATCACGCAGCATCGAACGGGTCCTTGATCTGGCAGATGTCATCTACCCCGGCCACGACCGCCCCTTCCGCCTCACCGCCGACAACGAGATCGACTACCTCGAGCCGTTCGCGCTGACCGTGACGGGCGTGCGGCCCGACACCGACGGGCTCGTCTTCGCGGACGGTTCACAGCGCCCGCTGTGGGTCATGCCCGGCATCCACGACCAGCGCACCAGGTACGAGAAGAACGCCGAGGAGATAGCACGCAGGATCACCCGGGTTCCCCGGGTCGTCCGCCCGGCTCGGCGACGAGCCCGGCCAACGAGCGGTTGATCACGTCGAAGAAGGGCCTGGGCCGCTCGCGCGGGAAGAAGTGGCCGCCCGGCACCGTGGACATCCGGAAGCGCCGGGCGTACCGCTCCCAGGAGCGCACGGCGTCCGGGTCCACGAGCCGGTCGTCCTCACCGGCGAAGGCATGGATGTCGAGGGGGAGCCGCGCCGTGTCGTCGTCCGGATCGGGAAGTCCCGCCCGCCGGTGGCCGGCACAGATCCGCAAATCGTCCCGGACGATCGGCAACAGGGCCCGCAACCAGTCGTCCCGGCCCAGGAACTGCGGGTTCAGCCCTCCGATGTCCACCAGGAAGCGGGCGAGTTCCGCGTCCGTGTACCGGTCGGCCGGCGGCAGCGGCGGAGTGAGGTGCGGGGCAGCGTAGGCGCCGACGAACAGCATCAGCGGCGCCCGGCCCCCGCCCCGCATCCGGGCCGCCGCCAGGGCGAAGGCCACCAAGGCGCCCATGCTGTGCCCGTAGAGGGCGTACGGCCGGTCCAGCCACGGGGCGAGTTCGCGCTCGAGGACCTCGATCAGGGCCCCGGCGTCGTGGAAGCGCGGCTCGCGGAATCGTGACTCGCGCCCGGGCAGCTGCACCGGCAGGACGTCGATTCCGGGCGCCACCCGGGCGGGCCACGGGGCGAAGAACGAGGCCCCGCCGCCCGCGTGGTGGAAGCAGAACAGCCGCAGCCGGGCGTCCTCGCGGGGCGCCCGGACGAGGCAGGCCGTCGGAGCCGAGGCGGCGGTCGTCATGAGCGGACCACCACGTCGTACATCTCCCGGAAGGTCGCCGCTTCCAGCAGTCCGGCCACCGAGACGCTCCGGCCCATGAGGTTTTCCACGACGGTGACCAGGCGCAGCAGGTGCACCGAGTCCCATTCGGGGACGTCGTCCAGGGGGCGGTCGAGGTCCTGCGGCGTGATGTGCAGGCCGAGCTCCTCCTCCAGGAGGGTGCAGAACGCCGCGGCGTCGGCGATGGCGGTGGTCATGTCCGGTCTCCCTCGAAGGTGGTGTGCACGCGCAGATGGGCGGGGGCGGGGGCAAGGCCGCGCAGGTCGTGGTGGAAGAAGGCGGCGTCGGGATCGTCCGGGTCCGGCCCGGCGGGGGTGAAGCCGTGGTCCGTGTAGAGGGAGGCGAAGGCGGCGTTCCTGGGCGTGCGCACATAACGGCCCGTCGCGCCGCGGGCGCCTGTGGAGCGGGCATGGCCCAGTACCGCGCTCAGGCATCCGCTCTCGATGCCCCGGGAGAAGACCCGGCAGCTCAGCACGAAGTTGTGGATGTGCAGTTGCTCAGCGTCGCGGCGCAGGAACACCGCACCGACGAGACCGTGGTCGCCGAACCGGTCGCGGGCGGACACCACGAGTGCGCTGTGGCCCGGGAGCGCGGCCCATTGAAGCACCTGAGGAACCTGCATGCGCTCGGTCGCGAGGTGGAACTGGTTCGTCCGCAGGGTCAGTTGGGACACCCGCGCTGTCTCCGACGCCGCCGCCGGCCGCACGGTGACCTCGATTCCGAGCCCGTCCAGGTAGTCCTGGTAGGAGCCGACGTCCTCGCGGAACTCCTGCCGCCGGGCCTCCGTACGATAACGGCCCGTCCGTTCGCGGTCCTCCTGGGTGAGCTGGGGCAGGTCGAACCAGCCGTCGGCGAGCAGCGCGGACGCGTGCAGGGCCGGCTCCTGGTCGACGCGGACCACGGCGACCTCGGGCAGCTGCTCCCTGACCAGACCGCACTCGAAAAGGCTGTCGTCGACGAAGACGAAACTGTCGAGTCCCAGGCCCAGCCGCTCGGAGATGTCGCGCAGATTGTCGTGCTTGGCCGACCAGTTGGCGTTGACACAGACGAAGTCGTCCTCGTGCAGCAGCATCGAAGGGTGGTCACGCAACACCTCGCGCACCGCGCCGTCGTCGTTCTTGCTGCTCACGGCGAGCAGCACGCCCTGCGAGCCGAGCTGGACGAGTACTCGCTGGAACTCCAGGAACGCATCCCCCCGCAAGCCGCCGCCGAGCTCGATACCGTCCGGGCCCTCCTCACCGAGCACGCCGCCCCACAGTGTGCCGTCCAGGTCCAGCACCAGGCATTTGCGGGTCCTGCCCAGGCGGCCCAGGACGAGATGGCCGACCTCCCTCGCGTAGCCGGTGAGCAGCCCCTCGGCCAGCCTGGCCTTGGCGTACAGGCCGGTGCGTGGCTCGTACGCGGCCGTGCCCAGGCTCACCAGCGGGTCGAGGTCGACGACGATCACCCCGGGGTGCTGCTGGGCGAGGGCGAGCAGCCCGCTGTTGAACTCGCGCCACACCGCGCCCAGCCGGGCCCGGGAGCGCAGATCGATCAACTGGTGGGCGTGGTGGTGCAGCAGCGGCACGGTGTTGAGTACCAAGAGCCCCCGGCCGCTGTCCTGGTGGGCGCCGACGGCCTTGCCGAGGAGAGCCAGCCTGTCCCGGGCCGCGGCCTCGACGTCCTCGACCCCCCAGGGCACGGGCACCTGCTCGAAGACCGTGTGCGGGTCGAGCAGGCACAGGGTCAGCAAGGGCTGCCGGGCCCCGTCGCCCGGCTCCGCGGGCCCCAGCAGGTCGCGCAGATACGAGCCGTAGGGGGAGACCACCGGGTCGAGCAGCAGCCCGTGCCGGGCGAGTTCGGCGGTGAGCGGGCCGACGAGCGGTGCGACCGTGGACTGGCCGGTGACGGCGACGGTGACGACCGGCAGGTCCGGATGGAGCCGGAGGACCGCCTCGCGGTCGAGACGGGCCAGCAGCTGGCCCGCGGCGGGAAGATCGCTCTCCGGCAAGCGGGCGAGGAGGGCGCGTACCGATCCGTACTCGGCTTCCAGCCGGCCGGCGGCGTACCCGCTGCGCAGAGCGCGCAGCGCCCCCGGGTCCCGCCATGTGCCGCCTTGGCCCGTGGGAGCGACCGTGCCGGCTGCCGTCGTGGGTGCGGTGGTGTGTTCCGTGGTGGTCATCTGCGCTCCAGGGCGATGCCGGACTTGATCCACTTGCTGGACTCGACGGCGACCGCGACGGCGCGCCCGGGGCCCTGCCACTGCTCGGTCAGCTCGGCGAGCTGCAGGAACGGCAGGGCGTTGCCGTTGTTGCCCACGGTGCGTACGACGTTGATGCGCAGGGCGTCCGGGGCGGGCATCTGAGCGGAGATACGGTCGCTCATCCGGCCGGACAGCTGAGGCGGGAGGAGGTAGTCCACCTCATCGGCCGCCCAGCCGAGGTCGTCGATCAGCTCCCAGAACATCTGGGCCGCAAGGCCCGGCACAGCGGCTTCGATGGCCTTGTAGTCCTCGGAGATCACCGTCCGGTCGCTGTGCCGGTCCCCGAGTCCGAACCAGTCGATGACCTGACCCGGCTTCTTGCCCAGGCCCACCAGCCGGTTGAGCACCTGGCGGATCTCGATGCCGTGGCCGAGGGGCTCCGCGGTGAGCACCGCGGCCCCGGCTCCGTCGCCGAAGAGCACGTAGTTGACGAGTTCGGCGGATGTACGGGAGCCGGGGTCGAAGTCCGTCTCCAGGTGTTTGGCGCACACATCGCCGCCGATCACCAGCACGGTCGCGCAGCGCCCCGCGAGGAGCAGGGTGCGGGCCACGTCGAGCGCCTGAACGGCCCCGGCGCAGCCGGACTGGAGCTGGTAGGTGGGGACGTTGTCGATTCCGAGACGGTCCGCCACCAGGTTCACGGTGGCGGGCATCAGCTGGTCCGGGGTGGCTGTGCCCATGACGATGCAGTCGATGTCCCCGCCGTCCAGGCCCGCTTGGATCAGGGCCCGGTCCGCTGCCGTCGCGGCGATGTCGGCGAGGCTGTGCCGGACATGACCGGTCGCCAGGTCGACGGCGAAGTACCTGCTGGTGTTGCCGATGAACATCTCGGCCCACCGTTCGTCGACGCCCACGAGCTTGGCCAGTGTCGCGTTGTCCACCGGTTCGCCCGGCAGGCAGGTACCGACCGAGACCAGATGTGCGGTGGGGACGGTCATGAGTGCGCTCCTTCCGGTGCTGACGGGGTCAGCAGCCGGTCGCTCAGATGGCGGGTGAGGTCGCCCACGGTCTCCAGGCTCGCGAGCAGGTCCTCGATCGGGAGACTGCCGAGCTGGGGCAGTTCGTTCTCGATACGGGTCTTGAGCTCCATCACCTGGATCGAGTCGAAGCCCAGGTCCTCGTGCAGGCGCGCCCGGCTGTGCACCTGGGAGGGTTCGTGCCCGCCGACCTGACACACCAGACGGTGCGTCACCTCGACAACCGGGTGCGGTGGTTCACCGGCAGGGGTCGGCGGGCACGATTCTCCGCGGCCCGCCGTCGGCGGTACCGCGGCTGCCGCGTCCGTGGCGGGGGAAGGGGACACGGGCAGTTCCGGGGTGTCGGCGGAGCGCCAGGCGCGGAAGGTGTCGTCGAAGAGGTACGGCGGCAGTCGGCGTGGCACCCGGTCCGCCTCCTCGTACAGCACGTCCCAGTCGGGGGTGAGGCCGGCGCACCACAGTTCCCCGAGCAGCTGGTGCAGCCGGTGCCCCGGCGCGCGGTGCCCGGGGTGGGCGGCGTGGCAGCTCACCGGTCGGCCCGTGTCCGGCTTCAGGCGGGCGAGCAGCGGGGTGAGGGTGGCGCGCGGGCCGATCTCCACGATGTGGGTGGCTCCGGCGGCGAACATGGCTTCCGCGGCCTCGGCGAACCGGACCGGCGCGGTGATCTGCCTCGTCCAGTAGTCCGCGCCCAGGGGCTCGTCATCCGTGGGCCGGCGCCCGTAGACGGTCGAGAAGAACGGCACTGTGGGCCGGCGCACCGGCACGTCCGCCTCACGGCGGAAGTCCTCCACAACGGGCCGCATCAGCGGCGAATGGAAGGCGTGCGAGACGGCCAGCGGCCGCGAGGCCACGCCACGGTCGGCCAACGCGGCTCTCAGCGCGTCCAGTTCGGCGACATCGCCGGCGACCACGGTGCTGTCCGGGCCGTTGACCGCGGCGACACACAGCTCCGTACGCTCGCCCAGCAGTTCCTCCACACCGGCGGCGGCCAGCGGGACGGCGAGCATGCCGCCTCCGTCGGGGAGAGCCTCCATCAGGGCGCCGCGGCGCGCAATGAGTCTGGCGGCGTCCCCGGGGTCGAGCGCTCCGGCCGTGCACGCGGCGGCGAACTCGCCGACACTGTGGCCCATGACGAACGACGGTCTGATCCCGGCCTCGACGAGAGTGCCCGCCATCGCGTACTCCACCGCGAACAGCGCGGGCTGGGCCAGGCCCGTACGGTCGATACCCGGGTCGCCGTCGAGCACGGCGTCGCGCACCGAAAGACCGAGGTGGCCGGCGAGGACCTTGTCGATCTCGTCCAACAGCCGTGCGTAGACGGGGGAGGCGGCGTACCAGGAGGCGGCCATACGCGGGTGCTGTGCGCCCTGCCCGGTGAAGGCGAACGCCACCGCGGGCACCGTCCGCCGCGGCCCGCCTGCCGGCCCGTCGCCGTCGGGGCGCTCCGCCGCCTCGCGCAGCCCCGCCACCAGCTCGGGCAGACCCGCGGCGGCGACGGCCACCCGGTGCGGCAGCCGGGACTTGACCCGGTTGCTGGTCCAGCACAGTTGCGCCAGCCGGTCCTCGGGCTGCCGGGCCAGGGCCGCGGCCTGGGCCAGCAGGTTGGGGCGCAGCTGCCGCGCGGAACGGGCGGACAGGGTGAACACCCCCGGCGCCCTGTCGCCGGACCGGTATGTCGCACGCGGTGCGGAGGACAGGACCGCGTGCGCGTTGGTGCCGCCGATTCCGAAGCTGCTGACGGCGGCGTGCACGGTGCCGGACGGAAGCCGCAGCGGGGACTTGAGCAGCGACAGCCGCCGCTGCGCCAGCTGGAGCTCCGGATTCTCGTCGTCGGCGAAGCGGCTGGGGGGCACGGTCCTGTGGTGCAGGGCGAGCACGGTCTTGACCAGCCCGGCGATCCCGGCCGCTCCCTCGGCATGCCCGAAGTTGCCCTTGACCGAACCCAACGCGATGCTCCCGGCGCCCCGGCCGTCGGCGAGGTGACCGAGCGCCTGCGCCTCCATCATGTCGCCGAGCAGGGTGCCGGTGCCGTGCGCCTCGACGTAGCGGATGTCGTCCGCGGTGACCCCGGCCGACTGCCATACGCTCTCGATGAGTTGCTGCTGGGCCCAGCGGTTGGGGGCGGTGATCCCATTGCTGCGCCCGTCCTGGTTGACGCCGCTTCCACTGAGCACGGCGTACACCGGCTGGCGGTCGGCCAGGGCGTCGCCGAGCCGGCGCAGCACCAGCACCGCGACGCCCTCGGCCCGTCCGATCCCGTCGGCCGAGGCGCTGAAGGGCTTGCACCGTCCGTCCGGCGCCGAGAGGCCGGCCTGGGCGTAGAAGATGTTGATGACGGGCGTCATGATCAGGTTGGTGCCCGCTGCCAGGGCGTAGTCGCACTCGCCCGCGCGCAGTGCGCCGGCCGCGAGATGGACGGCGACGAGCGACGAGGAGCAGGCCGTGTCCACCGCCAGGCTCGGGCCCTTGAGATCAAGGTGGTAGGAGACCCGGTTGGCGCCCATGAAGTAGCCGTTGCCGGAGCCGTAGCGGGCGGTGATCCTGTCGTAGTCCGACAACTGCAGATACGCCCACTCGTTCGCCATGACTCCGACGAACACTCCGGTCGCGGTGCCCGCCAGGTCCTCCGGGGCGACCGTCGCGTCCTCGATGGCGCGCCAGGCGCACTGCAGCAGCAGCCGCTGCTGCGGGTCCATGGCGCCTGCCTCGCGTGGTGAGATCCCGAAGAACTGGGGGTCGAAGGCGTCCGGATCGTCGATGAAGCCTCCGCGCACGGTGTTGCTGCGGCCGGGCGGCCGGGCCTCGGACGTACCTGCGGGGCCGGTCGGGGGCGCCAGGTGGTAGCGGTCGGCGTCCCAGCGCTGCCTCGGGACGCGGCGGGTACCGTCGCGGCCTCCCATCAGGAGGTCCCAGTACTCCTTGGGGTCGCGGGCGCCCGGGAAGCGGCAGTCGAGGCCGACGACCGCGACCGGTTCGGGCCCAGTCATGACAACCCTCCGCCGTTGCCGTTGCCGTTGCCGTTGCTCTCGGCGTCGGCGAGGCGTTCGGCCAGATGTGCGCTGATCGCACGGACCGTGGGGAAGTCGTAGGCGATCGTCGCGGAGACCGGCAGCCGATGACGCTCCTCGATCTCGCCGCAGATGCCGATCGCCGCGACCGAGTCGATGCCGTAGTCGGCGAGCGGTGTGGTCGGGTCGATCTCGTCGGCCAGCCGCTGCAGATGGAAGGCCACGCGGTCGGTGAGCCACTGCTCGAGGTCGGATGCGCTCATGCCGGACAGCGTGAAGTCCGGATTCTCGGGGCGGGTCTCGGGCCGGGTTTCGGGGGCGATGTGCATGGCGTACCTCTCCCTTGGTGGGACGGGTGGTCTCAGCGACCGGGGGCGGCCAGCGGGGCGGACTCGCGCTTCTCGTCGGCGCCTGTGTCGATGAGGGCCACGACCGTTCGTTCCAGGCGTTGGTGCAGGACGGGCAGGGTGCCGTCGAGGAAGAGCTGCCGCATGAGGGTGCGCTGCGTCTTGCCGCTGGTGGTCTTGCGGATCACGCCGGGCCGTACCAGTACCACGTTCACAGCGGGCAGTTGGAACTCGCGGCTCACCAACTCCCGCACCGATGCTGCAAGTCCCGGCAGGTCGCCTTCGTCGTAGGTGCGGGGGCGGATCTCCTGGACCACCACCACGTGGGAGCCCTCGGCCTCCGCGTCCGAGACTGTGAACACGGCGCCGCCGCCACGGCGGAACGCCGCCCCAGACTCCTGCACGGCATGCTCGATGTCCTGCGGATAGAGGTTGCGGCCGTGGTGGATGAGCATCTCCTTGATCCGCCCGGTCACGTACAACTCCCCTCCGAGCAGGGCGCCGAGATCGCCGGTGCGGAAGTACCCCGAGCTGCCGTCGGCGGTCGATGCCCGGAAGGACTCGGCGCTCTCCTGGGGGCGGTTCCAGTAGCCGGCGGCCACCGAGGGGCCGCGCAGCCAGATCTCGCCGACCTGGCCTGCCGGCAGCACGTCGAGGGTCATCGGATTCACGAGCAGGACCTCGGTGCCCTCCGGACGGCCGCAGCCGACGAGGGTCCTGGTCGCCCGGCCGGCTTGGGGCGGCTGCAGCTCGTCCTGCTCGAGTCCGTGGGCGTCCACGGTCAGTTCGACGTGCGGCTGGGCGGTGTCGCCGCCGGAGACCAGCAGGGTGTTCTCGGCCAGCCCGTAGCAGGGGAGCATGGCCTGGGGGCGCAGTCTGTTGGCGGCGAAGCGCGCGGTGAAGGCGCGGATCGTGTCGGCGCGAACCGGCTCGGCCCCGTTGAGTGCCACGCGCAGGGTCGACAGATCGAGCCCGGCGGACTGTTCCTCGGTGACCCGGCGGGTGCACAGCTCGTAGCCGAAGTTGGGCGAGGCGGTGCCCTCGACCCGGTAGTCGTGCATCATGCGCAGCCAGCGGTGCGGCTGCTTGATGAACGAGATGGGTGACATCTGTACGCTCGTGCCGCCCATCCACAGGGGATGCAGGGTCATCCCGATGAGGCCCATGTCGTGGTAGAGCGGCAGCCAGCTGCCGGTGACGACGCCCTTCGGAGTGCCCATGGTCCGCTGGATGGCCTCCTGATTGGCGGCCAGATTGCCGTGCGTGACCATGACCCCCTTGGGCTCGCTGGTGGATCCCGAGCTGTACTGCAGGAAGGCCACGTCCTCCTCCCGTACCCGCGGCGGGAACCAGGCGTCGGGCTCGGTGGCGTCGTCTCCGCCGGCCGCGAGGCATACGACCCCCTGCTCCCCGGACGCGGCCAGCCAGGCGGCCAGGGCCTGCCGGTGCTCGGGAAGCGTCAGCACCGCGCCCGCCGAGGCATCCCGCAGGATGCCTCTCACTCGGGCGAGCCGCTCACCCGGCTCGTCGGGGAGCGGAGCGGGGATGGCCGTGCGCCCTGCGTAGAAGCAGCCCAGGAACGCGGTGACGAAGTCCAGCGTGGGCGGGTAGAGCAGCAGTACCGGACGTGAGTCGTCGCCCTTGGACGCCTCGCGCAGCCGGGCGGCCACCAGGCGGGCCCGGCGGTCCAGTTCCTTGTAGGTGAGCCGCTCGGGCCGCATCGCCCGGCCGTCCTCGTGCAGGTACACGAACGCGGAGCGCTCGGGATGGTGTTCCACGCCGGCGCGTACGGCGTCGGTCAGGCTCCTGCTCATCTCTTCCCCTGTCGCTCGCTGGCCATCGCTCCGCCGGTACGGGATACCGGACGGAGCGGCACCAAGTGCCATTCGGTTCCTCCATCGTTGGAGGGTGGTGAAAAGGAGGCGTAAAGGCGCGCTTGATGTGCACGTCGCAGGTCCGGCGTTTGCCGGACGGCATTGCCTGAAGGCGCTAAAACAGGGAGTGCATGCTTGTGCACGCCGCGTGGTGGCACGCGGTGCCGCTCTGGTGCGGCGCGGCAGACGATCGGACCGCGGCGGCAGGGAGCCGGATCACAGAGGAAGACGGGGGCGGTGGTGGTGGAACCAGGAGTGCCCTTCTGTGCCGGACCCCTCCTCCCCGATTCCGGGGACTGGGACGCCGTCCGCGAGAACGTGCGGCGCCACGGGTACGCGGTGTGTCACGGCCGACTGGCCGACTGGGCGTCCGCTCCGTGCGCGTCCGCGCGCGAACTCCTCGGTGCGGACTGGTCGAGGTATCAGGCGACGCGTGAACCCAGGTCACGGGCAAGGCTGTTCGGCTCCCGGCTGCTGTTGCGCCAAGCGGTCGCCGCCGCGGGTGGCGCCGACCCGGCGGGCGTGGTGCTGGAGCGGGACGCACGCGGACGCCCCGGCGTACGTGAACCGGCGGGCTTCGACGGAGCCATCAGCCACACGGCCGGCCTCCTGCTGGTCGGCGTGGCCAGAGGGTTCCGGATAGGCGTGGATGTGGAGGAGGAGGACCGGTCGCTGCTCACGCCGGGGCTGCCGGAAAAGGTCTGCCACACGCGGGAGCTCGCCGCGCTGCGGCTGCTCCCGTACGCGGAGCGCAATCGCATGCTCGTACGGCTGTGGACGCTCAAAGAGGCGTACGCGAAGGCCCTGGGCGTCGGGCTGGGGCTGGACTTCCCGAGTGTGCATTTTCAGCCACGCCGGGTCGGCCGGGACACCACTGTCTGGCGCTGTTCGGCGGCACCGGACTGGCACTTCCAAAGTGGCGTCGTCGCACGGCACTTCGTTGTCGCCGCGGCGGTCGGACCGGGATCCGGTCCATGATGGCTTGATACGAGTCAACCTTGTTTCGATACGGCATTGACTCGATGGACAGCCGGACCTAGCGTCGAAACGTACGGCAACTGAAGGAAGTTCACGCAGCACCCTCTTCTCGCGAGGAGCGGAAACCGTGACGACGAAGCCCCGGCTCCGTATCGCCGCCGAGCAGATCCCCGCCCCCGCCCCTCGCCGTTGGTGGGCGCTGGGCGTACTGCGCGTGGTCCTCGACACATCCATACCGAGCGTGGCGCCGGCCGCCGGCATCCGGGCCGGCGCGGCCGGCCTCGCCGTCGGCGGCGCGCCCCATCGACGAGCACACCGAGCTGTGGCTGCTCGAGTCCGTGTTCTTCGTCCTGGGTGTCGGCATCGCCTGTGTGATGCCATCGGCCACGATCGCCGTCATGTCCGCCCTGCCGCGGGAGAGAGCCGGTACCGGCTCGGCCGTCGGCACCACGTTCCACCGGATCGGCGGCGCCCTCGGGGTCGCCGTGCATGTCACCGCGCTGGTCGCCGCTGGAGTCACCTTCCTCGGCGCCCTCTCGGTCTGCTGCTTCTGCCTGCCCGCAGGAGCGCGGAACGCCCGGACATCCGGGCAGCGGAAAGAACCGACCACACCACGGAGGTCTGAATGCCGGCACATGTCCAGCCGGAGGCCGAGAACGGCATACCCGAAGGGCTACCCGCGTCCGGGGACAGGCGCAGGCCCGACGGCGCTCCGGTGCGCACAGCCCGGGGCGGCCGCCGGCGTGATCCTGCCGCGGACCGGGCGATCCTGGAGAGCACGCTCGGCCTGCTCGGCGAAGGGTGCAGCTTCAGCGCCCTGTCCATGGACATGGTGGCGCAGCGGGCAGCGGTCGCCCGTGCCACCATCTACCGCCGCTGGCGCAACAAGGAGGAACTGGTACTCGCTGCGCTGGGCAGCCTCGACCTTCCCCTCCCGCCTCTGGACGGACTTCCCTTGCGGGACAAACTGGTGAGCCTCGTCGACCAGATCCGGCACCGGGGGCAGGACACCGATCTGCACCGTCTGCTCGGCGGACTGCTCGGCGACGCGGTGCGCCGCCCGCAGCTGGTGGAGCGGTTCGAGGAATCGGTGGTAGCCGCGCGGGGAGATGCGCTCCGCCGGGCGCTGCGCGCGGGCGTGGACAGCGGCGAGCTGCGTCCGGGCCTGGATGTGGACCAGGCCGTCGAACTGCTCACCGGTCCCATGCTGTCCCGGCTGATTCTCCGTCAGCGCCCGGTGGAGTCCGCCGCGTTCGCCGAGTCGATCGTCGACACCTTCCTCAACGGGACGAGGACTCACGCGCAACCCCGTTAGACCCTCCCGCCCCCCTACCCGTATCCAGGACCGGCGCCACCCTCCGCACGCGCACGCACAGGTCAGCCACGACACCCGCCCGACCGGGCTTTGGAGCACTTCACTCGACCCAGGAGCCGCAGCCATGAAATTCCTCTTCGACGACCCAGCATTCGACTACGAAGCACTGCGCGCCGCCGGTTACGCCGACCTCGGCGGTGCACAGCTCGGCGAGGTCATCGCCGTCGCCTCGCGTATCCCGGACGGTGACACGGACGCCTGGCGGCGCGAGTGGACCTCCCTGGCCGAGCGGGTGCACCGGCTGGGCACGGCGGCACTCGGGGAGAAGCGGACCGTCGACGCCCGTGCCGCGCTGCTGCGCGCGCACAACTACTACCGGACGGCCGAGTTCTTCCTGCGCGACGACCCCGCCCACGACCTGGAGGCCGGCCGGCTGATGGGGCTGTCCAAGGACACGTTCGCGTCGGCCGCCGAACTGATGGAACGCGCACCGCAGTTCGTCCGTATCCCGTACGAGGACGGATGGCTGCCGGGCCACTTCTACCGGGCGGACGACTCCGCCGGCCCACGGCCCACCATCATTCACCACGGCGGGATCGACTCCACCCTCGAAGAGGGTTACTTCTTCGTCGCGGCCGCGGCGGTGGCACGCGGCTACCACTGTCTCTGCTTCGAAGGGCCGGGGCAGGGCTCGGTGCTGCGCGAACAAGGCCTCACCTTCAGGCCCGACTGGGAGAAGGTCGTCGCACCCGCGGTGGACTTCGCGCTGGCTCAGCCCGGGGTGGATGCCGAGCGTCTGGCGCTGATCGGCACCAGCCTCGGTGGCCTGCTGGCCGTTCGTGCCGCGGCGTTCGAGCACCGGCTGGCGGGCTGCGTGGCCCACGACGCGGTCTGGCAGCTCGGTGATGTCGTGGCGTTGCCTCCGTTCGTGCTGGAGTGGGTCGAGCAGGGCTGCGACGAGTTCGCCAATCCCGTGATGTACGGGATCGCGGCGCGGCAGACGTTCACCCGCTGGCTGCTGCGGCAGGCACTGTGGACGTTCGGCGCCGAGACCCCCGCCGAACTGCTCCGCCGCATGCCCGCCTTCAACCTCTCGGAGGTGGTGGGACAAGTGCGCTGCCCCGTGCTCGTACTCGACGCCGAGGAGGACATGTTCTTCTCCGGCCTTGAACACGCGAAGAAGGTGCACACGGGGCTCAACAGCGCCAAGACGCTGCATGTCTTCACCGCGGACGAGGGCGGGGGCGCCCACTGCCACTCGGGAGCCATGACTCTCTACCACGACCGGCTCTTCTCCTGGCTGGCCGAGACGCTCGCCCCGACCGGGTGCCCGCATCCTGACCGACACACCTGACAGGACGAGAGGCGGCCCGCGAAGGGGATTCCCCAGCGGGCCGCCTCTCCCGCTCCGACACACCACCGCCTCAACAATTGAATTCCAGCCGACGCGATGGCCGAAATGAGACATTCGGGCCGCATCTCGGCTGTTATCTTCCTCTTAATGACCACGTAACGACCGTCGCGCTAGGCTCTCTATCGGCAAGCGTGTACTCCATGCGACATCAGGGAGTAGACGGGGGATTCCGAACTATCGAATGCGTGACACGCATTCAGGGGGTTTACGTGTCCCTGCACTCTGCGCAAAACGGCCGGCCGCTGCGCTATGAAGTGCTCGGCAGGCTGAGGGTGACCCGTGGCGATGTCGACCTGACGCCGGCGTCACCGAAGATCGCGAAGCTGCTTGCTCTCCTGACCATCCGGGCGGGGGAGACCGTACCGGGAGACAAACTGGTCGCGGAGTTGTGGGAGCAGCAGCCACCGCGGTCCGCGACCGCGAGCCTGCGCGTCTACGTGTCGCAATTGCGGAAACTTCTCAGTGAACCCGGAATGGCCTCGCCGATCATCACTGTGTCACCCGGTTATATTCTCAATATCGGTAGGGCGCAGCTCGATGTCCGGATGTTCGACGAACTCTACGAAAGCGGCAGAGCCCATTACTTCGCGGCTGACCATCCGGCCGCAGCGGAGCACCTCGAACAGGCCCTCGCCGTTTGGCGGGGGCCTGTCCTGGACGGTATTCCAGGATCCCTGGAGATCAACTCGTTCGCGGCCGTCGAGGAGGAAAAGCGGCTCAACTGCATCGAGCTGAATATCGAATCGGCCCTGGCTCTCGGCCGGCACTACGCCGTGATCGAGGAACTCAAGGGCCTGGTGGTCCAGCATCCGCTGCGGGAGCCCTTCCACCGTCAGCTGATGGTCGCTCTGTACCGCGTGGGGCGGCAGAGCGATGCCCTGGGCGTGTACCGCAGGGTCCGGCAGATCATCAGGGAGGAGCTCGGAATCGAGCCCGGCCGACCGCTGCGCCTCGCACAGGAGGCCATCCTCCGGGCGGACCCGCTGGAGGTATGACGCCTCCCTGCGCCGACGGTGCGGCGGGACAGCTTCCATCTGCGCCCTGCGGTCGCTCCGGAGCTCCATGTGGTCCCTCCCCTGCCGGCGGTCCCCCCACCGGAAGCCGCACTGCCCGCCGACAACCGTCCGGGCCTGCGGATACGAGGAGCGCAAGAAATTTCCCCGGAGCGCCATCCAACGGCCGCTCCGATACGTATCTGGTCTGGAGGCACGTTGCAGGAGGGAAGCTCATGATCTTCAGCCATCTCAGTCCCGCGAAGGACCGTCGCCGCAAGAAGGACAGGACGTCGAACCGCTCCGACTCCGACAGCACCGGCAAGCGCCGTCGTCGTCGCCGTACCACCACCCATGGTCACAAGTGACCGCAGACAAAGGCTGAGCGGGCCCGGAGCCAGGGCTCCCGTCCCGCTCAACCCGTGATCCATGAGGAACGCGTGCCATGGCGCGTGTCTCGCGGCATGTCCTGCGTCGGCTGCTGTCGGTGGCCGATGACCCCGATGCCGTCGTCGCCGCCGCCCCTCCGGTCGCCCCGCGTGAGGTGTTCCGGCGCTTCTGGCCCTATACACGCGGTGGCCGGCGCTGGCTCGTTCCCCTGCTCGGCTTCAGCGTGATCGGACCCGTCATCGACGCGGCCGAGATCTGGCTCTTCAAGATCGTGGTGGACGACGTCCTCGTCCCGCGCGATCTGGGCCCCTTCCTCTGGATCGCCCTTGCGTACGTAGGCCTCATCGTCAGCTCCGGCATCCTGGGATTCGCCGACGACGTGCTGTCCACCTGGGTCAGCGAGCGGTTCCTGCTGGCCCTGCGGTCGGATGTGTTCCGGCATGTCCAGTCACTCTCGCTCGGGTTCTTCGAGCGGCGGCGCCTGGGGGACGTGCTGTCCCGTGTCACCGGCGACGTCGACGCGGTCGAGACGTTCCTCCTCTCAGGAGTGGCGAACGGCCTCTATCACGTCATCCGCCTGGGCGTCTTCCTCGGCCTGCTGTTCTACCTGAGGTGGGATCTGACTCTCCTCGCACTCGTCATCGTGCCGCTGTTCTGGTGCTCGGCCCGGCGTTTCTCCCGGCTGATCAGGGCGGCGTCACGGGAACGCAGACGGCGCAGCGGCTCGATCAGCGCGATCGCCGAGGAGTCGCTCGGCAACGTTGCTCTGGTCCAGGCGTACAACCGTCAGGAGTGGGAGGAGAACCGCTTCGAGCGCGAGAACGTGGGCAGGTTCCGCGCCGCGATGGCATCGGCGCGGATCCGCGCCGTCTACGGGCCGATCGTCGAGATCATCGAGTTGACCGGGGCGCTGGCCGTGATGGCGCTGGGCACCTGGAAGCTGGCGCAGGGACAGCTCACGCTGGGCGGGCTGCTGGTCTTCCTCGCGCTGCTGAGCAAGCTCTACAGCCCCATCCGCGACCTGTCCCACCTCACCAACACCTTCTACGCGGCGTCGGCCTCCGCCGAGCGGATCATCGAGTTGCTCGACCAGCGCCCCCAGGTCGCCGAAGCCGCCGACGCCCGGCGGATCGGGCGTGCCCGCGGGGACGTGGAGTTCGACGGGGTTTCCTTCCGCTATCCCGGCACGTCGCGGTGGGCACTGTCCGATGTGTCGTTCCGAGTGGAGCCCGGCTGGACGCTGGCGGTGGTCGGGGCGAGCGGTGCCGGCAAGTCCACGGTGGCGAAGCTGCAACTGCGCTTCTACGACCCGGAGCAGGGGGCGGTCCGCCTCGACGGCACCGATCTGAAGGACCTCCAGCTGTCCGAACTGCGCGAGAACGTCGCGGTGGTACTGCAGGAGACCCTCGTCTTTCACGGCACCGTGCGCGAGAACATCGCCTACGGCCGCCCGGACGCGACAGAGGCGGACATCGTCGCAGCGGCCCGCGCCGCCGACGCGCACGACTTCATCCGGCTCCTTCCGGAGGGTTACGACACCCTGGTGGGCCAGCGCGGCCGGATGCTCTCCGGCGGGCAGCGCCAACGCCTCGCGATCGCCCGCGCGATGATCAGGGACGCACCCGTACTGCTCCTCGACGAGCCGACCACGGGCCTGGACGCCCAGTCGGGTTGGCGGATCATGGAGCCCCTGCGCCGGCTGATGGCCGGGCGGACCACCCTCGTCATCTCCCACAATCTGCTCACGGTCCGCGACGCGACATGGATCGTGGTGCTGGACCATGGCCGGGTCGTCGAGCACGGCACGCACGAGGACCTGCTCGTACGCGGCGGGACCTACGCCCGGCTTCACCGGCTGAACGCAGCGACCGGCACCGTACCCGCCCTCTCCCGACCCGCGGGCACAGTGCTCCCATGACCGAGGGGGCTCTCATGAGCCACGCCACAGCACGACCCGCTCCGCCGCCCCTGGCGCCCGGAACGAGGCCCGCGCCGGGCTACGAGGTGCTGGCGCACCTCACCCGGACCGGATGGCTCGACCTCTACGACAGCTGGAGCGAGGAACGGGGCTGCCGATGCGTGGTGAAAGTGGTGCGCCCCGACCGCCGTCACGAGGAGCGGCTGCGCGATCGGCTGCTGCGGGAGGGCGACTGGCTCCGGGCCTTCACCCATCCGCACCTGGTACGTGCCTACGAGATCTTCGAGTCGCCCGAGCCGCTCGTCGTCATGGAGACGCTGACCGGCGAAACGCTGTCCCACCTCATCCACAGGTTGCGGCGCCGGCCGGCCGCCGAGGACGTGGCCCTCCTCGGTGTGCACCTGTGTTCCGCGATCCACTACCTCCATCGGCAGGGCCTGCTGCACCTGGACCTCAAGCCGTCCAACGTCGTCGTCGACCGCGGGCACGCCAAAGTGCTCGACCTCAGCGTCGCGCGTCCGCCCGGCATCGCCCCGCCCGGCGTGGGCACCTTCTGCTATCTCGCTCCCGAGCAGGCACACGGCGGGCCGCTGTCGGCCGCCGCCGACGTGTGGGGCATCGGCGTCACCTTGTACGAGGTCGCCACGGGCGATACGCCGTTCGACAGCGGCGAACCCGATGACGAGACCGATGATGGGACCCTGCACGGGCGCGTGGACGGGACCGGGGGCAGCGTCGAACCGGACGGCCGGAACGACTGGTATCCCCAGCTCGAGGGAACGGCCCCGCCGATAGCCTCCCGCCGACGCCTGCCGCGCGACCTCGCCGCGGCCATCGACGGCTGCCTCCGGCCCGATCCGGCCGCCCGGCCCACGATCCCCGAACTCGCCGCCGCTCTCGACGCCTGTCCGCCCGGGCTGCGGTGCCATGGCGCACCGCCTTCGGCCGCCCGACGCGGCAGGCAATCCCTCCAGGACGGTGTTACGTAGTGGAGGTATGCATCAGATGGGCCTTTCCTTGGAGCAGATGGCCGACGACGCCCTGCTCGCAGGCCTGACGACCGACGATCCCGAGATCGCCGTGGCGTTCGTCCGCCGATTCCAGCAGAAGGTCTTCGGGGTCGCCATCACGGTGACCGGCGACGCGCAGCTCGCCGAGGACGTCGCCCAGCAGACCTTCGAACGAGCCTGGCGGCACGCCCAGGTCTACGACTCGCGCCGCGGATCCGTCCGCACCTGGCTGACGGCCATAGCGCACAATCTGGCGATCGACGCCGTACGGTCCCGCAGGGCCTTTCCGGTCGATCCCGGCGACCTGGCGCCGTTGCTGGACGCCGTCACCCAGACACCGGAACGGCAGGCGATCGCGGACGAGACCTCGGCGGAAGTGCGCAGCGCCATCGCCGAACTTCCACCCGGCCAGGCACGCGCCGTGGTGATGGCCGGTATCTACGGGATGACCGCCCAGCAGATCGCCGACGTCGAAAAGGTGCCGCTCGGGACCGCCAAGACCAGGATCAGGACGGCCGTCGGCAGGCTTCGAGTCTCCTTGTCGGACAGGGAGGACAGCTCATGAACGACGTCGGCCCCTACACCTGCCACGAGCTGCGGGAGAACGGTGCGGAACTGGCACTCGGCGTCCTGCCCGCCCGCGAGCGGGCCGCAGCGGTCGCCCACCTCCAGCACTGCTCCGCCTGCCGCGAACACGTCCGTGAACTGGCGCGCACGGTCGACGGACTGGTGGACCTCGTCCCGGGCTGCGAACCGCCCGTGGGGTTCGAGGGGCGAGTGCTGGAGCGCATCGGACTGCCGTCCCGGCGCAGCCGCCATCGCAGGCTGCTGCGTCGCGCCGTGCTCGCCATGGCAGCCGTCGTGGCGGCCTTCGCCCTCGCCCTGGGCGGATGGGCGGTCGGACGTCTGCAGGATTCCCAGGCGCCCACCGCTTCGGGTACCTCCGTCCCGAACACCGGCACCTCACTGCTCACCGGCACGCTCACCTCGGCGGGCCGGTCCGTCGGGGAGGCATTCGCCCACACCGGGGCGTCGCCCTGGCTGTACGTCGCTCTGGATGCCGATGCCGTCGAGGAGAGGATCAGCGGCACAGTCCGGTGTCAGATCGAGCGCGCCGACGGCTCGACCGCCACGGTCGGCACCTTCCGCGTCTCCAAGGGCTACGCCCACTGGGGAAGCCCCTATCCGGCGGGTACCGCCCCCATCACCGCGGTCCATCTGCTCGCTGCCGACGGCTCCGTGCTCGCCACCAGCAGCTTCCCGGCACCGCACCGGTGAGGACCGCATCGGCGCACAGAATGCCGCTCCCTCTGGACGCCCGGCTCAACTCAGCGCGGCCGCTGCCCCCCTGAGCAGGAGTCCGCACCCGAGCATGAAGACGACAGCGGCCGATCCGAGCGGGGCCGCCCGACGAGCCAGTGCAACGAACCGGCCCCGAGGCCGCAGCGCCAGCCTGCGCGTCGTGGTCTCCCGCAGCCGCACCACCGCGAACCCCGCCCCCGCCAGGGTGAGCGCCAGCCCGGCCCCGTACGCCAGCACCAGCAGAAACCCGAACCATGCCTGGCCGAGTGCCGCCGCGCCGACCAGGACGACGACTGCGGACGGACTCGGGACGAGTCCGCCGGCGAGGCCGAGGAGGACGACCCCCCGCAGGCCGGGGGCGGGAGGGCTGTGGCTGTGGCTGTGGCTGTGCTCGTGGCCGGGGTCCGCGGGCGTGCGGGCAGGGGGCGGATGTTCAGCCCCGTGCTCGTGCCCGTGAGCGGCAGCGAGAACGGGCACCCGCTCCTCGGCGCGCGAAGGCTCCTCACCGACGCCGTGCGCATGCCCGTGGTCATGCCCGTGCCCGTGGTCGTGTCCCTGGTCATGCCCGTGCGCGTGATCCGGGCCGTGCCCATGCCCGTGCCCATGCGCGTGGTCATGCCCGTGCCCGTGGCTGTGCCCATGGAGGGCGTGACGCCGTCGCCACGCCCTGCGCAGCAGCAGCGCCCCCGCGAAGGCCACCAGGGTCCCGCTCGCCACGGCCAGCCAGGACACAACAGTGGGCGCCGCGGCGGACCCCGCGGTGATCAAGCCGCCCAGGGCGAAGACGCCCATGGTGTGGCTCATGGTCACCGAAGCCCCGAGGGCGAGTACGTCGCGCAGTGAACTGCGGCCGCCTGCCGTCGCCGCGGCGGCCATCATGGTCTTGCCGTGGCCGGGCGCCAGCGCATGCATGGCGCCCAGCAGCAGGGACGCGCCGAGCGCGAGCGCGCCGAAGCCGACGGTCAGTTCGTGCCGGGCCACCAGCCCGGTCAGCGCCTGCGCCCAGCGGTCCGCGCCCCGCGGCAGTACGCCCGCCGCCGGGGAACCACTTGTCTCGTCCTCACTCCCGTTGAGGGTCGGCCCGCCCGGACGGATCGTGAAGTCGGCCGAGCGGCGGTCGGGCGGCGAGGAGAGCAGATCGTCGGGGTACGCGGTCAGCCGACGGGAGGTGGAGTCCCGTGGCACGTCCGACCCCGAGAGCGTCATCCGATCGCCCCGCGCGGTGATCTCCCGCCATCCCGCACCTGTCGCGGCATCCGCCGGGTGGTACGAGACCTGGAGCCGCTCGCCTCGCGGCAGCGGCGCCGTCAGCGCACAGGTCACGCGCAGCGTCTGCAACCCGGCCTGCCCGGGACGTACCTGCGCCTTTGCGCTCCCCGCCGAGACCGAAGACGCGTCATCGCCGCCGACCGTGAGCCGGGCGTCCCGAGCCGCGGCGTCGCACCGCCCACGAGCCCACGCCGACAGTTCGGACGGCGTCAGCCGGTCGTTCCCGTCGGTGTCGATGCGGGGCTGTTCCTGTGCGGTCGGGATCTCCGCCAGGTCCTCCACATGGTCCACGCGCAGCTGCCCAGGCGCCGCGACAAGACCGTCGTACTGGTTCACGGTGAAGTTCCCGAGTGGATGTGCTTGCGCCGCCTGGGCGGGGAGCAGGGCCAGAGCCGCGCCCGCCACCAGCGTGGCGAGCGCGCCGGCGGCGGTACGCCGATTCATGATTCCCCCCGACGCCCGGACGGCTCGGCCAGCGCGGACTTGGCCTCGCGTACCCCTGTGGGCGAGAAGCCCGGGTTCAGTTCGAGCGCGGCGCGCAGATCGCGGCGCGCGGCCCCGTCGTCGCCCAGCGCGCGCTCGATCATGCCCCGGTGGAAGAGGAACGACGCGTTGCGATACCCGGGTGCGTCGGCCGTCGCCTTCTTCGCGTACGGAAGTGCCTCCCGGTCCTTGCCGTTCGCATGGAGTGCCCAGGCGAGCGCGTCCGCCGTGTGGACGCTCCGGCGACGGGCCCATTCGGCGCGCGCCGACCTCAACGCCTCGCGGACGTCGCCGTGGTCGGCCTCGATGAGGGCCGACTCCAGGTCCGTGGTGACGCCGTTGGCGCGGGCCAGCCGCGTCCACGTGCCGACCAGTGCGTACTGCTCCTTTGCTTGTTTGCGCTGCCCGTCCGCCTCGCGCAGTTCGCCGAGTGCGGCGAGCTGGCCCGGCAGCGGGTAACGGCGTACGACCTCTTCGAGGTCGGCCAGCGCACGCTTGGTACTGCCTTGCGCGGCATGGGTACGCCCCCGCCCCTCCAGCGCCGGCAGATACTCCGGATCGGCGCGCAGCGCGGTCGCATAGTGGTCCAGCGCCGTCTTGTACTGTCCCTGACTCCAGGCCAGTTGGCCCAGCGCGGTGGCGACGTATGCCACATCCGCGGTGGTGGACGCGGAGTCCAGCGCCCGCAGCAGAACCCGGCGCGCCCCCTTCGTGTCGCCGCGCAGCTCCAGGACATACGCGTATCGGGTGAAGACCGGGATGCCGGGGCGCCGCCGGTCGGCGAGCCGCACCGCCCGCTGCGCCTCGTCGTAGCGGCCGAGTTCGACAAGCGCGTCGACCCGGCTGGCCAGTGCCCGCTCGCTGTACGGGTTCACCCGCAGTGCCCGGTCCGCCTGGACCAGCGCCGTCCCGAAGTCGTGCCGGGCGGCGGCCAGCGCCGCCCGCCCCGCGAGCGCCGCGTCGTTCTCGTCGGCCGGTCGCAGCTTCAGTGACCGTTCGAACGACTTCTCCGCCTGCGGATACCGTGTCGGGTCGCCGCTGGTCCGCGCCTGCTCGACATACGCTGCGCCCAGTGTCGCCCACCCGATGGCGTCCTTGGGCTGCGCCTTGAGGTGCTTCTGCAAGCCCTCGATGCCCTGTGCCAGGCCCCCCGACGTCAGCCGCTCGACGGGCACATCCGCCGCGAGCACGGGCGCTGCCCGCCCCGGCCGCTCGGAGTCTCCTTCCGCGCCGATGGCCACCGAGGTGGCGGTGAGCCCCACGGCCAGGGCCACAGCCACTGCGATCCGCCGGCGCGGCCCAGGCCCTCGCTCAGGTCCTCGCGCGAACCGGGGCTTCCGTACGGGCATCGATCTCGCCTTTCTCGGTCTTCTCGGTGGGGTGGCCCGGCGGCGCCGCAGGGGGGAGCGGAGGGCGCCGCCGGGCCGGTCAGGAGTGGGGGACGTCCGCGGAGGTCAGCCCATCCAGGAGCGGCGTGCGGTACGGCGGCGGGAACGCAGCCAGACCATGCCGAGGCCGGCCAGCAGCACACCTGCGGCCGCCGAGGCGTACATCACCGTGTTGTCGTCCCACGACCCGGTGAGCGAGGACGCTCCTCCCGTCAGCCCCGTGGCGTTCTTCTTGGTCGAGTTCGCGGCTGCCCTGGTGTCGGAGCCGGCGGCGGGCAGGGCGACGTACGGGAAGGTCGTGCCGAACTCCTTGTCGTTGGCGTCGACCGCGTCACCCAAGTCGTTCTTGGAGCCGACGAGTTCGCCCTCGACCACCTGCAACGCGATGTCGAGCACGTCGTCCGTCAGCCGCCGCCCGTTGGGGAAGCCCGCGTTGTCGCCGTCCAGGACACCCAGCCGCTTCGGCTTCGAGGTGGGTTTGATGGAGGTGTTGAGCCGCAGCATCTCCGAGGCCGTCACCCCCGGAGGCTGGTTGAGCTCCTCGACACCGGTCAGGAACACCGAGACGAGGTCGTTCCGCGGTTCCGCCGGAGCCTTGATCTTGTAGATCGAGTCGATGAGTTTCGGCAGCTCCGGTTCGGTCACGTTCTTCAGGAAGTCACCGTCGTTCGCGGGCGAGGAAGCGTTGAACTTGTCCTTGTCCTTGACCGGGTTGACCACTTCGTTGACCAGCGGCATGCCGAGCCGCGACACCTGGGTCCAGTCGCCGTAGGCGTTCTTGCGCGCCGTCGTCGAGTAGATGCCGACGACGGGCTGCTTGTGCGACTGACGGATGTACGAGTTGGGCACCTGCAGGGCGATGGTGTTGACGTTGTAGCCGCCCAGCGTGTCGTTGCCGACCTCCGACAGGTCACCGCCGTACAGCAGGTCGAACACCCGCAGATCGAGGAAGAACGGGTCGTCGGCCTGACCGGCGAACGCCTTGAGGCCGCCGGGGATCTTCCGGACAGCCTGGTCGCGCAGCTTCTGGTAGTCGGGCATCGACGCCTTGCCGACGTTCGAAGGAGCGACCGGCAGACCCTCCGCCACCTTGTGTTCCGAGACGACCTTGTTGTGCTCCAGCCTCAGCAGCTCGATGTCGTAGGTCTGGGTGAAGTTGAGGTCCGGGTCGTCCAGGCTCTCCACCACACCCGTGTTGTAGAGGAAGGTGAGGTCGTTCTTGCGGTGGTCCTTGAAGGTGAACCGGTACAGCAGGTCGTCCTGGGCGTCACCGTCGCTGTCGATGTGGATGTCATAGCGGGCGTCGTTGGCGAACGTGTAGAAGTTCGGACCGCCCCCCGGTTCCTGGAACGGCAGCCAGTTCGCCACCAGTGTCGTCGTGTCGGGGTGATCAGGGCTGACGAACGCGTACACATCCGTGTTGTCGAACTGGGGCTGCCCCGAGATCAGGGGGGCTTCCCGGTGGCTCGATGCCGTCGCCGTCTCCGGCTGCAGCATCGCCACCCCGGCGGTTGTGAGCCCCCCTGCGGCCAGTGCACCGCAGGCGATCAGAGCGACGCTCCTGCGTCCCAGCCGAGGCCACCCGCTTCTGATGATTGCGGTCATTGCGTCCGTCCTTCATCCGTCATCCGGTCTGCTCCGGCTTGCTGTACGTCCAATACGTGCGTCACCCCGGTCTTGTTCGGACGTGATCGCAACGAGTTCGGCGCCGGGCCTCTTGAGGGCGTCGTAACAGAGCGGTTCGGGCAGGGATGCGGCACTCGTCGGCGCAGGTGACATCGGTCGGCGGGCTGCTGCCCGAGGCGGAATCGGTGACCGTGTGGGGCGGGCAGCGGGGGAGCCCCGCCCGATGTGACCCAGCGTCAGCGGGGAGGTGGCGGGCAAAGGTCACCCGTTCTGGGAATGGGAGCAGTCCGACGCGAGCGGCCCTGTGTGTGGGGGGGCCATGCTCGCCGTGCTCGCCGACGTCCGGCGCGAGCTGATGGTGGCGAACACGAACGACGGGCTTGCTTGCGCGCGGGCCCGCAGTCGGGGCGGCGGGCGCCGGCCCAGGAGGACCGCGGTCGCGACGTCCCTACCGCTCCTTTGTGGCTGGTGTCTCAGCCAGGACTCCGGGGCCGTTTCATGGTGGCTGCAAACGCCCGGTCACTCGTCTTTCTCGTATTATCCGACTGCTCTGTCGTGGAAATACCCGTCCGACGAAGCGGTGAAACAGCGCAATGATGCAGTGAGGGGATGTGTGAATCGCAGCTGATTTCCCTTCAAAAATACTTTGCTTCCTTCGGGTTGTCCCCAGCTATGACCATCGAGGCCGAAGTGTGCCCATCATAAGAGCAACCGCATGGGCCGAATTGCAGCCCTGCAATGACGGGACAGGAGATCGCACATGGCCGAAGAAGTCGTGGCCACATTCGCTGGTCCGCTGAACTCATTCGCCATCAACCTCACTCTCAGCAACGCGAGTAGTTCTGAGGTTCAATCGGTAGGTATCAGCGGCCGTACGGCCAAGTTCCCCGTCACCTGGGACAGTATGGGAAGCTTCGCAGGCCCCGCGACGCTCACGAGCACAGCCGGTGTGGACACCGAGGTCGTGGTCGCGAATTTCTCCGGTTTCGCAGCCGGGGAGCAGGTGTCGTTCACCGGAATCGATCCCGACTTCACCGGCGCCCCGTCAGCCGGGGTGAGGGTCCTCGACATGTCCGGGGCCCGGGCTTTCGTGCAATTCGCGGACGGTACAACTGGCTTCGGTGAGTTCGAGGCGACCACCGCGGGAACACTCCGCGCGGTCATCTCGAAGTAGCCGGGCAGGCGAGTGGCCGAGGGGGATCTCCCCCTCGGCCTTTTTGGGTGCGCGGCGTCGAGTTCCGCGTCGGCCCATCGGCCCTACGGAAGGACGACGGTCCTGATCTGCCGTTCGGACGGTCGACCCCGTGTGGTCGAGCACAATGCGCACCACATGGTCCGGTGTGGGAACGGATTCGCCCGGGCCGAAGATGCCGCCGGAGTCCGACACTTCGGCACGGCCCCGGTCAACGCGCTGAGCAAGGTCTCCGGTCCGATGGCCGTACCCCGCCTGCCCAAGTTCTCGCCGACCGCGCGATCAGCCGCCGTTGGGCGAAGTGACCCTCCCGGCTGTCGGTGACGGTCACCGCCTGGGGTTCGATACCCAGGACCAGGCGGCCGAACGCGTAGCCCCGCGCCCGCCTGTCGGTGCCGCTCGGTACGGACGTTTCGGCTGGGAGGTCAAAAAAACTTTACATCGGGTGGGCTCTGCCCTACGGTCTGCATGTCAAACAAACTTGACATGGAAGCTCGTATGGCGGAGCCGGACAGGCTCGCGAAAGCGTTGGGCGTGCCCCGCCTCCAGCGCTCGGTGCTCCGCCCGATGGCGCGTTCCAGTACCCGCTCGGCGAAGGCGAGACACCGTGAAGGCAATCGTGCAGGACGCGTACGGCCCACCCGACGTCCTCGAACTCAAGGACATCGACACCCCGGTCGTCGGGGACGACGATGTCCTGGTCCGCGTCCACGCGGCGAGCGTCAACCCGGCTGACTGGCACTTCATGAGAGGCCAGGCGTACATCGTGCGCCTGGTGGGGTTCGGGGTGGGGTTCGGGCCGCTGGGGCCGAGGAACAGGGTTCGGGGGATCGACGTGGCCGGGCGCGTCGAGGCGGTCGGAAAGAACGTGACCCGGTTCCGACGGGGTGACGCGGTGTTCGGCCAGGGCGCCGGCTCCTTCGCCGAGTACACGTGTGCCCGCGGGAGCGCGCTGGCGCCGATGCCGGCGAATCTCACCTTTGAGCAGGCCGCAGCCGTTCCCGAGGCAGCGGCAACCGCCCTCCAGGGACTGCGCGAGACAGGGCGGATCGAGGCAGGACAGCGCGTCCTGATCAATGGCGCCTCAGGGGGTGTGGGCACCTTCGCCGTACAACTGGCCAAGGCGTTCGGCGCGAACGTGACCGGCGTGTGCAGCGCGAGGAACGTGGACCTGGTGCGATCCATCGGCGCGGACGAGGTGGTCGACTACACACGAGAGGACTTCACCCAGCGCCCCCGGCGTTACGATCTCATCCTCGATCTGGTGGGAAACCGCTCGTTGTCGGACTGCAGACGCGTACTCGCCCCGGAGGGGACGCTCGTACTCTCCAGCGGAGGCGGAGGTCGTTGGTTCGGGCCGGTGGGTCTCATCGTCAAGGCGCTCGGCGTGTCACCGTTCGTGCGCCAGAGGCTGCGCCCGCTCGTCGTCACGCCGAGCGCGCAGAACCTGACCGTTCTCACGGATCTCATCGAATCCGGGAAGGTGACACCTGTCATCGACCGGACGTATCTGCTGGCCGAGACCCCCGAAGCCATCCGCTATCAGGAGGAAGGCCGCGCCCGCGGCAAGGTCGTCGTCACAGCGCAGGTGGCCGCGACGGCCGGGTGAGTACGCCGGCCTACCAGCTCGTCGTCCCATCTGCTGGACGAGCCCGGTACCGCGGACCAGTATGAGGTCTGCCTCAACCCGAGGACGCAGGACGCTCCCACCCTGTCCTCGCAGCCGGACCGTGCCCGCTCTCAGGAGGAGACCCAGCAGCCGTGACCGCACATGACGAGACCATCGGATCACCCGGCGAGCGGTTGGTGCAGAAGCAGTTCGGCACCGCGGACCGCGCGGCCGACTTCTACGACCGGCAGGTGCGTGACCATCTCACGTCCAGCATGCGGGAGTTCATGGCACGTCAGTCCATGGTGTTCGTGTCCACGGCCGACGCTGGTGGTGCCTGCGACGCGACATTCCGTGCCGGCCCGCCGGGATTCGTCTCCGTCCTGGACGACCGCACGGTGACGTACCCGGAATACCGTGGCAACGGGGTACTGGCCAGCGTTGGAAACATTGCCGAGAATCCTCATCTCGGCCTGCTCTTCATCGACTTCACCCGACACCACATAGGCCTCCACATCAACGGGTCGGCCCAACTGCGCACCGAGGAGGAGCAACGTGCCGAGTACCCCCACCTCCCGGTGGACGCAGCCCCCGGGCGGCAGCCGCAGTTGTGGATACATGTGACGGTCGAGGAGGCGTACGTCCACTGCTCCAAGCACATCCCCCACCTGGAACCCGCCCCGCGGCCGGCCGTCCCGGACGTGCGACGCCCCAAGGATGCCGCGTACTTCACCGAACAGGAGCCGGCCTGCCCTGCGGCCTCCAGATGAGCTCGGGGGACGGCCCTCCGGATCATGGCGGCTGATCACCTGTGGTTGCCGGCGCGGACGACATGGCCGGCCGGCAGAATCACAGGTGCGCCTTCCCCCCGGCCTCGTGCCCTTCGTTAGGCTCGGTCGGGAGTCCCTGGGGGTGGCGAATGCAGGCAACCGAAACGCACACCGTGCCGTACGTGCACGCAGGCGGTTCGGCGACGCAACTTCTCGACGTGTACCGACCTGCAGGCGGGCAGACGTCCGGACCGTGTGTGCTTCTCTGGCACGGCGTCAGTCCCGATGAGCGCGACGTCATGACCACCTTGGCCCATGAAACCGCCTCGCACGGCAGGACCGTCTTCGTTCCCGACTGGCGCCCCGACGCCGACGACGGCGGCCGGTCGCACCTCATTGCCTCGCTTCGCTTCGTACGGGACAACGCCGCGGCCCATGGCGCGGACGCCCGGCGGATCGTCCTTGCCGGGTGGTCCGCCGGAGCGGGCGCCGCGATCGCGCTCGCCCTGCGCCCCGACCTGACCGACGGCTGGCGACCCGCCGCGGCGGTCGGCATCGCCGGTGGCTACGACCGGCCCGCCCGCAGCACAGGGTCCGTCCCTCTTCACGACCTTGCCGAGAGCTCCGCATCACCGGTGCCCGTCCGACTCGTTCACGGGTCCGCCGATCCGGTGGTCGGCAGCCACCACTCCCGTGAGCTCCACACCGCGATGCGGGCACGGGGCTGGCCCGTAGAGCTCGAGGAGCCGGATACGGATCACGCGGGAGTCATCGCGACGGAGTACGACCCGGTTCTCGGTCGCTGCCGGGCCGCGACCGACCCGAATGTGCTGCGAGCGGGCGCGGACGTCGCTCGTGTCATCGCCACGGCGGCGCAGTCGCGAGCCTCCGGCACTCACTGACCATCCGGACGGGGCGCGCGGATCGGGCGGTCGACAGGATCGCGGACGGGCCAGGACCGCGCCGATGGCTGGGGCGCAAGGCATTCGCGTGCCAAAGGCTCGATTGCCGCGCCGAGTTGAGCCGCCCAATGCTGCCGGGACGGGATTGCCGCGCCCCCGACCGTGGATCGTGGCCTTCCTCTTGGGGCACTCGATCCCCACTGTCCCCCCGCCTCGCACTCGGACGGGTCGGACAAGGGACGCAAACCAGGCCCGTACGGCGCGGCCCCCTTGGAAACACTCCGGCGAACCATTAGGTTAGGCTCACCTAAGTGTAGGTTGGTCGAGTGCGGCCAACCGGCATTCGAATTCCTGGGGGAACCATGTCTCGTTCGAACAGCGCCGGCGCTCCGGCGACGTCGGCCAGGCTGCTGATCGAGCGTACGACGGAGCCGCGGTCGCCGCACCGCCACAACGGTGGCCGCACGTCAACGAGGGCTGCTACCCGGAAGTGCTCGGGCTCAACGGCGGCGGCGACCCGCCGGTCTCGGGCCGCCCACCGCGGCATCCGGAGCTTTGCGGTGGTGACGACATCGGACAGCGGCGGTGTGACCGGATGCGTGGACGGATGCATGGTGGCTCCCCTCGTGCAGTGGTGGGACGGTCCGGCGTCCGGTTTTGGGGCCGAGTTCACCCACCGGTCCCCACAGCGCACATGCTCGGCGACCGCGCCAACCACGCGTTGAGGCAACTCGACCCGTTGAGCCGCATCTCGGATCGCGGCCCTCCGTGATGACCGTGCGCGCCCTCAGCCACGACTGACCCCTTCGCCCCCTTCCACTCCGTTCCGACCCCGACCCGAGGCAGAGCCGTGTCCGTTCAGTTGCCGCCGTCCGCCGCCCCGCGATCCGCCTATCCCCTGGACACGCTTCCCGTAGCGGTCCGCCACCGTCTGCTGGAGCTGGCGCAGGCCCAGGTGCCGGTGTCCGCCTACGTATATGACGGTGCTGTGGCCGCCGAGCGTGCGCGCGAGTTGCGCAGGGCGCTTCCGGATTGGGCAGCCGTCTACTATGCCGTGAAGGCGAACTCCTTCCCGGGGATCGTCCAGGCGCTGGCCCCGCATGTAGACGGCTTCGAGGTCGCTTCCTGCGCCGAGCTCGAACTCGCCGTATCGGCCAAGCCGCTGGCCGGAAACACCCCGGCTCCGGTGGTCGCCGCCGGCCCCGCGAAATCCCTCCCCGTCCTCACGGCCCTGGTCCGGGCCGGAGCCGAGGCGATCAACGCCGAGAGCATGCTCGAACTGCACCGGATCAGCCGTATAGCGGTCCGTGAAGGCGTCCGCGCCCGAGTGGCGCTCCGCGTCAATCCCGCGACGATCCCTGTCACCGGCTCGCTGCACATGGGAGGTGTCCCCTCCCAGTTCGGGGTGGCTGAGCCCGACGTGCCCGGCGTGCTGCGCGAGGCGGTACGGCTGCCCGGAGTGGATCTGATCGGCTTCCACATCCATGCCGCGTCCAACAACCTCGACGCCGAGTCCCATGCCGCGTATCTGCGTTGGTGCGTGGAGTGGAGCGTAAGGACCGCCCAGGACAACGGGATCGACCTGCGCCACGTCGACATCGGCGGCGGCATCGGCGTCGCCTTCGAAGGCGAGAAGCCCTTCGACGTCCCGCGCTTCGGCGAACTGGCCGCGGCTGTCGAGGTCCCCGCCGGCGTGAAGGTGGTACTGGAGCCCGGCCGTTTCCTGGTCGCCGACTGCGGCTGGTACGCCGCCGAGGTAACGGACGTGAAGGAGTCCTACGGTCAGGATTTCGCGGTGCTGCGCGGCGGCATCAACCACTTCCAGCTCCCCACCTCCTGGGAGATCGTCCACAACATGGCGGTGCTGCCCGTGGAGGACTGGCCCGAGGAGTGTCCCCGCCCCTGCGCCGAACAGACGCGCGTGACGGTCGTCGGTGAGCTGTGCACTCCGGAGGACACCCTGCTGCGCGATGTCCTGGTGGACCGGATACGCGCCGGTGACCTGGTGGTCTTCCCGTACGCGGGCTCCTACGGCTGGGAGTTCGCCATGCACAGCTTCCTCGGCCACCCCGTGGCCGAGCGCCATCTGCTCTGAGGCGCGGCCAGCCCCAACCGGGCCGTACCACGGCCCTGGTCGCCGCCGCTCGCTTCCTCGACCTCCCCACCCTGGAGCCGTACATCATGACCGTGCACCCCGCCGAACGAACCGACGCCGAACGCACCACAGGACAGGCCGACGCCATCCTGGAGCGCCAGCGCACCCGGGAATCCTCGGCCCGCACGTACGCCCGCTCGTTCCCGATCGTCCCGGCCCGCGCGCAGGGCATGACCGTCGAGGGCACCGACGGCCGCCTCTACCTCGACTGCCTCTCCGGAGCCGGCACCCTGGCCCTCGGTCACAACCACCCGGTCGTGGTGGAGGCCATTCGGCGGACCCTCGACAGCGGGGCCCCGCTGCACGTCCTGGACCTGGCGACCCCGGAGAAGGACGAATTCACCGACGCACTGTTCGCCACGCTGCCCAGCAGCTTCGCGGACAAGGCCCGCATCCACTTCTGCGGGCCTGCTGGGACCGACGCGGTCGAGGCCGCGTTCAAGCTGATGCAGACCGCTACAGGGCGGCGCGGGCTGCTCGCCTTCACCGGCGCGTACCACGGCATGACGGCGGGAGCCCTGGCCGCCTCCGGCGGTGTCACCACCAAGCAGCCGGTGCCGGGGATCGCCGCGGACGTGACCCGGCTGCCCTACCCGTACTCCTACCGCTGCCCGTTCGGTGTGGGCGGGGAGCGCGGCGCGCAGCTGTCCACTGCATACACCGAGCGGCTGCTGGACGACCCGAACGGCGGGGTCGTCCCGCCCGCCGCGATGGTCCTCGAAGCGGTGCAGGGCGAGGGTGGCGCCGTACCGGCCCCGGACGCCTGGCTGCGCGAGATGCGGCGTGTCACCTCGGAGCGGGACATCCCGCTGATCGTCGACGAGGTGCAGACCGGCGTCGGACGCACGGGCGCCTTCTGGGCCGTGGAGCACAGCGGGATCGTGCCGGACGCGATGGTGATGTCCAAGGCGATCGGCGGCAGCCTGCCGCTGGCGGTGCTCGTCTACCACGAGGACTACGACGGCTGGCTGCCCGGCGCTCACACCGGCACCTTCCGCGGCAACACCCTCGCCATGGCGACGGGTACGGCGACCCTGCGGTACGTCGCCAAGGAGGGGCTGGTCGAGCGGGCAGCCGGCGTCGGCGCCCGGATGACGGCGCGGCTGGAGGGCCTGCGGACCGAACTCCCTGCGATCGGCGACGTTCGCGGCCGGGGCCTGATGATCGGCGTCGAATTGGTCGACCCCGAGGCCGAGCCCGACTCCTGCGGCGCCCGGCCAGTCGCTCCGCGGCTGGCCGCGCAGGTGCGGGCCGCATGCCTGGCGCGCGGCCTGATCGTGGAGTTGGGAGGCCGCTTCGACTCAACCGTGCGGCTGCTACCGCCGCTGATCATCACCGACCAGCAGGTCGAAGCGGTGCTGGACCGACTGACCGACGCCATCGCCGCGGTGACGGCACCTCAGCTCCCGGGCGTGCGGGCATGACGGGGGCGGGCGAGATACACGGACTGGGACCGGCCACGGGTGGCTCCGGCGTGACCCTGGAGGCATACGGCACGGAGTCCGCGGGAGCGCAGACCGACGGCATGCGTACACGCGGCGGCCTGAGCCTCGTCCCTGAACCCACTTCGGGGGGCACCGCCCCCCTCGGCGGGTCCGGGCTGTTCAACGGCGCCGTCCCATCGGGCACATCCGGCCAGAAGACCGCGCTGTCCGGAGGCTTGGCAGGACCGGCCGCGCTGGAGCCCCTGGTGCAGATCGTGCTGGAGGCCCTCGCGGGCGGCTCCTTGCGGCGCGGCGGTCCCGTCCCTGTCGGCACGCCGGAGGAGCTGGCCGCGGAGGTCGCACGGGTGTTCGCCGAGACGGACGGCGACGACGCCCTGCACCGGCTGACCGAACTCCTGGCTCACGGCAGCGCCGACCCCGCCGACCCGTCCTGCGCCGCGCATCTCCATTGCCCGCCGCTGGCCGTCGCCGTCGCAGCCGATCTCGCCGTCGCCGCGCTCAACCCCTCCCAGGACTCCTGGGACCAGGCGCCCGCCGCCACCGCTGTGGAGACCCTGCTGCTCGGGGAGTTGGCGCAGCTGGTCGGGTACGACCCGGAGGAGGCCGCCGGCGTGCTCACCTCGGGCGGCACCGAGTCCAACCTGATGGGCCTGATGCTCGCTCGCGACCGAGTACTGGGCCGCGCGGCCGAGCGTCAGATCGAGCTGAATGGAGTGCCGGGCACCGGTCCACGCCCGCGGATCTTCGCCTCCGCCGCCGCCCACTTCTCGGTGCAGCGGTCGGCTGCCCTCCTCGGACTCGGCGAGGAGGCGGTCATCCCCGTCGAGGTGGACCACGAGCTGCGGATGAAGCCGGACGCGCTGGCGTCCGGCCTCCGCGACTGCGTCGCGCGCGGTGAGGTGCCGGTGGCCGTTGTGGCCACCGCCGGTACCACCGACACCGGAGCCATCGATCCGCTGCGCACGTGCGCGGCGCTGGCCGCCGAGTACGGCGCCTGGCTGCACGTGGACGCCGCCTACGGCGGCGGCGCCTTGCTGTCCGACGAACTCGCCCCGCTGGTCGGCGGCATCGCGCTGGCCGACTCCGTGTCCCTGGACTGGCACAAGCTGGGCTGGCAGCCGGTCGCCGCGGGCATCTTCCTGGTCCGACGGGCTCATACCTACGCCTCACTCGCACGACGGGCGGTGTACCTCAACCCGCAGGACGACGAGGAGGCCGGCTACCCCAGCCTCCTCGGTCTCTCGCTTCGCACCACTCGGCGCGCCGACGCCTTCAAGATCGCCGTCACGCTGCGCACCCTGGGGCGCGAGGGCCTGGGCCGCCTGGTGGACGCCTGCCATGAGCTGGCGCACAGCGGTGCGGAGGCCGTACGGACGCATCCCCGGTTGGAGTTGTACGCCCCTCCCATCCTGACGGCCTTCCTCTTCCGCTACCTCCCCGAGGGCGCCGATCCCGCGCACACCGACCGGGTGAACGCGGCACTGAGGCGCAGGCTGCTTCGCGAGGGCCGGGCGGTCGTCGGCCGCACCGAGCTCCCGGGAGAGGGGCCGGGCCGGGTCCGCCTGAAGCTCACGCTGCTCAACCCGCACACCACGCCGGCCGAGATCGAACGACTGCTGCACGCGGTCGCCGCAGCGGGCGAGGCCGAGGAGGAGAACCGGTGAACCGACCCGACGACGCCCGTACGGCGCGGACGGCACCGCCCCCCGCAGGGTCGCCCGCGTCCGGCGCCGTAATTCCGGAGGGCGCCGCACAGGTGTCTGCCTCCGGGCGGCCGTCCGGAGCCGTCGCGCGGGAGAGCGCTGCCGGTGCTCTCGGGTTCCTTGCGCCCGCTCTCGAGATCGGCCCGGACCCGCTCGACGACGCCGACCCACTCCGCGCGGGAGACGCCGCGGCAATGGAGACGCTGCTGCGCGCCTATGTCCGCGAGACGGGCACCACGGTGCCGGAGACCGGGCAGACACTGCTGCTCGACCTGTCCGCCAGCCGGCTCACCCTGTCGGTACCGGTGCGCTATCGGTCGGCCACCGGCTGGCATCGCTTCGGTGCGCCCTTCCTGGTCACAGCCGAGGACCGCGACGGCCTTCCGGCCGACGCGGCCTTGGTGGCGGCGGCGCTGATCCGACAGACCACTCTCGGTCGCGGTGTACTCCCGCACCACGGGGGCGACGCCGCCGCCCGGGTGCTGAACTCCGCTCGGCGCACCGCCCTCCACATCGCGCACCGGCGCGCCGAGGGCGAGCACGGGCAGGGACCGACGCCGTTCCTCGACAGTGAGCAGGCGCTGTTGCTGGGGCATCCGTTCCATCCCGCGCCCAAGAGCCGCGAGGAGGCGTCGGAGGCGGACCTGGAGGCGTACTCGCCCGAACTGCGCGGCTCGTTCCCGCTGCACTGGTTCGCCGCCCACCCGGACGTCGTCGTCGGCGGCAGCGCGGACGGCCGTTCGCCCGCAGAGCTGCTGCATCCGCTGGCGGCCGGGTTGAAGGTGCCCGACGGGATGGTTGCGGTGCCCGCACATCCCTGGCAGGCCCGGGACGTGCTGTCCCGTCCCGAGGTCGCCGCGCTCGTCGACGCCGGACTGCTGCGTCCGCTCGGTGCGGCCGGACCCGCCTGGTACCCCACGTCCTCCGTGCGCACCGTTCAGCGGCCGGACGCCGAGGTGATGCTGAAGCTTTCCCTCGGTATGCGCATCACCAACTCCCGGCGGAACAACCTGCGCAGCGAGATGCGTCTCGGCGTACGGGCCACGCAGTTGCTGGCCGCGGGCCCCGGGGACTGGCTCCGCGCCGAGCACCCGGAGTTCGGCATCCTGCGCGAATTCGCCTGGGTCTCTGTCGGTGCCGAGGGCCCGGAAACGGGTCTGGAGACCGCGATTCGCGACAACCCCTTCCGGGGCGGCGGCAACGGCGCGCCCGAAGGGCTGTGTGTGGCGGGTCTGCTCGCCGAGCGGACCGGCCCCGGCACCCCGCCGCGGCACCGCGCCTTGTTGTGCGAAGCGGTCGAGCGCGCCGCTCGCGCGTTCGGCGTCCCGGTGTCCGAGGCGTCGGAGCGCTGGCTCGCCCGCTATCTGGCGGTCCTGGCCGTTCCCCTGATCCGACTTCAGGCTCGTTACGGCATCGCCCTGGAGCCGCACCACCAGAACACGCTGGTCGCCCTCGACGATCGGGGCCTGCCCTGCGCGGGCTGGTACCGGGACAGCCAGGGCTACTACCTGGCCGCCTCCCGCACCGCCGACATCGAGCGGCTCCTGCCGGGCGCCACGGATAACGTCGAGCTGGTGTTCGACGATGCCTTCGTCGACGAGCGGGTGGCCTACTACCTCGGCATCAACAACCTGCTCGGTCTCGTCGGAGCGTTCGGCGCGCTCGGACTGGCCGACGAGGGCCGCCTGCTGCGTGTGATGCGCGGCGCACTGGAGCGGCTGCGCACGACCGAGCCCGCCGCCAAGGGCCTGCTCGACCTGCTGCTCGACGCGCCCGTACTTCGCTGCAAGGGCAACTACCTGACCTGCGTGGACGGTCTCGACGAGCTCGTCGGCGACGTCCACACCCAGTCCATCTACATCGATTTTCCCAATCCTCTCACGGAGGCCCAGCGGTGACCGCCCCCTCGACTTCTGCCGACCACAATCTCCCCTACGATCTGGTCGGCGTCGGAATCGGCCCGTTCAACCTGTCACTGGCCGCGCTGGCGGACGGTGTACCCGGCTTCCGGTCCCTCTTCCTGGACGCCAAGCCGGCGTTCTCCTGGCATCCGGGCCTGCTGATGGAGGGAACGACCCTTCAAGTGCCGTTCCTCGCCGATCTGGTCACCATGGCCGACCCGACCAGCCCCTGGTCGTACTTGAACTACCTCCGCTCCCACGATCGGATGTTCAAGTTCTTCTTCTCCGAGCGCTTCCACATACCGCGCCGTGAGTACGACCACTACTGCCGCTGGGTCGCCGAGCGGCTGGTCTCCTGCCGCTTCGACTCCGAAGTCACCGCGCTGGAGTGGGACGAGAACGCGGACGCGTTCGCCCTCCGGTATCGCTCCGCCTCCGGCGCCGAGACCCGCGTCCTGGCCCATCAGGTGGTGCTCGGCGTGGGCACCGACCCTGTCGTCCCCGAGCCGCTGCGACCGCTGCTGACCGACGCCCATGCCGGCCGTGTGCTGCACAGCGCGGACTACCGCACGTACCGCACCCGACTGGCCGAAGCCGACGACGTCACGGTCATCGGCGCGGGGCAGTCCGGCGCCGAGGTCGCGCTCGATCTGCTTCGCCACCAGGACGGCGACGGCCAGGGCGGCCCCTACGTCCGCTGGCTGGCCCGCACTACGGCCTTCGCTCCGATGGAGTACTCGAAAATCGGCCTGGAGCACTTCACCCCGGACTACATCCGCTACTTCCGCCACCTCCCCGAGGCCACGCGCGAGGAGCTGGTGCGCGAGCAGTGGCAGCTCTACAAGGGCGTGAGCGAGGAGACACTGGGCGAGATCTACGACGAGCTGTACGAGCGCACCATCGGCGGCGGCGAACCGCGCGCCACCCTGCAGCCGGGCGTGGAGATCGTCGCGGCGGAGGCGGACCGGCAGGGTTACCTGCTCACCTGCCGGGCCCAGCAGCAGGATTCGCTCTTCGAGGTCCGGACCTCCGCCATCGTCTCCGCCACCGGTTACACCGCCTCCCGTCCGGCCTTCCTGGAGTCGATGGGCGACCTGGTCGATTGGGACGACAGGGGCCGCTACCAGATCGACGGGGAGTACAGGGTCGCGCTCGACCCGCGGGTCTCCGGAACGCTCTACGTCCAGAACGCCGAGATGCACACCCACGGCGTGGGCGCCCCCGACCTCACCCTGGGCGCCTGGCGCGCCGCGACCATCCTCAACGCCGCCGCCGGCCACTCCGTGCTGCCCGTTGCCCCGCGGCAGGCTTTCACGACATTCGGCGCACCGCAGTCGCCGACGTCCGCCGAGCGTGCGACGACGGTCCCGGACGGAGCTGCCACGACACCCTCCGGTACGCCCCGATGACGGTCGTGGAGAAGGCCGGCACGCCGGCAGCGGGCGGAACGACGCGCCACGCAAAGACGGTGCTCATATCCGTCATCGGCCTCCATCTGGTGGCCGAGACCGCGCTGACGCCGTTCCTTCCGCAGCTGTTCGAGCGGCTGTACGGCATCGAGGATCCGGGAGCCACCGGGCTGTACATCTGGATCTGCCGCATCGTCGGGCTCGCCGTCCTCCCGCTGTGGGGGCTGGCGGCCCGGCGCTGGCCGCTGCACAAGCTGGTACTGGCCGGGCTGTGCGGGTCCGCCGTTCTCGACCTGCTCCTCGGCATGGCACCCAGCTATGCCGCGTACACGGTGCTGTCGACGCTCATCGTGATGACCAACAGCGCTCTGCTGCTGGCCTATCCGGCCTTCATCGCCGAGCACGGCGACGAATCGGAGGGCGGCGAGCGGGCACGGCTGGCCGGGGTGTGCACGCTGGTGGTCGTCTTCCATCTGTCCGTCGTGGTCTCCACGATGGTGGGAGCCGGAGTCCTCGCGCTTCCGGAACCCCGCGTCGGTATCTCGGCGTTCGCGGTCCTGGACGCCCTCCTGGCCCTGCTCACGTACCGCATCCTTGGCAGGCGCCCGGACAGGAAGGACACCGGTTCCGCTGCGGACGGCTCCACGGCCGGTGAGGGCCATGGCACCGACGGCGCGCCGGACACGGCGCCGGGCTCGCCCGGCCCGGCCGTGCGCGGGCCGTCGAACCGCCTGACCTGGTTCACGATGCTCGCCTGTGCGGCGCTGATCGGGGTCGCCTTCGACTTCTCCGCCAATGTCGCGCGGCCCTTCTTCACCGAGTTCTCCGACAGCCTCGGCAGCGGTTCGATGGGGTCCGCCGTGCTGTTCTTCCTGCCGAGCGTCTCCGCTCTGGCTGTGCTTCCGCTGGTACGCCGCTGCCACGACCGGCTCGGTGACCAGCTCCTGCCACTGGCTCTGGCCGTGGGCGCGGCCGGGATGACCTGGTCGTGGCTGGCCGACTCTCTGACCGGCCTGGCCGGCGGCCGGCTGCTGTACGGCGTCGGCCTCGGCCTCGGCCAGGTCGCCGTCGAGCTGCGGATGTTCCGTGCGACCGGCACGAAGGGCCCAGCGTTCACGGCGGTGGAAACGGTCCGATCCGCCGGCCTGCTCGCCGCGCCGCTGGCCGCCACGGCCGCGGTCTCCCACGACCTGGCGCTGCCCCTTGCCGTCGCCGCAGCCCTGCAGCTCTGTGCCGCCGCGCTGTCCGTGCGGCGCTTCCGGAGCGCCGTCCCACCCGCCGACGCGCGGCGGGCGGTGCAGATTTCGCCCGACCCCGACGCGCCCGCAGTCAGGCGTGCCGTCGTGCCGATGCCGCGGTCCGGCACGACGGCGACCGCTGAGCCCGCTTCACTGCGCCGCGACGCCGGTGATGCCGCGCCCGCCCTGACGGCCCCCGCCTCCCCCGCGTACTCCGAGGAGAACCACCGATGAACCGCACCACCCGTGACGCTTGGGCCCAGGCCGGCCGACGACTGCTCGTCAAGGCCGTGGAGGAGTTCGCCTACGAGGAGCTGCTGGTCCCCGGACCGGACCCGTCGGCCGGCACCCCGGACGCGTACCGGCTGGACCTCGCCGACGGAATCCACTGGACGTTCCGGGCAACACGCGGCACCTTCGGCACCTGGCGGCTCGTACCCGGCACCCTGCGGCGGCATCCCGAGCCCGCCGACGGCCCGGTCACCGGCCCCGAACAGCTGCTGCTCGACGCCCGCCCGGTCCTCGGCTGGGACGGGCCCACCACCGCCGAGGTGCTGCGTGAACTCACCGCCACCCGGCGGGCGGAGGCCGAAATCATCTCCCGTGCCCTGCCTGCGGCCGAACTCGCCGATCTGGACCACCTTGACCTGGAGGCGCATCAGGACGGCCACCCGTGCATGCTGCTCAACAAGGGAAGGCTGGGCTTCTCCGCCTCCGACGCCGCCGCCTACGCCCCCGAGGCCGGCGGTTCGGTGCACCTCTTCTGGGCCGGTGTCCACAGCGACCTCGCCTCCTACTCCGGGGTGCCCGGTCTCGACAGCGACACCCTGCTGGCCGAGGAGCTTGACGAGGACACGCGCAAGCAGTTCGGGGCAACACTGAAGGAGACGTGCGCCGAAACCGGTTACGACGCCGCCGACTTCCGCTGGCTGCCGATTCACCCCTTCCACTGGGACGAGGCCGTCGCGACTCTCTTCGCCCCGTATCTCGCCGACGGACGGATCGTGCCGCTCGGTGAGGGCCCCGACCGCTACCGGCCGCTTCAGTCCATCCGCACCCTGGCGAATCTGGACCACCCGCATCGCCGGAATGTGAAGGTGCCGCTGTTCATCCGCAACACCCTCGTCTGGCGCGGTCTTTCCCCCAAGCCGACCGAGGCCGCGCCCGATGTGAGCGCCTGGCTGCACGCCGTCCGCGACGCCGACCCGTACCTGCGTGACGAGCTGCGCTTCCATCCGCTCGGCGAGGTGGCGGGCGTGGCCGTGCGCCATCCGCTGTACGAGTCGGTGACGGACGCCCCGTACCGCTACCACGAGCTCCTCGGCGCGGTCTGGCGCGAGCCGATCGCGGCGCTGCTGCGCGACGGCGAGCAGGCCCGCACCATGGCCGCGCTGCTCAAGACCGGATCCGACGGCCGCGCCCTGGTGAGCGAACTGGTCGACCGGTCCCGGCTGACGCCACGCGTCTGGCTGGACCGCTTCTTCCGCGCCCTGCTGCCCGGCCTGCTGCACTACCTCTACCGGTACGGCGTGGCGTACTGCCCGCACGGTGAGAACACCGTCGTCCTCTACGACGCCGCCGACACCCCCATCGGCATCGCGGTCAAGGACTTCGCCGAAGACGTCAACCTGCTGCCCGGCAGCCACCCGGAGTACGCCGACCTCTCCGATCGTGCCGATTCGCTGCTGCTGCGCTGGCCCGCCGGCGAGCTGGCCCACTCGCTGCTCAGCGCCATCTTCGCCGGACACTTCCGGTTCTTCGCCCCGCTGGTCGCCGAGCACCTCGGAGTGCCGGAGGAGGAGTTCTGGGCCATGGTCCGCGCTGAGATCGAGCGCTACCACGCCCGCTTCCCCGACCTGGCCGACCGGTTCGAGGACTTCGGCCTGCTCTCCCCGGAGTTCGATCGGGTGGCACTCAACCGTGAACAGCTGCTCGGCGGCGGCTTCCACGACCGCGCCGAGAAGGACGAGGGCTTCGACGTCGTCCACGGCACCCTTGCCAACCCCCTCGCCACCGCGGCAGCCGTCCCTCAGGAACTGCAGGAGCAGATATGACCAACTCGCCGTACGAGCGACTGCGCGCCGAGGCCGAGGAGGGACGCATCGAGGAAGTGATCGTCAGCGTCCCGGACATTCAGGGCAGGCTCCAGGGCAGCCGCCTGTCCGTGCCGTACTTCCTGGATGAGGCGGCCGAGCAGGGCTTCGGCGCCTGCGTCTATCTCCTTGCCTCCGATGTCGAGATGGGCACCGGTTCCGGATACGCCATCGACGCCTGGAAGAGCGGGTTCGGTGACTTCGTCCTCCGTCCCGACCTGGCCACGCTGCGCACCCTTCCCTGGGATCCGGGTACCGCGCTCGTCCTCGCCGATGCCGTCTGGCCGGGCGGCAACTCGGTCGAAGTGGCCCCGCGCCAGGTACTGCGCACCCAGCTCGACCGGCTGGCCGAGCACGGGCTGACCGCCTTCGCGGGCACCGAGCTGGAGTTCCTGATTTTCCGCGAGTCGTACCGCCAAGCGTGGGACCGCCGTTATCAGGGCCTGGAGACCGGCACCACCTACAACGTCGACTACTCCCTTCAGGGCCTGGCCGAGATCGAGCCGGTGGTACGCCGCATCCGCCGGGAGATGGTGCGCGCCGGGCTCACGATGGAGACGGCCCGGGGAGAGTGCCACGCCGGCCAGTACGAGATCGTCTTCCGCTACGACGAGGCGATGACCACCTGCGACAATCACGTCGTCTTCAAGAACGGCGCCAAGCAGATCGCCGCGCAGGAGGGCGTCGCACTCACCTTCATGCCCAAGTACGACGAGGGCGAGGGCAACTCCTGCCACGTTCACCTGTCGCTGCGCGGCAAAGACGGTTCCGCCGTCCTTGCCGACCCGGCGACCGAGGACGGCATGTCCGATCTGATGCGCCACTTCGTCGCAGGTCAGCTCGCCTGTCTCGCCGACTTCGCGCTGCTGATGGCGCCGAACATCAACTCGTACAAGCGCCTCCAGCCGGGTGCGTTCGCCCCCACCGGTATCACCTGGGGCCAGGACAACCGCACCTGCCCGGTCCGCGTAGTGGGCTCCGGCCACTCGATGCGGATCGAGCACCGGGTGCCCGGCGGGGACGCCAACCCCTACCTCGCCGTCGCTGCCGCGGTGGCCGCCGGCCTGTACGGTATCGAGAACCGTCTCGAGCTCCCCGCACCGCACACCGCCAATGCCTTGGCCGATCCGTCGGTGCCGCGGCTGCCCGCCACGCTCACCGAGGCCCTGCACCGGTGGGAGAACAGCGACATCGCCGCCAAGGTCTTCGGCGAGGCCGTTGTCGGCCACTACGCGCAGGCCGCCCGCACAGAGCTGGCCGCCTTCGAGACCGCGGTCACGGACTGGGAGCGGGTTCGAGGCTTCGAACGCCTGTGACGTCCTGAGTCTTGCTACGACTGCGGCCTTGGCCACGGATGTTCCGTGGCCAAGGCCGCAGTCGTTGTGTACCTTACCGCCGTCAGGAGAGGTTCTTCTTCATCTCGTCCAGGATCTGGCCGGCGCCGGTGTAACCGATGCCGAGCATCCACAGGCTGTCGTCGACCTTGAACGCCTTGTCGTTCTTCACGGCGTCCAGGTTCTTCCAGAGCTTGCCGCCTGTGACGCCGGTCTCCTTGGCCTTCGACGGGTCACCATAGGTGGAGTAGAAGATGACGTCGGAGTTGCCCTCGCTGATCCGCTCGGGGCTGATGTCGAGGGAGAAACCGGTCTTGTCCACGTTGGTGGGGCGGCCGACCTTCAGGTCCTTGAGGATGCTGCCGACGAACGTGTCGTTCATGTACAGACGGGTGTCCGCGCCTTCGACGAAGCGCACGAACCCGACCGTCGTCTTGGCTGCCTTCTCCGCGCCGCCCAGTGCCGCGGTCACCTCGGTGACGTGCTTGTCGTAGTCGGCGACGACCTTCTTCGCCTCGTCCTTCTTGCCCAGCACGTCGGCGTGCAGCTCGAAGTTCTTCCGCCAGTCAGGGCCGGTCGTCTCGGTGAAGACGGTCGGTGCGATCTTCGACAGCTCCTTGTAGTTCTTCTCGTCGCGCGCCTTGCTGCTGATGATCAGATCCGGGTCCAGCCCGTCGATCGCCTCGAGGTTGGGCTCCATGATGAGCCCGACCGGCTTGATGCCCTTCAGCTTGTCCTCAGGGAGGTAGGTGGACATCGGCGCGCCCGCTTCGGCGGTGACGGCGCCGACCGGCTTGACGCCGAGGGTGAGGGCCGAGTCCAGGGCGTCGGTGTCCAGTACGACCACGCGCTTGGGGCTGTCGACGACCTCCACCTTGCCCATGGCGGTGCTCACGGTGTGCTTTCCGCCCTCGGCCGCCGACTTGGCGTCATCCTTTTCGGACCCGCATGCGGTGGCGCTGACGGCGAGCGCGGCAACGACAGCGACAGCTGCGGCGCGACGGTTGAGGGAGGGGGCCATGAGAGGAAAGCCTTTCGTCACAGTGCACATTCAGTGCGGGGGGTGAACTTAGGTAAAGCTAACCTTATGTAGGAGCCGGAGCAAGCGCGCCGACATCACAACTCGGACTACGCGGCAGTAGGGCTGACCTCGCCCTACCCGGCGTCGAACAGCCGTCCGTCCATGCCAACACCAGTGCCCACTCGACGAGTTCAGCCCGCCTCTACCGAGACCGCTGCTGCGATGGACGCGTCCTGATGCCAGGGGCTGCCGGGAACGACCAGCGGGCCACCGGTCACCGGATCCGGAACCACAACCGATTCAAGGCCGAAGACATCACGTACGAGGTCCGCCGTGACGATTTCCGAGGGGTGTCCCTGGGCGACGATCCGTCCGCCCTTCATCGCCACCAGGTGATCGGCGTACCGCGCGGCCTGGTTGAGGTCGTGGAGCACCGCGACAACCGTCCGCCCGCGCTCCCGATTGAGCTGCCGGACCAGGTCCAGCACCTCCACCTGGTGCGAGATGTCCAGGTAGGTGGTGGGCTCGTCGAGGAGCAGCAGGTCGGTGTCCTGCGCGAGCGCCATGGCGATCCACACGCGCTGCCGCTGACCGCCCGACAGCTCATCGACGGGCCTCGCGGCGAGGGCGGTCACATCGGTGCGGTCCATCGCGTCGGTGACCGCCTGCTCGTCCTCCTCCGACCACTGCTGCCACCAGCGTTGGTGCGGCTGGCGCCCCCGCGCGACGAGATCGGCCACCGAGATCGCCTCCGGCGCGACCGGGGTCTGCGGAAGCAGCCCGATGGACTGCGCGATCGTACGGGTGGGTATGCGGCCCAGTTCCGTGCCGTCCAACAGCACCGAACCGCGCCGCGGTCTGAGCAGCCGTCCGAGGGCGCGCAGCAGCGTGGACTTGCCGCAGGCATTCGGGCCGACGATGACCGTGACGCGGCCCTGCGGAATGTCCAGGTCGAGGTTTTCCACGACCGTGCGTTCGTCGTAGGCCAGGGTCAGGTCGCGGGCTGTCAGCCTGCTCTCGGTCACGCTTTTCCTCCAGTACGGCTGCGGACGCTGCGGTCTTTCACGATGAGCCAGATCAGATACGGCGCGCCGACAGCCGCGGTCAGCACACCCACGGGCAGTTCGACCGGCGCGAACAACAGGCGCGCCGGCAGGTCGGCGGCCACCACGATCAACGCGCCGAGCAGCGCCGAGCACAGCAGCGGGATCTGTGCCGTGCGGGTCAGCCGACGGGCGATCTGCGGGGCGAGCAGCGCTACGAAGTCCACCGGGCCCGCCGCGCCCGTCGCCACCGACGCGAGAAAGACGCCCAGCAGCGCCAGCCCGAACCGGGTCCTCTGCAGCGGCACGCCCAGCGCCGTTGCCGTGTCGTCGTCGAAGGCGGCATTGCGCTGTGCCCGTGCCGCCCATACCACCCCCGGCACCAGGGCGAGCAGCGTCCAGCCGAGCGGTGCGGCTTCGTCCCAGCCGCGCCCGTTGAGCGAACCGGTGATCCACACCTGTGCCTGATGGGCCACCAGATAGTCGCCCTTGGTGACGAAGAGATGGACGACCGACCTCAGCGCAATGGCGACGCCGATGCCGATGAGGACGAACCGCGCCGCGTGCAGTCCACCGCGCCACGCGAAGAAATAGACGAGAACAGCGGCGATCATCCCGCCCGCGACCGAGAAGTACGGCAGCACACTGAACGAGCCGACACCGAACGTCAGAGCGCCGATGGTCGCGGCGCCGGCCCCTTGGGAGACACCGATGATGTCGGGGCTGGCCAGTGGGTTGCGGGCAACGGTCTGGATGAGTGCGCCCCCGACCCCGAAAGCGGCGCCGACCATCAGCCCCAGAACCAGCCGTGGCAACCGCAGCTCGCCCACCACGAAATCAGCCCTCGACGACCGCCCGGACAGCACGTTCAGGACCTCGCCCGGCGCGACGAACTTCTCACCGAGGCAGAGGTACACGAGACAGACTGCCGCCGTCAGCACGGCAAGGGTGCCGGCGACGACCGCGGCACGCCGGTGGACGAGGAAGGACGCGCGGCCGCGTCTCACGAGCACGTGACCACCGGGTCGTACGGCCTCCGCCCGGCCCACGATGAGCGAGGTCGTCATGCGCCCACTGCCTTGCGACGGACCATGGCGATCAGGAACGGCACACCCATCAGAGCGGTCATCACACCCGCCGGCACCTCGCCCGGCGGGAAGACAATCCGGCCTATGACGTCCGACACGAGCAGCATGACCGGGCCGAGCAGGGCCGCCATCGGCATCACCCATCGGTGATCGGTGCCGACGATCGCGCGAGCGATATGTGGAACCGCCAGGCCGATGAAGGCGATCGGCCCGGCGGCCGAGACCCCGACGCCCGTCAGCACGGTCGCGCCGATACCGCCCACGATCCGTACGGTCGCCACGTTCTGACCGAGCCCCTTGGCGACATCGTCGCCGAGCGCGAGGGCGTCCAGCCCCCGTGCCACCGACAGCACCAGCACCGCGCCCACCGCGAGGAACGGCCAGATCTGACCGGCCACTTCGGCACTGCGTCCGGCGATCGAGCCGACCTGCCAGAAGCGGAACTCGTCCAAGGTGGCGGCGTCCGTCGTCAGCATGCCCTGGATGACGGAGATGAGCAGTGCGTTGATGGCGGCCCCGGCCAGCGCGAGTTTCACGGGCGATGCCCCGCCCCGCCCGCTGGAGGCGACGACGTAGACGGCCACCGACGCGACTCCGGCACCGGCGAACGCGAACCACACATAACCGGAGAGCGTATGCACCCCTGCGAACGCGATCGCGAGCACCACACCCACTGCGGCACCCTGGCTGATGCCCAGCACGCCGGGGTCGCCGATGGGGTTGCGAGTGATGCCCTGAATCACCGTACCCGCGAGGGCCAGTCCTACGCCGACCATCACGCCGACGACGGTCCGAGGCACCCGCAGCGACCATACGATCTCAGCGACCTCGCTGTTTCCGCCGTACAGCAAGGCATCGAAGACCTCACCCGGGGCGACAGGGCGGGCTCCGACGGCAAGGCTGAGCAGCACCGCAAACAGCAGCGTGACGACGGCCCCTGCCGTCCAGCCTGTTCGGCGGCCGACAAGAGCGGCTCTTGGGCTGCTGATTGTGGCGGCTGACATCGCATCCATTCCGATCCGACGTGACGGATTCTCGGGTAATCGTGAACTTAGGCGAGCCTAAGTCTAGGGGTGCCGCCAACTGCCGCGCACCGGACTGCGACGATTTCCCGAGGGCTCGACCGCCGTGAACCACCCCGGTTACCCCGGGACCTGACTTCATCGGGAGTCGCAGCGGCCGGGATTGGGCCGCTCGACGTCCTCGTCGAGCCGGTCGACTTCGAGCAGCGGCTACCCGAACCCGGCACGGGGCATCTCCGCCGCCGTGGCCGTCCCGCCGGCACGATCGGCGTAGCCGGTACACCCAGCAGCTCACCGGTCTCCGGCGCGTACTCCCCCTTGCGCAGCGCAGACAGTCGTACGGTCCTGCATCCATCAGCGTCGTCCGCACCGGCTGGTCATGGTTGTTCGACGGGCGGGCCGGCTTCACAGCTGATCGGGCGCACGCTGGAGGATCCCCGCCCCTTCAGCACGTCCGCCCTGCGAGGGCCCGTCGAACCCTCAGATGCACAGCACGAGCAGCGACAGAAGGTTTGTCGGACGGTTCTTGGACTGTGCACGGAACATCGGCGTCGGGCTTCTGCGCGGCCTCGACGGCACCAAGAGCGGCTTTCCTGGATACGGCCGGCAACTGGGCAGCCGCAGCATCGAGCCGGTCCCGGCCCGGCCGCTCCCGCTGACTGGGCGCGCCCCGGGGGCCCCCCCGGGCCCCCGGGGCCCGCGGCGCGCAATGCCGCCGCTCCTGCAGCGAGCACCTGGCGCCGCAGCCGGTCGACGTCAGCGGTCCGCGGCCTCTTCCGGGAACGATTCCGGATTGACGGTCAGCAGCGACCAGATGATGAACGAGTACAGGGCGATCAGGACGATCGACCAGAGCGGGTAGTAGGGGATGGTCAGGAAGTTCTCGATGATCAGCAGCCCGGCCAGAGCAACCGCTGTCATCCGCGCCCACGTGGCACGCGCGAACAGACCGATGCTCACCAGGATGGCGAGCACGCCGAGGATGAGCTGAATCCAACCCCAGCTCGTCAGGTCGAACTTGAAGACGTAATTCGGCGTCCTGACGTAGATGTCGTCCTGCGCGATGGCCATGATGCCCCGGAAGAGATCCAGAACACCGGCGATGAACAGCATCACGGCAGAGAATGTCACCAGCCCGCCGGCGGCCGACTCGGCTTTGTCGGAACGGCGTGGAGCGGTGGTTGTCATGGCTCTCCCTTTCCAGACAGGCTGCGGCAGCTTGCTGCCGTTTCACCTCCGAGCATCCGCCGTTCGTGGGGCGGGGTCCTCACCCCGGGCGGGTGATGACGGGGCAGCCGGCCCCTGCTCGGATGGAGAGCACACACCGTCCCGTCTGCGACAGGCGCACGGTCCGCCCGGGTGGAACCGGCCGGCGCCGTGCCTGGCCGCGCGTGGCGATCAAGAACCGGCTCTGTGACCATTGATCCGTTGGCACGTCCATGACCTGGCTCGATCCACCAGGATCGGCCCGAGGCAAGCGCTCGGTCGTCGCAACCAGGCAGCGGACAGCCCGACGGTAGTCGCCATGCCGCACACGATCGCTGAAGCAGCCGACGGGGAAGAGCTCCCGTCCCACCGCCGCACTCGCGCGCAGCGCGAGGTGCAGGCGTATGCGGGACATGGCGGCGCGGAGCAGCTGACTCCCAGAGGGGAGCCACTGCTGGCCGCGAAGTTCTCGGTGCCCGCTGTGCCGCGCACCCACGTGGGCAGGAACCGCCTGCTCGACCGCCTGACCGACGGGACGCGGGGGCCACTGACCGTGATCACGGGACCGGCCGGCGCGGGCAAGACCACGCTCGCCGCTGCCTGGGCGCGTACACGCCCCACGCCCGGCCCTGTCGTGTGGCTCACCGTCGAGAGCGACGACACCGTCCCCGGTGTGTTCTGGGCCTACGTCCTCGGAGCCTTCCGCTACCACCAGGTGCCACTGCCCGACGGGGTCGGCAGCCCCTCAGACATCGGCGACGTCGACCACTCCCTCCTGGTGCGCCTCGCCTCCGCGCTGGCCCGCCTGCCGCAACCCGTGGTCCTCGTCCTCGACGGACTCGACCGGGTCGCCGCCGCGGAGGTGGCCGCGGGCCTGGAATTCGTCCTCGGCCACGCGGGTCCGCAGCTGCGGCTGGTACTGGTCAGCCGGGTGGACCCGCCGATTCGGCTGCACCACTACCGTGCCCAGGACCAGATCCGTGAGATCCGCGGTGCCGAGCTGGCATTCACCGCCCACGAGACGTCACTCCTGCTGCGCCGGCACGGCCTGTCACCCTCGCCGGAGAGTGTCGGCGCGCTCACCGAGCGCACCGAGGGCTGGGCCGCAGGGCTCCGGCTGTGCGCCCTGGCCATGCAGCGTGCCGACGACGCGGAGCAGTTCGCGCAGTCCTTCGCGGCCTCGCACAGTGCCGTCGCCGACTACCTCATCGCCGAAGTGCTCGAGGCGCAGCCCCCTGCCACCCGAGACCTGCTGATGCGTACAAGCCTTCTCGACCACATCCACCCGCAGCTCGCGGACGCACTGACCGCGCGAGAGGACGCGGAGTGGATCCTGGCGCGCCTCGTCCACGAGAACGCCTTTGTCGAGCGGATCGGCGACACGCCCTGGCGCAGATGCCATCCGTTGTTCGCCGAGGTGCTCCGCGCTCACCTGCACAGCCGCCGGCCCGCTCTCGTACCCGAGCTGCACCGCCGGGCGGCCCGCTGGTTCGCCGACCACGAACAGCTGACCGACGCCGTGAAACACGCCGCCGCCGCGGGCGACTGGGAGTACGCGGCCGCCCTGGTCGTCGATCACCTCGCGATCGGCCGCCTGCTGACCGGCCCGGACACCCATCAAATGGAGCAGCTCTTCTCCGCCATGCCCACGGATCTTGCCGGAGCCGCTCCGGCACTCGTCCGTGCGGCGTGTGCCCTTGCCCGGGACGACGCCGGAGCGAGCCGGGCGCAGCTCGACCGGGTCCGCGAACCGCTCGCGGGGGCAGAGTCCCTCGAGGAGCGGCTGAGCTGCACACTGCTCGGGCTCCTCACCTGCGGTGGGGAAGCGGGCGGCGACGTGGCCCGCCCAGCGGCCGAGACCCTTGCCGAGCAGGTGCGTGACCTCATGAAACAGGCGGCACAGCCCCAGCTCGAGCGGCACCCCGAGATCGAGGCGCTGCGCCGCTACGGGCGAGCCCGCGCGCTGGTGTCTGCCGGACGCCCCGGCGACGCCCGGGAGGCCCTCGTCCAGACGCTGGCAGCGTGTACCACCGGGTCGACGCAGCTGGTTCGGTACCACTGTGTGGGCCATCTCGCCCTGCTCGAGGGGGTGGGCGGGGCGCTGCGGGAGGCCGAGGCGTATGCCAAGGAGGGTCTGGGCACGGCCGAGGAGTACGGCATCCCCTGCCCCCGGCGCACGGGCATCTGCCATCTGGCGCTGGCCAACGTGGCCCTGGAACGAGGCGATCCTCAGGCTGCACGGCGCCATCTCGAGCTCGCCGTCGAGGAAGCCGGCCAGGCGCAGGACCCGGTCTGCGTCGCCGAGACCGCCGTACTGCGGTCCCGGCTGGAGCTGGCGCAGGGCAATGCCCGGTCCGCCCTCGCCGTCCTCGACGCCGTGCACGAGCCCCGTGCCGTGGAGCCGGCGCGGCGCATGGCCGTGGCCCGCTCTGTCGTTCAACTGGCTCGGGGTGACACGGCGGCCGCGTTCGCGGCGCTGCGTGAATCCGGCTCCGGTGGGCCGGCGCACGCCGTCGCTCTCGCGGCCGTCCACCTGGCCGCCGGGGAGGCCGAGAAGGCGGCGGAACTCCTCGTGGCGGTCGGCCGGCACCAGGACACCGGCGTCGCCGACCAGGTTCGTGCCTGGCTGCTCGAAGCCGAGGCGGCGACGTCGGCCAAGGACGTGGCCACCGCGACGGCGCTGCTGGGCCGGGCGCTGAACAGCGCCCGGCCGGGGCAGCTGCGAGGCCCCTTCACCGGGGCCGGCCCCTGGCTGCGCCACCTGCTCGCGAGCAGCCCCGGCCTCGCCTCCGCTCATGCCTGGCTCACCGGCCGCCCCCCGGACACCGAGCCGCTGCTCGTCGAACAGCTCAGCCCCCGTGAACACGATGTGCTCCGGTGTGCCGCGCAGATGATGTCGACCGAGGAAATCGCCGGCGAGCTGTACTTGTCCGTCAACACGGTCAAGACGCATCTGAAGAGCATCTACCGCAAGCTGTCCGTCTCCCGCCGCAGCGAGGCCGTGCGGCGCGGGCGAGAGGCCGGCTTCCTGTGAAGTCACCTGACGCGGGTGATGCCTGTCCGTGGTGGACGGCGCAGCATGCAGGGGAAGACCTCGAGCGCAGGGATGTGCGCGCATGCGATACGAGTTCCGCGTTTCCGGCCGGCTGTCCAGGGTTGTCGCCGATGCCTTCCCGGAGTTGGAGAAGGTGACGGCGCCCGAGCAGACCGTGCTCTTCGGCACGGTCACCGACGATGCGCATCTGTACGGGCTGCTGGTGCGCTTCCAGGACTTGGCGCTGCCCGTCCTCGAGATGCGCCGGCTGCCGGACTGAGGGCCGTCGCACGCCCGGAAGGGGCGAGGCCGGCGGGGAGGCACTCGCCGACGCCGCCCGGACCGGCGGGCCGGCGACGGTTCACCCCTGCCGGGTGAGGAAAACCGCCGCGAGGCGGCGGACGCTGGCAGTGAGCCGACTCTCCACGTCGGACCGCAGTGGCAGGAGGAATGCGATGGACGGCCACGTTTTCCTGGCGTACGACTATCCGGTACTGGGCGTGTTCTGGACCGTGATGTGGATCTTTCTCTGGGTCATGTGGTTCATGCTCCTGTTCCGCATCATCACCGACATCTTCCGTGACCACGAAACCAGCGGATGGGTCAAGACCGCGTGGCTGCTGCTGGTGCTGCTTCTGCCGTTCCTGGGAGTGTTCGTCTACGTGATAGTCCGCGGCAAGGACATGGCCGGTCGCGAGATGCAGGCCGTGCAGCAGCAGCAGAAAGCCGTGGACAGCTACATCCGCGAAACCGCGGGCGCCGGCAGCCCTGCCGAGGAGCTGGCCAGGCTGTCCCAGCTGAAGGCCGAGGGACACCTGTCGGAGGAGGAGTTCCAGCGGGCCAAGCAGAAGATCCTCGGGTGACGCACCCTCGCGCGGGTTGCGCGCCTGGTTCGACGGCCCACCTGTGGCCGGTCGGCCGATCCAGCCCGTCGGCGCTCATCGCGCCGGCGGGCACGTGATCACGCCCGACCTTTCGGACCCGGTCGCCGCACGTCGACCGGGCGGTCCTTCACCTCAGGAGAAACGTGCAGGTCACCGACGTCTGCCGGCTGACAATCCATGGGGGACGAGGCGTGCGTGGGGAGGTATGCGGGTGCCGGCAGCCCTGACGCCGGGCGTCGGCGCGCTGCCCGGCGCCAGTCGGGGAAGGGCCCTGTCGAGACGGGGTCGATCACGGGATATCTTGATGTCGAGCAATGTTGCAACGTGGAGACTGTGGAGCGGAGCACCCGGTGACTGACTCGACCATCATCTATACGCACACTGACGAGGCTCCGGCCCTGGCGACGCATTCGTTCCTGCCCGTGGTCCAGGCGTATGCCTCGACGGCCGGCGTGAGTGTGGAGACGCGTGACATCTCCCTGGCGGGCCGGATCATCGCCAGCTTCCCCGAGCATCTCGAGGAGAGCCAGCGGATCGACGACGCGCTCGCCGAGCTCGGCGAGCTGGCCAAGACCCCCGGGGCGAACATCATCAAGCTGCCGAACGTCTCGGCCTCGATCCCGCAGCTGAAGGCCGCGGTCGCCGAGCTGCAGCAGCAGGGCTACGCGCTGCCGGACTACCCGGACGACCCGAAGACCGACGAGGAGCGCGACATCCGCGCCCGCTACGACAAGATCAAGGGCAGCGCCGTCAACCCGGTCCTGCGTGAGGGCAACTCCGACCGCCGTGCCCCCGCCTCGGTCAAGAACTACGCCAAGGCGCACCCGCACCGCATGGGCGCGTGGACCCCGGAGTCGAAGACCAACGTCGCCACCATGGGCGTCGACGACTTCCGCTCCACCGAGAAGTCCACGGTCATCGCCGAGGACGGCTCGCTGCGCATCGAGCTGAAGGGTGACGACGGCTCCACCACCGTCCTGCGCGAGTCGGTGCCCGTGCTTGCCGGCGAGGTCGTCGACGCCTCCGTCATGCGGGTCGCCGCCCTGCGCGAGTTCCTCACGGAGCAGGTCGCCCGGGCCAAGGCCGAGGGCGTGCTGTTCTCCGTGCACCTGAAGGCCACGATGATGAAGGTCTCCGACCCGATCGTCTTCGGCCACGTCGTACGCGCCTTCTTCCCGAAGACCTTCGCCCAGTACGGCGAGGCGCTCGCCAAGGCCGGCCTCACGCCGAACGACGGCCTCGGCGGCATCTACAAGGGCCTGGAGGCGCTGCCCGAGGGTGCCGAGATCAAGGCGTCCTTCGACGCCGAGCTCGCCGAGGGACCGGCCCTCGCGATGGTCGACTCCGACCGCGGCATCACCAACCTGCACGTCCCGAGCGACGTCATCGTCGACGCCTCCATGCCGGCCATGATCCGCACCTCCGGCCACATGTGGGGCCCGGACGGCGAGGAGGCGGACACCCTCGCGGTCCTCCCGGACAGCAGCTACGCGGGCATCTACCAGGTCGTCATCGACGACTGCCGCGCCCACGGTGCGTACGACCCGTCCACCATGGGTTCGGTGCCCAACGTCGGTCTGATGGCCCAGAAGGCGGAGGAGTACGGCAGCCACGACAAGACCTTCGAGATCCCGGTCACGGGCACTGTCCGCGTGGTCGACGCGGCGGGTGACGCCGTGCTGGAGCAGACGGTGGGTGCCGGCGACATCTTCCGCATGTGCCAGACCAAGGACGCCCCGATCAAGGACTGGGTCAAGCTCGCCGTCACCCGCGCCCGCGCGACCGGCGACCCGGCCGTGTTCTGGCTCGACGAGAGCCGCGCGCACGACGCCCAGCTGATCGAGAAGGTCAAGGCGTACCTGCCGGAGCACGACACCGAGGGTCTGCAGATCGAGATCCTCTCGCCGGTCGAGGCCACCAGGTTCTCCCTGGAGCGCATCCGCCGCGGTGAGGACACCATCTCCGTCACCGGCAACGTGCTGCGCGACTACCTGACCGACCTGTTCCCGATCCTCGAGCTCGGCACCAGCGCGAAGATGCTCTCGGTCGTCCCGCTCATGAACGGCGGCGGCCTGTTCGAGACGGGCGCCGGCGGCTCCGCGCCCAAGCACGTGCAGCAGCTGGTCAAGGAGAACTATCTGCGCTGGGACAGCCTGGGCGAGTTCCTCGCCCTCGCGGTCAGCTTCGAGCACCTCGCGCAGACCACGGGCAACGCGCGCGCCCAGGTGCTCGCCGACACCCTCGACCGCGCGACCGGCACTTTCCTGAACGAGGACAAGTCGCCGAGCCGCAAGCTCGGTGGCATCGACAACCGCGGAAGTCACTTCTACCTGGCACTGTACTGGGCGCAGGAGCTGGCGAAGCAGACCGACGACGCGCAGCTCGCGCAGGCGTTCGCGGACGTCGCCAAGACGCTGACCGAGCAGGAGCAGACCATCGTCGGCGAGCTGATCGCCGTGCAGGGCTCGCCGGCCGACATCGGCGGCTACTACCAGCCCGATGCGGCCAAGGCTTCGGACGTCATGCGCCCGTCGGCGACCCTCAACCAGGTCCTGGCGACGCTCGCCTGACGAGCCGGCCGCGCAGGGGGACCGTTCCCCCTGCGTCCGCAGACGATTCCGCCCCGGCTGGATTCCCTCCAGCCGGGGCGGTTGGTGTCTGCGCGGCGTACGCCGCCGGCGTCAGTAGCGCTGAACCAGCGGAGTCCCGTCGAACTTGGAGCCGGACAGCCCAAGGGTCGCGTTGTACGCCTTCTCGTGATCGCCGTTCTCGTCGTGCGCCTCGATGGCGTCCGAGACGGCATCACGCAGGGCCTCGTCGTCCTTGTTCATGCCGACGCCGTACGGCTCCTCGGTGAACGGGTTGCCGACGACCTTCAGCTTGTCCGGGCTCTGTGCGGCGTAGCCCATGAGGATGGCGTCGTCGGTGGTGACGGCATCGACGCCGCCGCCGAGCAGTTGCCGGACGCACTCGGAGTACTTGAGCGCCTCGACGGTCGTGGTGTTGTAGTCGGCCTTCTTGATCTCCCCGAGCGCGGTCGAGCCCTTCACCGAGCAGACCGTCTTGCCCTCCAGCGAGTACGGTCCGCCGATCGTCCGGTCGTCCTTGCGTACCAGGAGGTCGACACCCGCCATGAAGTACGGGCCGGCGAACCCGACCTTCTTCTTGCGCTCGTCGTTGATCGTGTAGGTGCCGACGTACAGATCGACGTCACCGGCGGCGATGGACGCCTCGCGACCGCTGGTGTCGATCGTCTTGAACTCGATCATGCCGGTCGGGAAGCCGAGGTCGGCGGCGATCATCTTGGCGATCTCGATGTCGAAGCCGGAGCGCTTGCCGTCCGCGTCCTGGAAGCCGAGGAACGGCTGGTCGTTCTTGACGCCGATGACGAGCTTGCCGGCCTTCTGTGCCTTCCGCAGGGTCGGGGAGTCGAACGTGACGTCCTGGGCGACCTTGTACACGGGCAGCGGCGGCCGGTACCCGTAGTTCGAGCTTCGGGTGGGCCTGTCCTCGGTCTTCTCCGGCTCGCCGCTGCAGGCGGTTGCGGTGAGGGCGACCGCAAGCACAGTGATCGCCGATGCTGCGGCGGACGTGCAGGGCTTCATGGTGGAACATCCTTTATTTCATTCGGATTCGGCCGATTCGACGGCTGAGGGCGGGGGATTCGCCGCGGGGCGGCGTGCGCCCGCCTTCAAGAAGTCGAGGCCCGTTGATCATCTCGGGGTCGGGTCCGGACGAGGGCTCGTCGAGGAGCCCGGCCCCGACATCCGTCGCGCGCGCCCGCGCGATCGGCAGGCGCCGGTGCCGTCGACCGCAGGAGAACGATGCGGGAGGCGTGTCGGACTGCCTCCCTGCCCCGACGCGGTCGATCCGGGAGTGCGCCGTCGAACCGGATCGGCCGTGGCGAGGACGGCGACCCGGGCCACCACAATGCCCGCCATCCGCTCGGTGCTCCGTCCTCCTCGACTGGGAGGACAGTAAGGAAGCCGGCGCCCCAGAGTCATTACATCTGAGCTGAACTTGAGCATCACAGTCCGGCTACGGACGGACATACCGGTCAGGCTTCCCGGCGGGCGACGGAGAGCGACGGTAGGGCCCGCTTCCGTTCCTGCCCCGTGCGGTCAGTGTGCCGCTCGTGCCCGGCCGGCAGGGTCGGTTCCGCCCATGTCCAGCCGGAACGGCGGGTACTCGTCCGTCATCAGGCTCGCGTACGCCAAGACGCGCAGGACCCATCGGTTGAGGCCCATGATCAGATCGAACAGGTCGCGCGGGTACTTCTCCGTGAAGGCCAGGACGACCGCCGCGATGACGGCGAACACGAGGATCAGGCCGCCGTGCCACCACCCGGCACGGAAGCCGCCCGCGAAGAAGCCGATCACGATCTAGTGCGGGATGGCGAGCAGCCACCACTTGACCAGCACCAGACCGCGGGAGAGCCGCTCGGGGTAGGCGATGTCGAGTCGCGCCGGATAGCCGGGCTCCTCCCCCAGGCTGAACGGAGGGTAGCGGTCGGTGCCCAGCGCGCCGTACGCGTAGTACGCGACCCGCCAGGACCATCGCAGCACCCCGACATTGAAGTCGAACAGGGCCCGCGGATAGCGCTCGGTGAACAGGATCGCGAAGAACGCTGCCACGCTCACCAGGAAGAAGGCGATCCACAGGAAGAACAGCACGATGTAGTGCGGGATCGCGAGGATCCACTTCACCAGCCACAGCCAGCGCGACAGCGGCGGGTCGAGCACCCCCTCCACGGTGACCGGGCGGTATGCGGCCGGAGTCGTCGTCATGGCAGCCGGCTCCTTGTGACCGGTCCCGCCGCGGTCAACGGCGGGCGCGGCGGGACCGTGGTCACCGGTGGGCGCTTGGGGCCCGTGGTCGGTGCCGGCAGTACGACGGCGGCGGCCGGCGTGTCCATGAGCCGCCGGGTCTCCCGCGCGGCCCCGGTCACAGGGTTCCGCTTCCGTGCGGGGCGTACAGATCCAGCAGCCGGACGCGGGCCGCGTGCAGCCGCTCCGCCAGAACCCTGCCCACCCACTGTCCGATCGCGGAGCCGAAGGCGGGGTCGGCGTCCATCATCATCCGTACGGTCTGCGCGTCGAACTCCTCGGCACGGACCAGCGTCATGGCCTCGGCCCCCAACTGCCACAGATGCGGGGGGAACAGCCAGGACCAGCCGACCAGTTCACCCAGACCCAGACTCTCGATCGTGACCGGGCGCTGTCCCGGAACAGGGACGTCGAGCGTGACCGTCCCCGAGCGGATGATCCAGAAGTGGTGTGCAGGGGTGCCTTCCTCGAAGATGCGGGTTCCTTCGGGAATGTTGACGTCGCACGCGATCCCCATCAGCCGGGCACGGTGTTCGGCGGACAGGGCGGCCGTGATGCGTGTGGGGGTGGAGCTGCTCATCGCCGGGCCTCCGTCGTCTCGGGTACAGTGGCGCTTTCCTGTTCTCGGGGGTCGGTCCGGTCCCTCCGGGGAAGCGCCGGGTGGCCCTGCTCGCGGCCCCTCACGCCGACGGCCTTCCACACGGGTTCGGTACCGTCTCAACGTCCGCTGCCGACGGTGAGGCGCACCGGGCCGCCGCGGGCTCGGCGAGCGGCGCGCCGCGGCCGGGGCCGGACGGGGGAGGACAGTCGATCGGCGTACTGCCTGCCACCCCCGCGCTCCTGCTCGCGGGGGTCACCTTCAGAGTGCACCACTCGCCTGCGCTCGGCACCGCCGGGACGGTGTCGTACGGGCAGGATGATGACTCCCAGCGGTGCGCCGGTGGGCCGGGGCGGCTCCGGCCCGGGGGCGCCGAGCTGCTGCAAGGGTCCGCGAGCGTGCCGGACCGCGTTCGTGACGAGCCCCGAAACGATCAGAGCGTCGTCGCGCCGCTCCGGTCCCAGGGCAGCAGGCCGAGCCACTGCTGGGCGGCGACCGGTGCCTGCGGGCCACCGGGCGGTCGGCGGCCGGTCTCGCCCGGCGTCAGCCGCGGTCGCGGCGCCACTGATCGACGACTGCCTCGACGTCGTACGGGCCCAGCCCCAGGGGCGGCCCCGGCGGCGGGCGCCGGATCGCTGCGGCGACCTTCTCGTTGATCTCTTCGACGATGCGCCGCACCGCCGCCTCGTACGGCGCACGGGCCGCCCGCTCCAGCGCGTCCTCGGCCTCCTTGCGCAGGGCGAGAGTCGGCGGCAGGAACCCGAGGCCCTCGCGGTGCATCTTGCCCTTGATCCACCACAGCTCGTCGTAGGTGCCGCCGCTGTCCGGCAGAGGCTTGCCGATACCGGGCAGATCCTTGAATGCACCGCGCTCCGTGGCCTCGCGGATCTGCCGGTCGACCCACGATTCGAAGCTGACGCCGGGTGGCTTGCGCTCGGTCATACGCTCCAGCGTATGACGGGGGTGCTCGGCGTGGTTCACTCGCCCGACGGCCCTCAGCTCACACCATCGACCGGTCCTGGAGTGATGCCACCGTGGCCGGGGACCCTTTGCCGTCGCGGTTGCCCGCGCCGAAGTTCTGCCCGTGGGAGAGCAGTTGATCGTGGAAGGCGGCCGCGAAGCCCGGTGCCGCATCCGATCGCACCGGCCACAGCGTGCCGACGAACGCTCCGGCACCCGCGCAGGGCGGGCGTCGCGCAGCGCACCACCCTGGCAGGCGTGGGCGAGGCCGCCCGGGACGGAACTGTCCCGGGCGGTCTGTCGTGATAGCACCACAAGTGATGCCGATGTGAAGGGAGTTCGCCGTGGCCGTCAGTGCCGTGCGGATCGACGGGAACAGTCTGCTGCTGGGCGGGGGAGTACGGGTGCGTTTCATCCGGACACTGCGCCTGCCGGAGTCCGGGACGCATCCGCTGCCGCCGGGACTCGGGGAGTTCCCCGTGCGGCGCGTCGAGGACTATCCCGACACCGTTCCGCCGCAGTGGCGGGCGCGGGGCGGGGTGATGCTGCCGGTGTACCTGAGGGAGGCGATGTGGCTCAGCTTCGCGGGCACCCAGGAACCCGCCGCACTGCAGATCGGTGTCGGCAAGGTGTGCGCCGTATCCGGTGAGCGGTGGAGCGGCCGTGTGCGGCGAGGGCCGCAGAACTATGTGGTGCTGCCCAGACAGCCGTGGCTGGACGGCATCAACTCGGGCAAGGGGACGGTACGGCAGTTCGTCGCGGTGCCGCTCGGCCTCGGGGCCACGGTGGAGGGGCAGATCACCGGCGAGGAGACCACGGGGGGTGTCCAGTTGCAGGCGTTCGCACTCTCCGGGCCGGCACTGGCCGCCTGGCGCGAGGAGCAGCGGGCCCGCGCGGAGCGTGAGGCCCGGGCCAGGGCCGCGGTCCTCCCCCTCGCCATGCCGCCCGCGCCCGGGGGCTACGGAGGCGTCTTCTCCGCCGCCATGGCCCCGCCTGCGCCCGGCGCCGCACCTGCCGCACCTGCCATGTCGGCCGGCCCGCCGCGGCAGGCCGCCGCGATGGGGCTCGGAGCGGGCGGCACGATGCGCCAGGAGGTCTATCAGGACGACCGGCGTCTGTCGGACTGGGCCGAGGAGCCCTCCGGCCGGGTCTTCGTACACCTGGTGACCCCGCCGGAATGGCGCCGCATCACCGGTGAGGTGGCGCCGCCGTCACCGGTCGACCGTGCCGCCTACACGCAGGCAGGACTGCCCTGGTTCGACTACTACGACGAGGACGGCACCGACCTCGCGCCGACCGACGCCCTGGGCGGGGTCAAGCCCGTCGGTGACTGGCTCGGCGACGACCAAGTGCCCTGGCAGGCGCCGGGCGCGCACCAGATCCAACCGCTCGGTGACGCGCCCGCGCCCGGAAAACCGGTGGCGGAGGGGGACTGGTGACCGGTGCCCGGCGCCGTCCGGCGCCGGGCGATCGGGCCGGTCCCCGATCCATTGCTCCTAGAAGGTGAGGTTCCAGGCGTCGATCCTGCCGACGTCCTGGGAGGCGATGTCGCGCACGCGCAGTTTCCATGTGCCGTTCGCGGCCTCGGATGAGGCGTTGACCGTGTACGTCTTGCTCACGTCGTCGGCGCTGTCGCTGTTCGCGAAGTCCTCCAGCAGGTACACCGTGCCGTCGGGGGCCACGAGGGAAACCACGAGGTCACCGCGGTAGGTGTGCTTGATGTCCACGCCGACCTTGAGTGCGGCCGGGGCATTGCCGCTGACGCCGGTGACCTGAATCGGGCTGTCCACCGTGGCGTTGTCCGCGATGGTCACGTCGGCGAGGTTCTCGAAGTACTTCCCGGGCGGCGGGGTGCTGCCGACCGCCTTCAGCGCGTCGACCTGGCCCTCGCCGAAGAAGGCGTTCCTGGCCGTGGTGCCCGTGCACCGGCTGTCGGACGGGCAGGCGATGTCGGTGGCCTGCTCGCCCAGCTTGGCCCGGATGTCCGCGGGCGTGTACCCCGGGTTGACGCTCGCCAGCAGCGCGGCCACGCCGGCGACATGCGGGGACGCCATCGACGTGCCGTTCATGCTGCCGTACTTGCCGCCCGGAAGCGTCGAGTACACTCCCGAGGCGCCGTCGCCGCCCGGTGCTCCGACATCGATGATGTCGGTGCCGAAGTTGGAGTACGACGCCTTCACGTTGCCGTTGCCCATCGCCGCGACGGTGACGACACCCGGCAGCTCGGTCGGGATGTCGATGCAGGCGTTGGTGATGGTGCGGGTGACCGGGGTCGAGTCGTTGGGACTCGAGGAGTCGGTCGTCTTGTTCGCCAGGTTGTAGTTCGAGTTGCCGGCGGCGGCCACCTGCAGGGAACCCTTGCCCTCGGCGTACGCCTGGGCGCGCCTGACACCCTCGATGATGGCCGCCTGGTCCACGTTGTCCGGGCAGTTGAACATCCACGGATCGGTGTAGTAGCTGTTGTTGGTGACCTTGAAGCCGTGGTCACCGGCCCACACGAATCCGCAGATGGTGTTCTCCGCGAAGAACATGCTGGTGTCCGGCTCCGCGATCCGCACGGAGGAGATCTTCACGCCAGGTGCGACACCGATGACGCCCTTGCCGTTCTTCGCGGCCGCGATCGTGCCCGCGACATGGGTGCCGTGCTCGCCGACGTCGCGCCAGGCGCCGGCGCGGATGTCCGCCTTGCCGTAGGCGCAGGAGACGGAGTCGGCCGCGTTGAAGTTCGGCGCGATGTCCTGGTGCTGGTCGTCCACACCGGTATCGAGAACGCCGACCTTGACGGCGGACGAACCGGTGGTCACGGCCCAGGCCTGCTCGGCCTTGATGCGTGTCATGTCCCAGCGGTTGGACTCCGTCAGCGTGGTCGGAGTCTGTGCCGGGTTGGCGGGCAGAGCCGGGTCGTAGGCGTCGGCGGGCACGTCCGAGGTCCGGGTCGCGCCGACCTGCTGCACTCCATTGACCCCGCGCATGGTGCCGGCGAAGGACGTGGCCGCCGAGTGGGCCACGATGACGCCGATCGCGTCGTAGTGCGCGAACACGGTGCCGCCGTTGTTCGTGACCGCCGTCCGCACTGCCGAGGTGTCACCCGGCGCGGTGATGACGAGGTAGGCACGGGTGCCCGCGGCCCATGACGACGAGGCGGACGAGGCCGACGAGGGTGACGCGGGAGCGGCGTCGGCGATCCCGGCGGGGGTCACGAACGCAAAGGCCGCACCGAGGGCGGCAGCGGTCACGACCGAGCGTCTCAGGCGGCTGGATATGTGGGGAAACAATGCGTCCTCCGATGACCTGGTGGTGTTCGTGGCACCGGCCAGGTCGTATGAAAAAGTGGTCGCCGCAAGATGTCAGACACGTGCCCACCTTGTGAAGTGCCTTCTTCTGGAAGGTGTTTGATACGAGTCGCCTGCGGGCCCCTGGCGGTTACCGCTCGGTAGTGCGAGGATCTGCTCGAGTTGCCGGGTGACGGGGAGGGGAGACGGCTCTGATGGCCGAGCTGCACGATCTGACGGCGCTGGAACAGGCGGACGCGGTGCGGTCGGGCACGGTGTCGCCCACCGAACTCACCGAGCACTACCTCGACCGGATCGGTCGGCTCGACGAAACCGTCGGCGCGTACATCACGGTGACATCTGAACTCGCCCGCAAGCAGGCGGCCGAGGCGGAGGCCGAGGCTCTGGCCGCACGGCGCGACGGCGGGCGGCTTGGTCCGCTGCATGCAGTGCCGGTGCCGGTCAAGGACCTCAACTTCGTCGCCGGTGTGCGCTGCACGCTGGGCTCGCAGGCCTTCGCCGACCATACGCCGGACGTGGACGACCATGTGGTGACCAGGCTGCGCACCGCCGGGACGGTGATGCTCGGCAAGACCAACACCCCCGAGTTCGGACTGCCCTGCTACACCGAGAACCGCCTCGCGCCGCCCGCCCGCACCCCGTGGGACCTCGAGCGTTCCGCCGGTGGGTCGTCCGGGGGCGCGGCGGCCGCGGTGGCCGCGGGCCTGGCGCCCGTGGCGCAGGGCTCGGACGGCGGCGGCTCCATCCGCATTCCCGCCTCGGTGTGCGGGCTGTTCGGCATCAAGCCGAGCCGGGGCCGGGTGAGTCCGGGGCCGACGCTGCACGATGTGAGCGGTCTGAGCACCTCCGGCCCGCTCGCCCGCACGGTCGCCGACGCTGCGGCACTGCTGGACGTGCTGGCAGGACCGATGCCGGGCGACCCCTACGGCGCACCGTCGCTGCCGCCCGGCGAGACCTTCCTGTCCGCGGCGGCACGCGAGCCCGGGACTCTTCGGGTGATTGCTCTGGCGACCCCGCCCGTGCCGGGAGTGGAGCTGCACGCCGACTGCCGGTCGGCCCATGACGGGGCGGCAGGGCTGCTGCGCGAACTGGGCCATCAGGTGGACGAGATGGAGCTGCCGGTCGACGAGCGCATACGCGAGGCATTCGGCCATGTCTGGGCCGTGATGGCGAGCGTCCACCCCGTCGCGCCGGACAAGGAAGAGCTGCTGATGCCGCTCACCCGGCATCTGCGGGCGACCGGCCTCGGCGTGAGCGGCCTCGACTTCGCGCAGGCCCTCTACACTTTCCGCGCCCTCGGGCAGCTCATCGCCGACGCCCTGCTGTCGGCGTACGACGTGATCCTCACGCCGACGCTGGCCCAGCCGCCCGCGCCGGTGGGCGGCCTGCGCGACGACGGCGACCCGTCGGCGGAGTTCGCCGGCCTCGCGTCCTTCACGCCGTTCACCCCGCTGTACAACGCCACCGGGCAGCCGGCCGTCAGCGTGCCGCTGCACTGGACCGACCAGGGCCTGCCGATCGGGGTGATGCTCGGAGGCCGCTACGGCGCCGAGTCCACGCTCATCTCCCTCTCCGCCCAGCTGGAGGCCGCCCGGCCGTGGGCGCATCGGCGTCCGGCTCTGTGGTGACCGGCCGGGACCGCTGCGGGGGGCGCGGCCGGCGTCCGGGAACGGCCCGGGGCGGTGGCTCCTTGGCCCTGCCCCGATCGCTGGGTACGGTCACCGCATGGAACGGGTCGGCGCTGTCCTGATCGATATCGACGGTGTGCTCACGGTGTCCTGGAAGCCGCTGCCGGGAGCCGTGGCCGCCATGGAACAGCTGCGCGAGGCGGGCATTCCGCTGGCGCTGGTCACCAACACCACCTCGCGTACCAGGGCGTCCGTCGCGGCGGTCCTGGCCGAGGCGGGATTTCCGGTCACGGCGGACGACATCTTCACCGCTCCCGCCGTGACCGCCGCGTACCTCGCCGCACACTGTCCCGGGGCGCGATGCGCGCTGCTGAACAGCGGTGACATCCGCGAGGACCTCGAGGGTGTCACACTCGTGGACCTCGACGACCCGGACGCCGAGCCGGATGTGGTCGTCGTCGGCGGGGCGGGGGAGGAGTTCGGCTACGGGCCCCTCAACAGGGCCTTCGCCCATCTCCAGCGCGGTGCTCGCCTCGTCGCCATGCACCGCAACCTGTACTGGCGTACCGCGTCCGGGCTTCAGCTGGACACGGGCGCCTTCCTGGTAGGGCTCGAGCGCGCCGCCGGTGTGGAGGCGGAAGTGACCGGAAAGCCTGCCGAACCCTTCTTCGCGGCCGCCCTGGCCCAGCTCGGCGCCGATGCCTCCCGGTCGCTGATGGTGGGCGACGACATCGAGTCCGATGTGCTCGGCGCCCAGCGCCACGGGATCACCGGCGTGCTTGTAAGGACCGGGAAGTACCTGCCCGAGACCCACCGCGCGGCACCCGGCTCGCCGGACCACGTACTCGACTCCTTCGCCGACCTGCCCTCCCTCCTGGAGCGCCTGGCGGGCCCGCGCTGACGTGCCGCCCCGGCCACCCTGACCCCCTCGATCCTGACTGCCGGTCAACGCTCCGAACGCCGCAGCGACGTCCCGTTCAGATAGTGGTCGCCGATGTCACTCAGACGGTGGGCAAGCGGGTTCTGCGCGGTCAGCACGCGTGCGTTGCGCCAGAATCTGTCCAGCCCCGGGTCGCCGTGGACGGAGCCCGCGCCGGCGGTGAACTCGAGGATGCGGGTCGTGATGTCCACGGCCGCCCGGTTGGCGAGCACCTCGGCCCCGGCGACGAGGACGGCGATGTCGGCGCGCTCGTCGATGCCCAGTTCCGCCCCCGCCTCGAGTCCCCTGGCCAGCGACCGGGTCGCCCGTTCGACGACCGCGGCGGCCGAGTAGGCCGAAGCGGCCAACTCGCCGTAGACGAGCAGCAGATACGGGTCCGCTGCGGGCTGTTTCCCGTACTCCCCGTACTCGCCGTCGCCGCCGTCGGACGCGGGCCGGGCCGCCCGCACCGCACGGCTGAGGTCGCGGGCCTCGGCCAATGCCCCTTCGGCGATGCCCAGAACGACCTGGACCAGCATCAGCCGCAGGGCGAGCGGAGCGAGTGCCGTGAAGGGGGTGACGGCGTGCTCGTCCCGCGGCGCGGCACCGATGATGTGCTCGGCCGGCACCGGTACGCGGTCGAACGTGACGCTGCCCGCGTCGGCGAGGCGCTGCCCGAGGGGTTCCTCCACCGGGGCGGCGGTCACACCGGGATGGGCCGGGTCCACAAGAGCGATCAGTAATTCGCCCGTGTGGGCGGTCGGTGCGCCGACGATCAGCCGGTCGACGACGGTGATGCCCGCCGCGAGACGGCGTCGCCCGTCGAGGACGTATCCCGCTTTGGCGCGGGTGAGGGTGAGGTCGGGTTCCGATTCCGGTTCGGGCAGTTCGGCCGATCCGCCCAGGAGCCACTGCTCCCGTGCCGTGCGCAGTTCGAAGGGCTCTGCCTCGCCGGGCAGGCCGAACAGACGCGCGCTCCAGGCCAGCACATAGTGGCGTCCCATGAGTTCGGCGATCGAGCTGTCGGCCGCCGCCAACTCTCTGACCACGGCACAGGCGGTGCGCCAGTCGGTGCCCGTCCGCCCAGGTCCCGGCGGTGTCAGCAGCGCGGGCAGGCCCGCTTCCCGCAGCCGGGCGATCTCGTCGAACGGCGGCTTGCCCGCGCGGTCCCGGGCGAGCGCGTCGACGGCGAGGTCGTCCGTGAGTTCACGGATGACGCGCTGCCAGACCTCGTTGTCGTCCGGACGTTCCGGCGCACTCGGCATTGTCACGGTGACCTCTCACGAGAATCCTATTTTTCCTATCGGATTAGTAGGGATACTGCCAGAGGGTCTGCCGCTCCCCAAGGGGGCGTTCACGTGGTGGACATCGCTGCCCTGCCTCGGATCCCCCTGCTCGGTGTCAGGGGTTCGCCCACGCCTGAGGGTCGTCGGCGAGGGCGGACACCTCGGGCGGCAGCTCGGCCGAGGCGAGGGCGGCCAAGGTGACACCTTCGAGGATCTGCCGCACATTCGCCCGCAGGGCGATCCACAGCGGCTGCAACGATGTGGCGGGCCCCGTGTAGGAGAGTTCGGGAGGACGTACCCCGCGTACGGACACCAGGGGACCGTCCACGGCGCGGATGACATCGGCGACGGTGATGGAGTGCGCGGGTCTGGCCAGCCAGTAGCCCCCGTTGCCGCCTCGTTGACTGAACACCAGGCCGCCGCGGCGCATGTCGCCCAGGATGCCTTCGAGGAACTTGTGCGGGATGCCCTGCGACTCGGCGATGGCCTCGGCCTTCAGCGGACCCTCGTCCTGGGAGGCGGCGAGCTGGAGTGCGGCACACACCGCGTAATCGGCCCTGGCTGAGATGCGCATGCGGGCAGTATTCCGCAACGCGGTGGCCGGTCCGGTGGTCACGTACGGCCGTCCATGATGCGGGATGCGGTTTGACCGGCTTGCACCACCCCCGTTATGTTGCGCGCCATGTACCGATCCACGCTTCTCACGACACGAGGTCATGTCGACCTGAAGCGTGTGTGCTCGGCTGCGTGTCAGTCGTCCTGAACGTACGGCGAACGCCCGGGCCAGGCCCCTGTGCCGGCCGCCGGTTCCGCAGCGCGCCCATGTACCGGTGAACAAGCGCTCCGTGCAGGAGCACCAAGTGGATGCCCCGCCCGGACCTTGCCGATCCCCGGATCGCCAGGCCGGGCCGCGCCGTGGCGTCCGCACCACCACACAGGACCTGGAAGGCTCCCGTGGAAAGACCGCAGGCGTCCGCTGACCGCCCTGTCCCTCTGCGCCGTTCCGACATCCCCTCCACGGCACCGTCCGCTCGTCGTGTCCCCAGCACGGGGGCCGTACTGGGGGCGATCCTCGACCACGGCCCCGTGGCGCGCAGCACGATCGCGCGACTGACCGGGCTGTCTCCCGCCTCGGTGACGGGGCACTGCGGCATGCTGTTGACCCGTGGGTTGATCAGGGAAGGTCCGGAGACGGCGGGGCCGCGCGGGCTGGGGCGGCCGCACATTCCGGTCGAGATCGACACCGGCCGCTATCTCGTGGCCGGTGCGCACATCGCCGTCGCCCACACGACGCTGTCCCTGGTCGATCTGCGCGGCTCGATCGTGGCCGAGGAGCGGGAGCCGCACCGGGACACGGCACCCGCACAGATTCTGACGGGGCTGGCCGCCAGACTGCCGCGTCTGCTGGCCAGGCGCGGCTCGGGCAGGACCGTGCTCGCCCTGGGTGCCGCCACGGGCCACTGGGTCGATCCGGCGGCCGGAGTGGTCGTGCGGCACCCCCAACTCGGCTGGCGGGACGTTGCGGTGCGGGACATCCTCGCCGAGGCGACCGGCCTTCCGGTCCACGTCGACAGTCACGCACGTGCCCTGGCACGCGCCGAACAGCTCATCGGCCAGGTGTCCACGCGAGGGAGCGCCGTACTGCTCTTCGTCGGTGCGGTCGTCGACGCGGCCTTCGTCAGTGCGGGCGCCGTTCACCAGGGTCCGAGGTCCGGTGCGGGGAGCGTCGCGCATCTGTCGGTCGGCACCGGCTCCGGACGGACCTGCGCCTGCGGCAAGACCGGATGTCTGCAGGCCGAGGCGTCGGAGTCGGCGACGGTGCGGCGGGCGGCCGAACTGGGTCTGCACGTCCCGTCGTTCACGGCGCTGCTGGGCCGGGCGATCGACAACGACGAGCGAGCGGTCACCGTCTTTCGCAGACGGGCCCGGACGGTCGGCAGGGCGGCGGCTCTGCTGCTGGACATGTTCGACCCCGATGTCCTGGTGGTGGTCGAGCCCGGGACGGGCCGACTGCCTTACTGCATGGACGAGTTGAGGGCGGAGGTGGCCGAGCGCTCCTGGGTCTGCGACGACCCGGAGCGGGTGGTGGTGCCGAGCAGTTTCACCGGTTCGGTACTCGCAACTGCAGGCAGCGCTGTGGCTCTGGGGGCTCTGTACGACGATCCGCTCGGCCCCTGGCCGGCGCTGCCCGCCGTGTCCTGACCTGTCCGTCGCGCCCGCCGACCGGCGGCCGCGGAATTCGACTTAATTCAGAAAGTTGCATTGTTGACCCGGTCGGATCCGGGGCGGGACCATGGATTCATGAGCACCGCACGAAGGATTTCCCAGTACGCGCCCCAGGCGGCGTGGCGCTGTTGCAGGGTCCTGTCGGCCTGTGCTCGGATCCGGCGTTCCTGTTGTACGGACGCGATCGGCCGATAATCCGGCGGACGTACGGATCTCCACTTCTGGAGCGGCTTCCACGCCTCATCCGCGTGTCTTTCATTTCTTTCCTCGCACCCCGTCATGTTCTTTTGGCGCGCCTATGTGTGCGCCACTTCACCCTGGGGGAAACGTGACTGTCTCGCTGTCCTCGCATCCCGTGACGGACCTCGCGCCCGATCGGTTCAAACAGGCTTTCCGTGCCTATCCGGCCGGAGTTGTCGTGGTCACCGCCGACGCCGACGCCGGACCCGTCGGATTCACCGCCACATCCCTCACGTCCCTCTCGCTCACACCTCCGCTGGTCTCGTTCGGTATCGCGACCCGGTCCTCTTCCTGGCCGCACATCGAGCAGGCCCGCTCGGCCGTCGTCAACTTCCTCGGATCCGATCAGGAGGAGCTGGCCAGACGCTTCGCGACCAGCGGCATCGACCGGTTCGCCGCTCCCACCGCGTGGCGGCGGCTGCCGCAGGGCGAACCGGTGCTGAACGGTGTCGCCGGATGGCTGCGGGTCGCCGTCGAAGACCTGGTCCCCGCAGGGGACCACCGCATCGTCGTGGCGCGCGTCACCGACGCCTGGCAGGACGAGGGCCGACGGCCGCTGCTGTTCCACGACGGCGGCTATCACTCGATCTGATCAGTGGCCGCCCGCCGTCCCGGCGCTGGAAAACAGTCGGCGAACTCATCGAAGCAATTGCCGTAAATGTCACCAGACAGGAATTGTTCATGCCATCGATCCCCACGTATGCACACATCGGACGCAGAGGATTTCTCTCGCTGGCGGGCGGCGCGGTTCTCGCCGCCGCCGGGTGCGCGCCCCAGCCCACGAATGCCTCCCATTCAGCGCCCGTCAAGGACTTGCCCACCGGTGCTCCGCCCCCGGGTACATCACTGTCCATAGCGGTGCGCACCTCGCGCATTCAGCTGACCGAATCGGGCCTCCTGAAGAAGCTGCCCTTCAAGGTTTCGCAGTGGCCCAATCTCTCCGCAGGCCCCGACATCATCCAGGGGTTCAGAGCGCGTTCCATCGATCTCGCGAGCAACGCGGGCATTCCGCCGATCCAGGCCGCCGCGATCGGCGTGAAGGCGAGGATCGTCGCCGTACAGGTGCGGAACCACCCGTCGTACACCTTCGCCACCGCGCCCGGATCATCCCTCGCCGGTGTCGAGGAATTCCGGGGCAAGAAGATTGCCTTCTCCCAGGGCCAGGCACAGGGCGTCGTCGTGCTGCGCGCCCTCAGGAAGGCCGGCCTCGCCAACAGCGACGTGAAGCTCGTCGCCCTGCCGAGTACACAGTTCCTGACCGCCCTTCAGTCCAAGCAGGTCGATGTCGCGCCGCTCGGTGAACCGACGCTGACGAAGTACCTGAGCCAGTACGGCAAGGACGGCGCCCGCGGTATACGCACCGATGTCGTCGACCTCCTGACGGTCCTGTGGGCGCCCGCCGAGGTGCTCGACGACCCCGACAGGGCGGCGGCCGTGCGCAGCTTCGTACCCCTGTGGGCGCAGGGCCAGGTCTGGGCCTGGGAGCACACCGACCAGTGGATCGAGGCCTACTACGTCAAGGATCAGGGCGTCGGTCGGCAGGACGGCAAGCGCATCGTCACATCCCTTGCCGAGCCCGCGTATCCGCAGAGCTGGGACAAGGCGATCGCCTGGGAGCAGGAGACGGCCGACCTGCTGGCCGAAGGCGGCTTCGTACCGAAGGCCGACGTCCACTCGCTCTTCGACCGCCGGTTCGAGGGCCTTGCGGCCGAGGCCGTACCGGCCCGGTACCGGGAGGGAGCATGAGCGAGGCACTGTCCGGGGTACGCCTTGCCGAGGCGAATGCGGCGGTCGCCGTCGGTCCGCCCGGGCGGGCGGAGGGGAACGAGTCGCTCGCCGTACCATCCAAGGCCCGCAAGGACGTGCCCGCGCGCACCGTGTCCGGCCGGCGGCGGCTCGGCCCGGGACGGTCGGTGCCATGCGGCCGGCTGCTCGGCCCCTCGCTGCTCATCGCCCTCTGGTGGGCGGCATCCGCGGGAGGCCTCCTCGATCCGCGCATACTCTCCGGACCCGGGACCGTGGTGTCCACGGCCGTCGATCTGGTCGCGGACGGACGCCTCCAGGGCAATGTGCTGATCTCCCTGCAACGCGCGGGTCTCGGCCTGCTCTTCGGAGTGACCGCCGGAGTGGCACTCGCGGTGGCGGCCGGACTCAGCCGCACCGGCGAGTACCTCCTGGACGGTCCCCTCCAGATCAAGCGCGCCATTCCGTCGCTGGCGATGCTGCCGCTGCTGATCCTCTGGCTCGGCATCGGTGAGGGGATGAAGGTCACCGTCATCGCCCTCGGCGTCGCCGTGAACATGTACATCAACACGTACGCCTCGCTCACCGGCATCGACAGTCGGCATGTCGAACTCGCCGAGGTGCTGGAGCTGAGCCGGTGGCGGTTCCTGCGCAAGGTGGTGCTCCCCGGCTCCCTGCCCGGCTTCTTCGTGGGGCTGCGCCTGGGCGTCACCTCGTCCTGGCTCGGTCTGATCGTCGTCGAGCAGATCAACGCCACCAGCGGCATCGGCTACATGATGTTCCAGGCCCAGCAGTACGCCCAGTCCGACGTGATCATCGTCGGCCTGGTGGCGTACGGGACCTTCGGCTTCGCCTCCGACGCCCTCGTCCGTGCGATCGAGAGGAGGGCCCTGTCATGGCGCCGCACGCTGGCGGGCTGACCAAGGCTCCGGCCGCCGTACGCACCGGGCGTCTGGTGCGCGGGTTCGGCGAGCGGATCGTCCTGAAGGAGATCGACCTGGAGCTGGCTCCGGGGGAGTTCACCGCCCTGCTGGGACGCAGCGGATCGGGCAAGTCGACCCTGCTGCGTGCCGTGGCCCGCCTCGACCACGATGTGGAGGGATCAGGTGAACTCGTCGTCCCCGACCGGGTCTCGCTGTCCTTCCAGGACTCCCGACTGCTGCCCTGGCTGCGCGTGCTGGACAACGTGGTGCTCGGCCTGCGCGGCCCCGGCGCCCGTGAACGAGGCCTGACCGCCCTCGACGAGGTCGGCCTGTCCGGTCGCGAACGGTCCTGGCCCCACGAGCTGTCGGGCGGGGAACAGCAGCGTGCCGCTCTCGCCCGGGCTCTGGTTCGCGACCCCGAACTGCTGCTGGCAGACGAGCCGTTCGGTGCGCTGGATGCCCTGACCCGGATCAAGATGCACGGCCTGCTGCGCGAACTGTACGAACGGCACCGGCCCGCGGTGCTCCTGGTCACCCACGACGTCGACGAGGCCGTCGAACTGGCCGACCGGGTGCTCGTCCTCGACGACGGACGCATCTCCCTGGACCTCGCCGTCGACCTTCCGTCCCCCCGCAGCCGGCGCGACCCCCGGTTCCAGGAGTACCGCGACGCCCTCCTCGCCGCCCTCGGCGTGACGGCGTAACCCCACGACCCGAACGAGCCCCAGGAGGACAACTCCCATGCCCCGCACGCCTGAACGCAAGCAACTGCACCTCAACGCCTTCCTGATGTCCGCAGGTCACCACGAGGCCGCCTGGCGCCTGCCCGAAAGCCACCCACAAGGCGGCACCGACGTCGCGCACTACCAGAACCTCGCGCGCATCGCCGAACGCGGCAAGCTGGACTCGGTGTTCCTCGCGGACGGCCCCGTCCTGCACGGCGACCCCGGCCGACGGCCGGCCAGCAAGCTGGAGCCGACCGTCCTGCTCACCGCACTGGCCGGCGTCACCAGCCGGATCGGCCTGATCGCCACCGCCTCCACCAGCTACAACGAACCCTTCAACCTCGCCCGAAGGTTCGCCTCGCTCGACCATGTCTCGGGCGGCCGGGCCGGCTGGAACATCGTCACCACCGCCGGAGCCGAGGCCGCCCGCAACTTCGGCCTGGACGACACCCCGCTGCACCACGACCGCTACCTGCGAGCGGCCGAGTTCGTCGACGTGGCCACCAAGCTGTGGGACAGCTGGGCGGACGACGCCGTTGTGGCCGACAAGGAAGGCGGGGTCCACGCCCGGGCCGAGAGGGTGCGCCGGATCGGTCACGAGGGCCCGTACTTCCGCGTCGACGGGCCGCTCAACGTGGAGCGCTCACCGCAGGGCTACCCGCTGCTGGTGCAGGCAGGCTCCAGCGAGGACGGCAAGGACTTCGCGGCCCGGTACGCGGAGGCGGTGTTCACGGCACAGCAGACGCTGGAGGAGGGCATCGCTTTCTACAAGGACGTCAAGCAGCGGGCCGCCGTCATCGGGCGCGACCCCGCCGGCATCAAGATCCTTCCCGGCATCGTGCCCGTCATCGCGGACACCGAGGCCGAAGCACGGGAACTGGACGCCGAGCTGGACCGGCTCATCGTGCCCGAGTACGCCAAGCGCCAGCTCGCCCAGCGGCTTCGAATCGCTCCCAAGGACCTGGACCTCGACCAGGAACTGCCCAAGGACATCCCCACCGAGGACGAGATCGAGGGTGCCAAGAGCCGCTACACGCTCATCGTGGAGCTCGCCCGCCGCGAGCGGCTGACCGTACGTCAGCTCATCGGCCGGCTGGGCGGCGGCCGTGGCCACCGCACCTTCGCCGGCACCGCCGAGCAGGTGGCCGACACCATCGAGCACTGGTACGACAGCGGCGCGGCGGACGGCTTCAACATCATGCCCGCCGTGCTCCCGTCCGGCCTGGAACTCTTCGTCGACCAGGTGGTCCCCATCCTCCAGGAGCGCGGCCTGTTCCGCACCGAGTACACCGGCTCCACCCTGCGGGCGCACTACGGGCTGCCGCGCCCGGCCAACCGGCTGTTCGACGCCGTCGATCACGGCGCGGGGCACGTCGGCATCGACCTGGTGGGGGCCCGGTGACGGGCTGTCCGACCGATGCGAACGGGCCGGCCGCCGCGCACGCCGCGGCGGCCGGACCCACGCCCGCGCACCATCACGGCTGGGTCCGACGGCTCGCGGGCTACTGCCTGCGCCACCGCACCGATCTGCTGCTCGCGTTCGCCGCGGCCGCGGTGGCGGCGATCGCCACCGCCACCCTGCCTCTCGTCCTGCGCCATGTCGTGGACGGTGTCGCAGGTGGAACCACCCTGTCGCTCACGCCCTGGATCCTGCTGCTCGCCGGTATCGGTTCCATCCGCTTCGCGGCCGGTTACACCCGTCGCTACCGCTCCGGCAGGCTGTCCCTCGGCGTCCAGTACGACCTGCGGCGGGACGCCTTCGCCGCGCTGCTGCGACTCGGCGGCGCGCAGCAGGACGACCTGCGCACCGGGCAGGTGGTCAGCCGGTCCATCTCGGACATCACACTGATCCAGACCCTGCTGCAGTTCCTGCCCCATCTCACCGGCAACGCCATGATGTTCTGCTTCTCGCTGCTGTTCATGGCGCTGCTCTCACCCCTGCTCACCGTGGTCGCTCTGGTGGTCGGCCCGTTGCTGTGGCTGATCGCGCTGCGCAGCCGGCATACCCTCTTCCCGGCCAATTGGCACGCCCAACAGGAAGCCGCCGAAGTGGCCTCCGCCGTCGAGGCGACCGTCACCGGCGTCCGCGTCGTCAAGGGCTTCGGCCAGGAGCAGCGCGAGCTGGCGGGACTCGAACAGCGTGCCCGGAAACTCTTCTCCTCACGGCTGCGGGTCGTCACCTTCACCAGCCGCTACAACCCCGCCCTGCAAGCGGTCCCGGCGCTGGGTCAGGTGGCCGTGCTGGCCCTCGGCGGGTGGCTCGCACTGCAGGGCCGCGTGTCCCTGGGCACCTTCCTCGCCTTCACCACCTATCTCGGCTTCTTCGTCACACCGGTACGCCAGGTCGCCACCCTGCTCACCGTGTGGCAACAGGCGCGCGCCGGCGCGGAACGGGTACTGGAGGTCATCGACGAGGCCCCGCTGACCACCGAAACCGCCGACGCCCTTCCGCTGCCCGACGAGACCCCCGCGCTGTCCTGGCGTGATGTCACCTTCGGCTACACCCAGGGCGAACCCCTGCTGCGCGGCTTCACGCTGGAAGTGGAGCCGGGGGAGACGGTGGCGCTGATCGGCGCGGCCGGCTGCGGCAAGTCCACGGCCGCGGCCCTGCTGCCGCGCTTCTACGACGTACCGACGGGGACAGTGACCGTCGTCGGTCACGACGTGCGCGACCTCACCCTGTCCGGCCTGCGGTCCCGGATCGGCTTCGTGTTCGAGGAGAGCCTGCTGTTCTCCGACACCGTGCGCGCCAACATCGCCTACGGCACCCCCGATGCCACGGACGAACAGGTGCGGGCCGCCGCCCGTATCGCCCGCGCCGACGAGTTCATCGAGCGGCTGCCCGACGGGTACGACACGGTCGTCGGCGAACAGGGCCTGACGCTCTCCGGCGGCCAGCGTCAGCGTGTGGCCCTCGCCCGTGCGCTCCTGATGGACCCGGCGGTGCTGGTACTCGACGACGCCACCTCGGCGATCGACGCCCGTACCGAGTCCGAGATCCACACCGCGCTCCGCGAGGCCACCCGCCGACGCACCACGCTGGTCATCGCACACCGCGAGTCGACTCTGGAGCTCGCGGACCGGATCGCCGTCATGGAGGGCGGGCGCATTGTCGACAGCGGCAGGCTGGACGAACTCCGTTCCCGGTCTGCCCTGTTCAGATCGTTGCTGTCGTCCGGGCAGACACAGCCGGGCGGGTACGTGTCCCAAGGTGGCGAGCGCGCCCCCGCCGATGCCGCCGCCCCCGCTCGGCCGGCCGGCGTCACCGACGAGCTGTGGCACCGCCCCGAGCAGACCGCCCGCGAACATGACCAAGCCACCGCGGTCCGCGCCGCCCATGCGCTCGCCGAGGCGGCCGCCACCGCGGGACCGGGCCGCGGCGTACCCGGCGGCGGAGTGCTCGGTTCGGCGCCGCCGAGCCCCGCGATGCTCGACGCCCTGGCGCGGCTGCCCCTGTCCGAGGCCGACCCGAGGGTCCCCATGGACGAGGCCGTGGCCGCCGATCCTTCGTTCCATCTGGGAGCCCTGCTACGGCCGTTCAGGACACCACTGCTGACCGGGCTGCTCCTGGTCGCCCTCGACGCGCTCGGCCAGATCGCGCTGCCCATGCTCGTACGCCATGGGGTGGACCACGGTGTCGCGGGCCAGGCCCACGGCGTCCTGGTCGCGGCCGTCGCGGCCGCGGCCGGTGTGGTGGGTGTGAACTGGCTCATCGGCGTCCTGCAGGTCCGTACGACGGGGCTCACCGGCGAGCGGCTGCTGTACACGTTGCGGGTCAAGACCTTCGCGCAGCTTCAGCGACTGGGTCTCGGCTACTACGAGGGCGAGCTCGGCGGCCGGATCATGACGAGGATGACCACCGACGTGGACGCCCTCTCCAACTTCCTGCAGACCGGGCTGATCACGGCCGTCGTCAGCCTGCTGACCGTAGTGGGCGTACTGGTGGCCCTGCTGGTCATCGATGCTGAACTGGCCCTCGTCCTGGTGGCCGCGCTGCCCCTGCTGATCGGCGCCACCGCCGTGTTCCGCCACTACTCGGTGCCGGCCTACCTGGAGGCACGGGAGCGGATCAGTACCGTCAACGCATGCCTGCAGGAGAACGTCGGCATGCTGCGTGTCACCCAGGCATTCCGCCGGGAGCGGCGCAACACCGAACACTTCGCCGAACTGGCGTGGGGCTTTCGCGTTTCACGGCTGCGCGCCCAGCGCTCCATGGGCATCTTCTTCCCGTTCGTGGAGTTCCTGGGAACCCTCTCGACGGCCGCGGTTCTCGCGGTCGGCGTCGGGCAGGTGCGATCGGGCGAGCTGACGGCGGGAACCCTCATCGCGTTCCTGCTGTGTGTCGAGCTGTTCTTCTCGCCGATCCAGCAGCTGTCCCAGGTGTTCGACGGCTACCAGCAGGCGGTCGTCGGCATGAGCCGCCTGCGCGCCCTGATGCGCACCCCGGTCGGTACCCCCGCGGCACTGCGGCCGCGGCCGGTCAAGGCCCTGCGCGGCGGGATCGAGTTCGACGAGGTGTCCTTCCGGTACGCGGGCGGCGGCCGGGAGGTGCTCCACACGTTCTCCCTGCGTATCGCCCCCGGCGAGACCGTAGCCCTGGTGGGCGCCACGGGGGCGGGCAAGTCGACCGTCGTCAAACTCCTCGCGCGGTTCTACGACCCGGCCTCGGGAAGCGTCCGCGTCGACGGACACGACCTGCGCGAACTCGACCTGACCGGCTACCGCCGCAGGCTGGGCATCGTTCCGCAGGAGGCCCATCTCTTCAGCGGTACGGTCCGGGATGCGATCGCATACGGGCGGCCGGACGCCACCGACGCCGAGGTCGAGACGGCGGCGCGGGCCGTCGGCGCGCACGAGATGGTGGCGGCGCTGCCTCGGGGCTACCTCCAGCCGGTCGGGGAGCGGGGCCGCGGCCTGTCCGCCGGGCAGCGCCAGCTGCTGGCTCTGGCCAGGGCCGAACTCGTCGACCCCGACATTCTGTTGCTCGACGAGGCCACCGCGTCCCTGGACCTGGCCGGCGAACGGCGCGTCGCCGCGGCGGTGGATGCCCTGACTCGCAGACGCACCACCGTTGTGGTGGCGCACCGCCTCACCACCGCGGCACGCGCCGACCGTGTCGTGGTCCTCGACGCGGGAACCGTCGCCGAGGCCGGCACTCACGCCGAGCTGCTGGCGGCGCAGGGCCCCTACCGCCGGCTGTGGGACGCCTTCCGCCAGGGCGGGCCGGCCGCGGTCGGCCCCGGCGACCCCCGAACCCCCAGCCGTACCGACCAACTCGTCAATGGGAGCGCACGATGACCGACCACCGACCCTTCGGACGCACCGGCGTCAAGGTGAGCCCGCTGTGCCTGGGCACCATGATGTTCGGCGCGCGCGGCAACCAGGACCACTCGGACAGCGTCCGCATCATCCACCGTGCTCTGGACGCGGGCATCAACTTCGTCGACACCGCCGATGTGTACTCCGCCGGAGAGTCTGAGACCATCGTCGGCAAGGCCCTGGCCGGTGGCCGGCGCGACAACGTGGTGCTGGCCACCAAGGTCCACGGCAGCCTCGGCAACGATCCCAACGAACAGGGGAATTCCCGCCGTTGGATCATCCGCGAGGTGGAGAGCAGCCTGCGCCGGCTCGGCACCGACTGGATCGACCTCTATCAGGTCCACCGGCCCGAGCCCGGGACCGACTTCGACGAGACGCTCGGCGCACTGACCGATCTGGTGCGCCAGGGCAAGATCCGCTATATCGGCACGTCCACCTTCGAACCCTCCGCCATCGTCGAGGGACAGTGGATCGCCGAGCGCCGTGGCCGCGAACGCGTCGTCGCCGAACAGCCTCCGTACTCGCTTCTCGCTCGTGGCATCGAGCGCGAAGTGCTGCCCGTGGCGCAGCGCTACGGTCTGGCGGTGCTCTCGTGGAGCCCGCTGGCCGGCGGCTGGCTGTCGGGCAGCTACCGCAGGGGCGCCGCACAACCGGACTCCAGCCGCGCCGCACGCCAGGCCGAGCGTTTCGACATCACCGCCCCCGAGAACGCGGCCAAGCTGGATGCCGCGGAGGCACTGGCCCAGTTGGCGGACGAGGCCGGACTGACCCTGGTCCAACTGGCGCTGTCGTTCGTGCTCGAACACCCGGCCGTCACATCGGCCATCATCGGCCCGCGCACCTTCGAGCAATTGGAGAGCCAGCTCGGAGCCGACCGCATCAGACTGACGCAGGACGTACTGGACCGGATCGACAAGATCGTGCCGCCGGGGACCAACCTCTCCGCGCAGGACGCCGGATACACCCCTCCAGCCATCGGCGAGGCCGCTCTGCGTCGTCGCCCGCGTTCGTGAGCACTGTCCGACGAGGCGCGGCCGCCAGGGCCCGGGACAACGGATGTCCCGGCACAGGCGCCCTGCCGGCGCCCCGGGGGGTCCTCTCCCGGCGGACACCAGGAACATGGCCGAGCTGATCGGCCGTGTCCCAGGCTCACGACGTGGCACAGCGCTCGATGCCGCCGGAACGCCCCGTACGACCGGACGGGGCGTCCCGCCCGGCATGTTGCCGGCGCGAGCGGCGGCTCAGGGCACGGGCGGGTTGTGCTGGTGATGCCTACTCCCCGCCGTGGCTCAGCGGGATCTCGGACCACACCTGCTTGCCTCCGCTGAGCGGCACCGAACCCCAGGACGCCGTCGTCGCCTCGACGATCAGCAGCCCGCGCCCGCCGGTCGACTCCCAGTCCACACCGCCCGACGGTTTGACGGGACTGCGCGGCGACGCGTCGTTCACGGCGACCCGCAGACGGTCCGCGGACAGCGTCAGGTCCAGCCGCACCTCTCCCTGTGTGTGGGCGATGCCGTTGGTGACCAGTTCGGAGACCACCAGCAGGGCCACGTCCAGCTCCTCCGTGATACCCCACGAGCGCAGCGTGCGTGCGGTGAAGCGGCGGGCGTGCATGACGGCGTTGGGGAGCCGCCACACCGTCCAGTGGGTCCGAACCGGCCGGACGCGCGTGCCGTCGTAGCGCAGGAGCAGCAGGGCCACATCGTCGTCGCGTCCGTTCGCCCGCCCGACCAGTTCGTCGGCCACCTGTCCGGGATCGGCCACGTCGGCCGCGCCGAGCACCTCGCGCACCCGGCGCATGCCGTCCTCCAGGTGCAGATGCGCCGATTCGACCAGACCGTCCGTGAGCAGGGTCAGCAGGGTGCCGGGGATCAATCCGGCCTCGGTCATGGGGAATTCGGCGTCCGCGAGCACGCCCAGCGGGGGTCCGCCCTCGACCACCATCTCCTCGGTGCTGCCGTCCGGATGGCGCAGCACCGGCGACAGATGCCCGGCCCGTGCGAATCGGGCGATGCCCTCCTCCATGTCCAGGTCCACATAGAGGCAGGTGGCGAAGAGATCGGTCTCCATCCCGACGAGCAGCCGGTTGGCGCGGGCGACCACCACATCGGGCGGGTGCCCCTCCACGGCGTAGGCCCTGACGGCTGTGCGCATCTGGCCCATGATGGTGGCGGCTGCGGCGCTGTGCCCCTGGACGTCCCCGATGACGAGCGCCACATGACCGTCGCCGAGTGGAATGACGTCGTACCAGTCGCCGCCCACTTCGAGCCCTGCCGTCGCCGGCAGATAGCGGGCGACGGCCACTCCGCCGTCCAGCACGGGGAGCTTACGCGGCAGCAGACTGCGCTGCAGCATGGTGGCGAGCTCGTGCCCGGCGTTCAGTGCGTGGGCGCGCGTCAGGGCCTGCCCCACCAGACCCGCTGTCGCGGTCAGCAGCGACCGCTCCTCCGGTTCGAAGCGGTGCTCCTCCTCCCAGCCCACCAGGCATACGCCCACCATCCGGCCGTCGGCCGGCAGCGGCAGCACGGCGAGCCCGCCGGGGCCGATGCCCGAGAGGCCCGGTTCGAGGTCGGCGCCCGGGGACCACAGGCTCACATGGCCCTCCCTCAGCGCGCTCTCCAGCGTGGGCAGGTTGTGGCGGGAGGCATCGGGCCATTCGGACCGCCATTCGCTCCGCCACAGTCCGGGCCAGGCATCGGCCTCCGGAGGGTCGAGGAGCGTGACGAACAGCCTGTCGGCCTCCAACTCCGCGACCGCGATCCGGGCGGCGCCCAGGGGCTCGCGCAGGGCTTCCACGACCATCCGGCTGACCTCCCGGGTGGTCGTGGCGCCGGCCAGCCGGGCGGAAAGGCGCTGGACGATGGAGACCTCGTCTGCGCTCGGGCGCAGATAAGAGGCGTCCGCGACCACGCCCAGGATGCGCTCCGGTGTGCCGTCGGCGTGGGACAGGACACGGCAGCGCAGTCCCAGCCAGCGCAGTTCGCCGCCCGGGCGGCGGATACGGAAGGCCAGCTGCTCTCCGGCGGGGGAAAGGCGGCCCGGCTCCACGATCGACATCATGGCGGGGATGTCGTCCGGCACGGCACAGGACAGAAGGGTCTCCACCCTTCCGTCGAACTCTTCGGGATCGATTCCGAGGAGCTCCAGCACCTGGGCGTCCGCGTCCATCAGGCCGGTGCCCAGTACCAGCGTGAACGCACCCCCCTGCAGCGGCACCAGCGCGGGACCCAGATGGGACTTCGGCTGTGCCCGGCCGGCAACGCGGGCGGCGACCGATTCGAGTCCGGCGGCCACCTGGTCGGCGTACAGCTCCAGCAGACTTCGGCGGTCCGCGTCGAAGCCGTCCGCGACCGCGCCGGCGACGAGCAGGCAGCCCAGTTCCGTGGAGCCCCGTCCCAGCGGCAGGGCGCCGAGTGAGATCTTGGCCGGGAGTGTCCCCGGTCCGCTGCGGAAAGCGCCGTCACCACTGGTCGCGGCGTACGCGGCGAGTTCCTCGGGGTTCAGCCACAGCGGGCTGCCCGCGCGGAAGGCGGCTGCGGCGGGGGAGTGGCCCGACAGGGTGAAAACCGCCGGCAGTCCGTACGAGCTGCCGTGGTCGCCGACCAACTCGGCCAGATGCAGGGCATCTCCTCCCTCGGCGAGGACATAGACCGCGGCCATCTCAGCCCCGCAGAACGCAAAGTTTTGCCGTGTCAAAGTCTGTATCGCCTCCATGCACGCGGGCAGGCACCACCCACCCCCATGGTGGCGCTCCCAGGACTGCGGGAGCTAGTCAGGAGCAGAACGTGGTGCCGCTCATGGGGGCATCCGCCTTAAGTTTGCTCACGACACGTGTCCGTTTGGTCATTTTATGTAGCGATTTAGGGTCAATCGGTCATAACTTCAGTCCATGACGAAACGACAGTTCATGTACCTCGGATGCGCCGCCCTCCTGGCCGCCACGGGAATGGGTGCGGCAGCACCGGCCTCCGCAGGGGCCGCACACCTCGTACAGCCGGGAGAGTCGATCCAGGCGGCCGTGGACGCCGCGAAACCCGGGGACACCGTCTTCATCGCGCCAGGGACCTATCGCGAGAGCGTCGTGGTCAAGAAATCGAACCTGACCTTGCGCGGTATGGGCGGGCTGACCGTGATCAGGCCGGCCGCCGCGTCGTCCAAGAACACCTGTGCCCAGGCCGGCAACGGGATCTGCGTCCTCGGTACCCGGGCGAAGCCCGTCCAGGGCGTGAGTATCCGGTCGCTGGCGCTGGTCGGGTTCAAGAAGAGCGCGGTCTGGGGCTCCTGGACCGACCGCCTGACGGTGCACAAGGTGATCGCCGAGAAGAACGGGACCTGGGGCATCGCCCAGGAATGGTCCACCCGCAGCGTCCTCACGCACAACGTGGTCCGCAACAACGGCGACGCGGGCATCTTCGTGGCGAACGCGGTCTCGGTCGAGGCGGGAGCGACCGACACCCTCGGGACGGTGGTCAGCCACAACCGCATGGTCGGCAACCGCATCGGTACCACGATCCGACGGGTGAGGAACCTGAGCGTCCGGGACAACACCATGACCGGGAACTGCGCCGGTGCCTTCATCGTGGGCGACGAATCCGTGCCCCGCGCAGGCGCCCTGACCGTTCGCGGCAACCGTGTGCACGCGAACAACAAGTTCTGCAAGGCCACCCCCCGGCTGCCGGCGATCCAGGGAACGGGGATCGTCCTCACCGGCACGGAGAAGACCCTCGTTCAGTCGAACGTGATCTGGGACAACGCCGGCACCTACCCGCTGTCCGGCGGAGTCGTGCTCTTCAAGAGCTTCGTGGGTGCCCCCAACACCGACAACGTCATCAAGGGCAATGTCGTGCTGCGCAACGGGCCGGCGGACCTGGCCAACCGGGACACCGGCACCGGCAACCGGTTCGCCGGAAACATGTGCCAGGTCTCCGAACCCGTGGGCATGTGCTGACCGGGCGGACCTGGAGGACGGGCCCAGCGGCCCGGACCCCACTCACGAGAAACGAGAGGGAATGACCACCGTAACCACCACCCCCCAGTCGGCCATGCGGCTGCGGGAACTCGTCTTCGGGGCGGCCTGCGCCGCCGCCGTACGCGCGGCTGCCCGGCTGCGCGTCGCCGACGCGCTGGGTGACGTGCCCGCCACGGCCGAGGAACTCGCGACGGCAGTGGACACCGAGCCGACGGCACTGCGCCGGATGCTGCGCGCCCTGTCCTGCTACGGGGTCTTCGCCGAGCAGGAGGACGGCCGGTTCATCCACACCGACATGTCCCGGATGCTGCGCGAGGACGACCCGCACAGCCTGCGCTACATCTCCCTGTGGTGCACCGAACCCTGGACCTGGGATGCCTGGCCGCGGCTCGACGAAGCGGTGCGCACCGGCCGCAGCGTCTTCGACGAGCTGTACGGCAAGGGGTTCTTCGACTACCTGCACGAGGACGCTCACGAATCGGCCCATGTCTTCAACCGGGCCATGACCACGTCCAGCATGCAGTCGGCGCGTGACGTCGCCGAGCTCCTGGACCTCACCGGGGCCTCGACGGTCGCTGACATCGGCGGCGGCCAGGGACACGTACTGGCGAGCCTGCTGGAGAAGCACGAGGGCATGCGGGGAACGCTGCTGGATCTTCCCCGCGTGGTGGCGGGTGCCGACGCCCGGCTGCGTGAGGGCGGCTCGCTCGCCGACCGGGTCCGTATCGTCCCCGGGGACTGCCGCGAGGCCATGCCCGTCGAGGCGGACGTGTACGTCATCAAGAACATCCTGGAGTGGGACGACGACAGCACCCGCAGAACACTGCGCAATGTGGTGGCTGCGGCCCGCCCGGGTGCCAGGGTGGTGGTCATCGAGAACCTCGTCGACGACTCCCCGTCGATGAAGTTCACCACCGCCATGGACCTGATGCTGCTCCTCAACGTCGGCGGCGCCAAGCACACCCGGCAGAGCATGATCACCCGGATGACCGAAGCGGGCCTGATCGTGGGCGACGTCCGTCCCGTCAACCCGTATCTCCACGCGTTCGAGAGCGTGGTTCCCGGCTGAGACGCCAGGGACGCGCACGGAACGCCGGCCCCGCGGGGATCGAGGGGCCGGCGTTCCGTCGTGCGTGCGTCAGGCCTTGGCCGTGCGCTCCCAGCGGTAGAACTCGTGCGCCATGGCGTCCTTCGGACTCCGCCAGGTCTGCGGGTCGTACGGACTGACGAAAGCGGCGAGCCGGTCGCTGACATCGCGGAAGGCCGCGTGTTCCGTCACCTTGGCGATCGCCGGGCCGGGAGGGCGGTCGGCCTCGATCAGATGCAGATAGACGTCGCCGAACTGGAACAGGCTGCGCCGGGTGACCCCGACGAGGTGCGGCAGTTCGCCGCCGTCGGAGGCCGCGAACACCTCGGCGATGTCGGGGGCCGATTCCGGCGCCATACGGGCGACGATCAGAGCTTGGTGCATCGGTCGGAGTCCCTTCGGATGCTGACGTCGGGGTGGAGGGGTCAGGGCCTGACCGGGGCGGACCCACCGGTGCGGGCGCGCTCCTCGATCTTGTCCCGGATGAGATCCAGCTGGATGCGGGAGTTGCGGTTGATGTTGTCGGTCATCCACGCGTCGTCGACGGGGGCGTCCGGCTTCATCGCGAAGTCCTGCGTCCAGTGCATCAGGGTGCCTTGCGGCGTCTCGGCGTACTCCCAGTGGATGGTCATGTGCTGGAAGGGGCCCGTCTCCACGCGGCGGGCACGGACCGTGCGCGCCGTACGGTCGGCCACCCGCTCCGAGACCCAGCTCCAGATCGTGCCGTTCTCGTCCGGGTGCATGGTCAGCCGGAACAGAGTCCGGTCGTCCTCGCGCTCCAGGATCTCGACCGAGGCGTACTCGCTGAACAGCGAAGGCCAGTTCTCGATGTCGTTCGTGACGTCCCAGACCAGGTCCATGGGAGCGTCGATGACGACCTTGTTCTCGGTGTGCCCGGTCACTTCAGGCTCCTGCCATCAGGGAGTTGTTGACGAGGTCGAGGAATTCGCGCGGGGTCTTGCAGCGGTCCGCTTCGGGGGGCAGGGGCCGTCCGTACTTGTTCTCGAGCTCGCCCACGATGCCCAGCAGGCCGAGCGAGTCGAGACCGTAGGTCTCGAACGGGGTCTCCGGCCGGCTGCCCATGTCCTTGGGGTCCACGGTGATGCCGGCCCCCTTCATCAGAACGGCCAGCTGCTCGATGGTCAGTTGTGGGGTCATGAGGCGGTTCTCCTTCTCACGAGGGGATGTCGGTGCCGTGCCGCAGCACGAGCGCCGCGTTGGAACCCATCAGTCCTCGGCTCAGCACCAAGGCCGTGCGGAGTTCGGCGGGGCGGGCCGCGCCGGTCACCACCGCGAGGTCGTGGCACACGTCGAAGACATGGGGGGTGGGCGGGATGAGACCGTTCTGCAGGGCGAGCACTGCGGCGGCCGTGTCCAGCACCGGCGCTCCGCAGTACGCCCGGCCCGTGCCGGTCTTGGGTGCCGTCACCGGCACGCGCAGACCGTGCCGGCCCAGGGCGTCGGCGATCGCCAGCGCCTCGGCCCGGTCGGCCTCCACAATGCCCAGCGCGTCCGCGAAGACCACATCGATCTCCTCGGGTGCGCAGCCGGCTTCGTCCAGCGCGCCGCTGATCGCCATCGCCAGGCCCTCCCGCGACTCCTCCCACCGGGAGGCCCCGGTGAACGTCGCCGCATGGCCGGCCACGACGGCCCGGACCGCGGCCCCCCGGCGGCGGGCCGCCGATTCCGCCTCGAGCACGAGCATGCCGCCGCCCTCCGCGGGCACGAAGCCGCAGGCATGCGCGGTGAACGGGCGGTAGGCGCGCTCCGGGTCGTCGCAGGTGCTCAGTTCCCGGTAGCCCAACTGACAGACGACCGAGTACGGGGCCAGCGGCGCCTCGGCCGAACCGACGACGATCGCGTCGGTGCCGCGGTGGATGGCTCTCGCCGCATGAGCGAGGGCATCCAGGCCGCCTGCCTCGTCGCTGGCGACGACACCGCACGGCCCCTTGAAGTGACCGCGGATCGAGATCTGCCCGGTGCTCGCCGCATAGAACCAGGCGATGGACTGGTACGGGCCGACATAGCGCGACCCCTGTCCCCACAGCCGTTGCAGCTCGCGCTGGCCGAATTCGCCGCCTCCGGACGAGGCGGCGGTGACCACTCCCACGTCGAACGGGGAGTCGCCGTACTCGCCGGCGGCGATGCGCGCATCGGCCAGTGCCAGATCCGCCGCGGCCATCGCGAAGTGCGTGAACCGGTCGGTCTGGACGAGGAATCGCTGCTCGATCAGTGACTCCGGGTCGAAGCCCCGGACCTCGCCGGCGACCCTGAGGGGCAGATGCCCGCAGCCCTCGCGCGTGATGTGGTCGAGAACGCTGAGGCCTTCCCGGGTGGACTTCCAGAAGGACTCGACGCCCACGCCGTTGGGGGCGACGACGCCGATTCCGGTGATGACCGCACGCCGGTCCTGAGAGCTCATCGTGTCCTCCCGCCTGGTCTGGTGAGCACCACCGCGGACTGGAAGCCGCCGAATCCGCTGCCGACCGACAGCACGTTGCGCAGCTTGCGGGCGCGGGCGGTGCGTGGCACATAGTCGAGATCGCACTCGGGGTCGGGCGTCTCGTAGTTGGCCGTCGGCGGCACCACCTGGTTGGCGAGCGCCAGCACACAGGCGACGACTTCGATCGCGCCGATCGCCCCGAGCGAGTGGCCCACCATGGATTTGATGGAACTCATCGGTACCTTGTAGGCGTGCGCCCCGAGCGACTCCTTCACCGCCGCGGTCTCGTGCCGGTCGTTCTGCTGCGTACCCGAGCCGTGCGCGTTGACGTAGTCGATGTCCGACCCGTTGAGACGGGCGTGGTCCATCGCGCTGTCGATCGCCCGGGCCATCTCCAGACCCTCCCGGGTGAGACCGGTCATGTGGTGCGCGTTGCCGAAGGTGGCGTAACCGCTGATCTCGCAGTACACCGTCGCCCCACGGGCCCTGGCGTGTTCGAGTTCCTCCAGGATGAGTACGGCTCCGCCTTCACCCATGACGAATCCGTCCCGGTGGGCGTCGAAGGGCCGGGAGGCGTGGGCAGGGTCGTCGTTGTTCGGCGAGGTCGCCTTGATCGCGTCGAAGCACGCCACCGTGATCGGTGAGATCGGCGAGTCGGATGCACCGGCTATGCAGACGTCGACCCTGCCCTCCTCGACGGCCTGGAACGCGTAGCCGATGGCGTCGAGACCGGAGGTGCACCCCGTGGAGACGGTCTGCACCGGGCCGTGGGCGCCGGTCTGTTCGGCCACTTCGGAGGCGAGGGCGCTGGGCGAGAACGCCCGGTGGAGATGCGGCGCCGCCTCGCTGTGGTCGACGTCCCAGCGCCGTCCCGAGCTGCTGACCTTGACGTAGTCGTGCTCCAGACGGGTGGTTCCGCCGACCGCGGTGCCCAGGGAGACGCCGATCCGCCAGGGATCCTCCTTCTCCGGGTCGAGACCGGCGTCACGGAGGGCTTCCCCGGCCGCGACCATGGCGAACTGCACGTACCGGTCGGCGCGTTGGATCTGCTCCGCGTCCAGGCCGTGGGCCGCCGGGTCGAAGTCGCACTCGGCGGCGATCCGTGAACGGAACCCGGTCGGATCGAAGAGGGTGATGCCCCGCGTCGCGGTCCGTCCGTCCGCCAGCAGGTTCCAGAAAGCGGGGGCGCCGACGCCACCCGGAGCCACGATGCCGACTCCGGTCACCGCCACACGTCGGGTCATGAAGTCGACCCCGTCCGTTCGGGCGGCCGCTGGCCGGTGCTTTCCATGGCTGCGGTCTCCTCGGTGTCGACATGGCCGAGTTCGGGGCGCGGGGCCAGCGGCCCCAGGTGGAAGACCATGCGCGCTTCCGTGCTGCCCACGTTGCGGAACCGGTGCCGTACGTAGGGCGGGATCAGCAGACCCTGATCCGGGCGCATGGTGTACGCCTCGCCGTCCAGATCGACTTCGAGCATGCCGCTGACGACGTACACGAACTCCTCGGAGTACGGGTGGTAGTGCTCGCCGATGCGGTCGCCGGGCTCCACGATCGCCAGGCCCATGAATCCGCTCGTTGCACCCACGGTGGTGGGTGTGAGCATGGCGCGCAGATCGCCTCCGCGCCTGCGATTGGGCTGGGTCTCGCTGAGATCGACGATGCGATGGGGTGTGGTCATGACTGCTTCCTCCACGTGGCCGTGTGGCGTGCTGCCTGCGGTCCGGTGCGTGACCGCGGGAGCCGATCGGGCGGGTCAGGGGTCAGGGGGCCCAGCGGTCGGTGATCAGGCGCATGTCGGCGCTCGCGAGGAAGCGCGACATCTGCTTCTCGTCGGCGAGTGAGCCGTCGGCGCCGAACGCGTCGTGGTCGATCAGGCGCGCCAGCACGGCTGCCTTGCGCGGGCCGTGTGCGCCGATGGCCAGCAACGGCTCCACGTCCAGGGGGCCGCTTGCGTCGATGAGCCGCACGACGACGTCGTCGCGCTGGAAGATGGTGCTGCTGTCGATCGGGGCCGACGGGTCGTCGGCCGCCGACTCGTCCTGCTGGGCGAGCAGCCGGGCGAGCGTCATTCCGCAGCCCGGCTTGGCCGGGTAGTACAGCGCGTGCCGCTTGACCTTCGAGCTGTCCCCGCCTGCGGTCGCCAGATGGTGCACGGCAGGCAGGGCCGCCCGGGTGAAGAACACCCGGGCGGAGTCGGGGTCGTCGAGGTCCCGGTCCTGTTCCAGGTAGGGGTTGATGGCCTCCTCGACCGCCCTGACCTCGGGCTGCCGGGCCACATGGCGCAGCGCGGCGAGCAGGTCGCCCTCAACCTCGATGGCCCGCACGACACGGTTGCCGTGCATGAACAGTGAGGTGCGGCGCAGCCGGGTCGTGGAGTCGACCTGTGCCGCGGGCGACTCGTAGCTCGCCAGGATGTCCGCCACGACCGGCTCGCTGCCCGGCTTGACGGTGAAGGTGATGGCATGGCGGACGACACCGTCGCCCACCCGTGGCGCGGACTGCAGCCCGACGCCGCGCATGGCCTGGTCGGCCGTGGCCTGGAAGTTGCCGGTCTCCCGCAGGACGCTGAAGCGCAGGGACCTGGTGTCCCGTACACAGTCGTGCAGCGGCCGCACGGTTTCGACGTGTTCCTCGCTGTTCACCCAGGCGAGGAAGGGTGGAGCGCTCTCCCACTCACTGGTGATCAGCCACTGGGAGGGGTTCTCGATCGACTGGCACAGCTGGTCGCTGATGTGACCCGGAACCGATGCCACCTGGTTGCGCAGGTGTTCGTACGCCGTCAGGAAGCGCTGCTGGGCACCGTCTTGGAGGTCCAGCAGCAGCACGACCCGCAGCCGGGAGCCATCGAAGGCCGACTGTGACACACGTTCGGAGAGAATTGTCATGTTCCACGCATCTCCTTGACGCTGAGGCCGCCACATCCCGTGGCACGACGTCCCCTTTCGGGGGATCCCGGGTGAGTGATCCGGCGCAAATGGACGACCGGCCACCGCCTGAACGAGGCGCCGGTCCGGCTTCGATCCTGTGCCGGTACCTCGGGTGGCGCGAGATGTGTGAACCAGCCGGGTGAAGGGGGCGATCGAAGCGCTCCCGCAGGGGCATGGAAACTCCATCCCCCCTACCGGCGGCTGGAGCTGGAGCATCTGATGGAAGAAATGGTCGACGAACGCGTACCAGTCCTCATCGTGGGCGGCTCTCTGGTGGGGCTGTCCGCTTCGCTGTTCCTGGGCCGTCTCGGCGTCGCTCACATGGTGGTGGAGAAGCATGTGAGCACGTCGATGCATCCACGCGGACGCGGGAACAACGTGCGAACGATGGAGCTGTTCCGGGGGGCCGGCGCCGAATCACTCATCCGTGACGCCGCGTCCGTCCTCGCGGACAACCACGGCATCCTGCAGACGCCGACGCTCGTCGGCGACGAGGGGGAGTGGCTGCTCAGGAAGGTCCAGTCGGGGGCTGCCCTGGCCCGGTTCACCCCGGCCGGGTGGTGTGTGTGCAGCCAGAACGATCTGGAGCCCGTACTGTTGGAGTGCGCCCGCAAGGAAGGCGGAGACGTGCGCTTCTCCACCGAGCTCCTGTCGTTCAAACAGGACGCGCAGTCCGTCACCGCGGTGGTGCGCGACCGTGAGACCGGAATGCACAGCACGGTGGGCGCGGACTATCTGATCGCGGCCGACGGGCCGCGCAGCCCCATCCGTGAGCGGCTCGGCATCTCCCACACCGGGCCCGGTGACCTGTTCCACAACGTGAGCATCACCTTCCGCTCGCGCGGCCTGGCCGATGTCGTCGGCGAGCGGCGCTTCATCGTGTGCTACCTGACCAACCCCGAGGCGGACGGCGCCCTGCTGCCCGTGGACAACGTGGAGAACTGGGTCTTCCATGCTCCCTGGCAGCCCGACCTCGGCGAAACGCTCGAGGACTTCACCGACGAGCGCTGTATCGCGCACATCCGCAAGGCGACCGGGGCCGAGGACATCGACGTCGAGATCACCGGAAAGGCCCCGTGGCATGCCGCGGAGCGAGTGGCGGAGCGGTACGCCGCGGGGCGGGTCTTCCTCGCCGGGGACTCCGCCCACGAGATGTCGCCGACCGGTGCGTTCGGCTCCAACACCGGCATCCAGGACGCGCACAACCTGGCCTGGAAACTGGCGGCCGTCCTCGACGGGTCGGCCGGCCCCGGACTGCTGGAGACGTACGAGGCGGAGCGCCTGCCGGTGGCGCGGGCCACGAGCGCGCGGGCCTCGGCCAGGTCGAAGGAGCACAGCCACCCGGGCTATGTGCCGGCGCCGGGCGTCGGAGGCGGGAAGCAGGGCGGGATGCTCACGGTCGCGATGGGCTACCGCTACCCGCACGGCGCAGTCCTCGGCGCCGACCCCGGCATGTCCGTCATGCCGGAACGGATGGATCTGTCCGGCGAGCCGGGCACCCGGGCCCCGCACATGTGGCTCCACGGGCCCGGCGAGGTGCGGCAGATGTCCACGCTGGACCTCTACGAGAAGTCCTTCGTGCTGCTGACCGGCATGGGTGCCGGCGGCACGGCCTGGCACACGGCCGCGGCGCGTGTCGCCGACCGCCTGTCGCTCACGCTCGACGCCTACCGGATCGGCGACGGGCCGGATGTCGAACTGGTCCCCGAGACAGGCGTCGACTGGGCCGAACTCCACGGCACGCGGCCCGACGGCGCGGTGCTGGTACGCCCGGACGGGTTCGTGGCCTGGCGCTCGGTCGGGGCGGTTCCCGATCCCGAGGCGACGCTGACCGACGCCATGACGGCGCTGCTGCACCGTTCCTGACGCTCCGGTCCGCCGGGTTGCCTTCGAGGGGCGCCCGGCGGACCGCCGCCGCTTCCGGACGGCGCGTCACCCTTCGAGCCGGTGCAGCCCCTCGGTGTCGCAGGTGCGCGGGCAGGTGGCACAGGCCTCCGTCGGGCGGATCGTGCAGTACAGACGGCACCCGAGGCGGGTACGGGTCGGGTACGCCTGCCCCTCGGGGCCCCTCGGGGCCCGTCGGCCGACGGAAGCCGGTGCCCCCGGGGGTCGGCCCGACGGGCCCGGGCAGCAGCCGGTCGGCGCCTCCCGGACCTCCTCCTCCTCGCCCAGCATCCGGCCGAGGTACCACAGCCCGGCACCGCGGCCCTGGACGCGGGCGTGGCCCGCTTCCATGTGGAGAGCGCGTACGAACTCCGGATGCTCGCGGACCTCGCCGCCCGCGCCGCACCCGGCCGCCGCATCGCGGTGCTGCTCCGCTTCAATCTGCCCCTGGCCGCCCCCTCGCTGGAGGCCGGCCCGCTGACCATGGGCGGCCGCCCCACCCCCTTCGGCATGGACCCGTCCGAGGCCGATGGCGCCTTCCGTATCCTCACCGGCGGCAGCTGTGAGCAACTGGAGCTGCGCGGCGTCCACGCCCACCTGGCCGGCGGGCTCGAGGCCCCGGAACCTTCCTTCCGCCCGCGGCCACGCATGTCCTGATGTCCTCCGCCCGTCGCGCTCGGCGTGCGACCTCCCCGGGGAGGACGGACGATGAACGCGATGAGCGGAGCACCGGTGACCAAGAACCATGCCGGCCAGGGCCTGGCCCTGGTCGAGCTGAACAACGTCAACAAGCACTTCGGCGCGCTGCACGTGCTGCAGGACATCGAGCTGACCATCGACCGCGGCGAGGTCGTCGTGGTCATCGGCCCTTCCGGCGGCGGAAAGTCCACACTGTGCCGCGCGATCAACCGGCTGGAGACCATCGACTCGGGCGAGATCACCATCGACGGCAAGCCGCTGCCCGCCGAGGGCCGCGAACTGGCCGCCCTGCGCGCCGATGTCGGCATGGTCTTCCAGTCCTTCAACCTGTTCGCCCACAAGACCGTTCTGCAGAACGTGATGCTGGGCCAGGTCAAGGTCCGTAAGAAGGACAAGAAGTCCGCCGAGGAGCGGGCCCGCTCACTGCTCGAACGGGTGGGAGTCGCCTCGCAGGCGGACAAGTACCCGGCGCAGCTCTCCGGCGGCCAGCAGCAGCGCGTGGCGATTGCCAGGGCGCTGGCCATGGACCCGAAAATCATGCTCTTCGACGAGCCGACCTCGGCGCTCGACCCCGAGATGATCAACGAGGTGCTGGAGGTCATGCAGCAGCTCGCCCGGGACGGAATGACCATGGTCGTCGTCACCCACGAGATGGGATTCGCCCGTTCGGCCGCGAACCGCGTGGTGTTCATGGCGGACGGCCGGATCGTGGAAGAGACGACACCCGACGAATTCTTCAGCAACCCGCGCACCGAACGGGCCAAGGACTTCCTCTCGAAGATCCTTCACCACTGAGCCGGTCCCCGACGGACCCGTCCGGTCTCCGCAGACCACGTACAACGTCTCAATCCCTGGGGATGATCACCATGAAGCTTCGAATGGTCACCGCCGCGGCAGCGGCTGCGCTCGCGCTGTCCCTGACCACGGCCTGCGGATCCGACGGCGACGGGAGCAGCAGCGGATCGGACGGTGGGGACAAGAAGATCACCGTCGGTATCAAGTTCGACCAGCCAGGTCTCGGGCTGAAGACCCCGGACGGCAAATACACCGGCTTCGACGTCGACGTGGCCACGTATGTCGCCAAGCAGCTCGGTTACAAGCCCGCCGACATCGAGTGGAAGGAGGCCAAGAGCGCCGACCGCGAGACGCTGCTGCAGCGCGGCGATGTCGACTTCATCGCGGCCACGTACTCGATCAACGACGAGCGGGCCAAGAAGGTCGACTTCGCCGGCCCCTACTTCCTGGCCCACCAGGACATCATGGTCCGTTCGGACGACAACTCCATCACCAAGCCCGCGGACCTGAACAACAAGAAGCTCTGCTCGGTCACCGGGTCGACCTCCGCTCAGAACGTCAAGACCAAGCTGGCACCCAAAGCCCAGCTCCAGGAGTACGGCGGCTACTCCGAGTGCCTGACCGGCCTGGAGAACAAGGTCATCGACGCCCTGACCACCGACAACGTGATCCTTGCGGGATACGCGGCCCAGCCGGAGCACCAGGGCAAGTTCAAGCTGGGCGGCTTCAAGCTCAGCAACGAGAACTACGGCATCGGCGTCCAGAAGGGCAGCGAACTCAAGGCCAAGATCAACACAGCGCTCCAGAAGATGGTCGCGGACGGCGCCTGGGAGGCGGCCGTCAAGAAGAACTTCGGCCCCGACTTCAAGGGCGAGCCCGCCCCGAAGGTCGGCGTCATCGTCAGCTGAGCCAAGGACACAGACCGGCGCGCCGCCCACCAGCGCGGCGCGCCTCGCTTTCCCTACACGCGAAAGTGCGGGAGATCGTGTTCGATTTTCTTGAGGGTTACGACCTGCTGGGCGCCTTCTGGGTGACGGTGCAGCTCGCCTTCTACTCCGCCGTAGGCTCCCTGATCTGGGGAACGCTGCTCGCCGCCATGCGCGTCAGCCCCGTCCCCCTGATGCGTGCCTTCGGCAGCGGCTACGTCAACGTCGTCCGGAACATCCCCCTGACGGTGATCATTGTGTTCACCTCGCTGGGTCTGTTCCAGACGCTTGGTGTCAGCCTCGGCGCGGACGACTTCGAGACCATCAACTTCCGTCTCGCGGTACTCGGTCTGACCGCCTACACCGCCGCCTTCGTGTGCGAGGCGCTCCGCTCCGGCATCAACACAGTGCCCCTCGGGCAGACGGAGGCGGGGCGCGCCATCGGACTGAACTTCACCCAGGTGCTCAGCCTCATCGTCCTGCCGCAGGCATTCCGCTCGGTGGTGGGTCCGCTGGCGAACGTGCTGATCGCGCTCATCAAGAACACCACGGTGGCCGCAGCGATCGGTGTCGCCGAGGCCGCGACGCTGATGCGGGAAATGATCGAGAACGAGGCCCAGCTCATCCTGATCTCCGCCATCTTCGCGTTCGGGTTCATCTGTCTCACCCTCCCGACCGGACTGTTCCTCGGCTGGGTGGCCAAGAAGGTGGCGGTGAAGCGATGAGCACTGTTCTGTACGACACCCCGGGCCCGCGCGCCAAGCGGCGCAATGTGCTCCTCACCGTGGTCTTCCTGATCGCACTCGCCGCGCTGATCTGGTGGGTGATCGAGAGCCTCGCTGCCAAGAACCAGTTGGAGTGGGTGAAGTGGGAGCCGTTCTTCACCGACTCCCGCGCATGGTCGACCTATCTGTGGCCGGGTTTGAAGAACACGCTCGTCGCCGCCTTCCTCGCCATGATCATCGCGCTGCCCCTCGGCGCGGTGTTCGGTATCGCCCGGCTCTCCGACCACGGGTGGGTGCGGGGCATCGCCGGCACGGTCGTGGAGTTCTTCCGCGCGATCCCGGTGCTGATCCTGATGCTGTTCGCCAACGCCGCCTACTCCGAGTTCACCGACGTGAGCCCCGAGACACGGCCGCTGTACGCCGTGGTCACCGGGCTCGTCCTCTACAACGCCTCGGTTCTCGCGGAGATCGTCCGGGCCGGCATCCTGTCCCTGCCCCGCGGCCAGACGGATGCCGCCAAGGCGATCGGTATGCGCAAGGGCCAGAGCATGCGGTACGTACTGCTCCCGCAGTCGGTCACCGCGATGCTGCCCGCCATCGTCAGTCAGCTGGTCGTCATCGTGAAGGACACCGCGCTCGGCGGCGCGCTGCTCGGCTTCTCCGAGCTGCTCGCATCGGTCCGCCCGATGAGTGCGAACTACGGCGCCAACACGATCGCCAGCTTCACCGTCGTCGCCGTGATCTTCGTGGTGCTGAACTTCGCCCTCACCACCTTCGCCGGCCGGCTGGAGCGCCGACTGCGCCGCGGCAAGAAGTCCACCGGCGCGGTGGTGGGCGTCGACGCCGTCGAGGAGCTCGCGACCCCCGGCGAGCATGTCGACCCCCGGGGGCCCGGGGGGACCGGTGCAGGACCGGCCAACCACTCGAAGTGACGGGGCCGCACTGGCGTGCACCTCAATCGGACCGTTGAGCTGCGGTGCCCGTGGCGGCCGAGAGAGTATGGAGTCACCCCGTCATCCCGATGTGAGGACGTGAACAAGACAGCGTGCCGGTGCATCGTGACAGCGGAAGGAGCGACCGTGGGCAGCGCTGACGTGTTCCGCGCCCGGCTCAGCGCCAACGGCCGTGCCGACGTCGCGCTCTCACCGCCGGGCGGTCTGATGGACGTGCTCGGCGTCGCGGCCGTGGTGCTCGATGCCCAGGGGCGGATCGTGCTGTGGAGCCCGCAGGCCGAGCAGCTTCTCGGCTACAGCGCGCAGGAGGCGCTCGGGCAGTACGCCGCGCAGCTACTGGTGGCCGAGGAGCACCTCGATCTCGTGCTGCGGCTGTTCGCGCAGGTGATGGAGAGCGGCGAGAGCTGGGAAGGCGTCTTTCGCGTACGGCACCGGGACGGCACCCTTCGGCTGCTCGAATGGCGGAACATGCGGTTGCAGGACGACCTCGGCGCCTTCTACGCCCTGGGCCTTGCCACCGACCAGGCCACGCTGCGCCAGGTGGAGCAGGATCTCGCGCTGTCGCTGCGCCTGGTGGACCAGTCCCCGATCGGTCTGGCGGTGCTGGACACCGACCTGCGGTACGTGTCGGTCAACCCGGCCCTCGAACGGTTCGGCGGGCTGTCCGCCGAACAGCACCTGGGCCGCAGCATGCGCGAGACGCTGCCTTTCGGGGACACCGACGCCCTTGAGGCCGCGATGCGCGAGGTACTGAGGACCGGCGAACCGCTGCTGGACCGCTATGCGCTGGGCCGTAGCGCCGCGGACCCCGACGTCGAGCAGGCCTGGTCGGTCTCGCTGTACCGGCTGGAGGACGCCGGAGGGCGTGTGCTGGGCCTGGCGGTCTCGGTCGTGGATGTCACCGACCGGCACCGGGCCGCCACCGAGGCGGAGCGGGCCAGGCGCCGCCTCGCCTTGGTGGCGGACGCCTCCGCACGCATCGGCACGACCCTCGATCTGGAACAGACGGCACGGGAACTGGCCGACGTCGCCGTGCCCGAGCTCGCCGACATCGCCGCCGTCGATGTGCTCGAAAGCGTGCTGGACGGCCGTCCGAACAGGACCTCCGCCGAAGGCGGCCCCGTGCTGATCCGCGCCCTCGCCGTTGCCGCCGCCTACCCCACCGTCGCCATCGACGCGGCCGACCGGCCCAGCGAGCTGGCCCGGTACGACGCCGACCGGCTCGTCACACAGTGCGTCAACACGGGCCGGCCGATCATGGTGCCGGTGCTCGACGAGCAGGGTCTGACGGACATCGCCCGCGACAGCGCCTCCGCCGAGCTGCTGGCGGAGGCCGGGGTGCACTCCTACCTGGCCGTGCCGCTGATCGCGCGCGGCGAAGTGCTCGGAGCCCTCGACCTCAAACGCGCCCGCAACCCCGTTCCCTTCACCGAGGACGACGTGCTGCTGGCCTCCGAACTCGCCGCCCGCGCCGCCGTGTGCATCGACAACGCCCGGTGGTACCGGCAGCAGCGGGAAACGGCGCTCACGCTCCAGCGCAGCATGCTGCCCGAAACGCCGAAGAATCTGGTCGGCCTCGAGGTCGCCTCCCGCTACCAGCCGGCCAGAGCGGGCAGCGAGATCGGCGGCGACTGGTTCGACATCATCCCCATGAACAGGGAGCGCACAGCCCTGGTGGTGGGCGATGTGATGGGCAGCGGAATCAATGCCGCCACCGCCATGGGCCGGCTGAGCACCGCGACCCAGACCCTGGCCAAGCTCGGTCTGGACCCCGCGGTGGTGCTGCGGCACCTCGACGAGATCACCGCAGGTCTCGACCCGTACTTCGCCACCTGCCTCTTCGCCGTGTACGACCCCCACCGCGCCCAGTGCTGCATCGCCAACGCCGGCCATCTGCCTCCGGTGCTCGTCCGCGAAGGCTGCGCACCGCGCCTGCTCGATCTGCCCACCGGTACGCCGCTGGGCGTCGGAGGGGTCGCCCTGCGCAGCATCACCATCGGACTCGACCCCGGTGACCTGCTCGTTCTCTACACCGACGGCCTGGTGGAAACCCGTGACCAGGACATCGACGTACGCCTTGAAACCCTGGTCGGCCTGCTGCAGGACTCCGATCCGACGCTGGAGGACACCTGCGACCGGCTTCTGCAGGCCCTGCGCCAGCCGGACACACCCGACGACGTCGCGCTGCTCATCGCCCGGGTGAACGGTTGAGAGCGCTGCCCGAAGGGGAGCCCGCCGCCGCCCGATGAGGATCAGTGAGCCGGCTCGGGCAGCGGTTCGCCGGTCTCGAGCAGCGTCTTGAGGCTGGACAGCAGTGCGGGCCAGCCTTCACCGATCATCTCGCGCACGGTGCTCCCGGGTTCGAGGTCGTCGTGCACGACGGTCAACTTGACCATCTCGCCGACCTGTTCGAGCTCGAAGGTCACCTTGGAGCGGCGCTCCACGGCCACCTTGGCGAACGCCTCGCTGCTCACCCCGGCAGCCGTGGCCCATGCCGAGGTGAAGGTGTGCCAGGTGTAGGAGAGCCGACGGCCGGGCTCGGACTCCAGGACGACCTGATCGGGGTCGGCGGTCTTGTTGCCGCCCTCCTCCCAGATCATGGCCGAGCCCGGCTTCCAGTCCGACTCGAAGGCCACCCCCCAGTAGCGGGTGGTGAACGCGGGGTCGGTCAACGCCTGCCAGAGCCGTTCCGGTGTGGTGCGGATGTAGGTCGTGTAGACGAAGGCGTTGCTGTCCATGGGGGAATGCTCCAATGCTGACTTCAGGTCCGCCAGCGCGCGTACGCGCTCGCGGTCGTACTGGCTGATCCATCGGTCCGCGATGGCGTTGATCGGTGCTGCGTTGAGGTAGTGGAGCTTCTCCCTGCCGCGTCGGGCGGTGGTCACCAGGTCGGCCGCCTCCAGCAGGATCAGATGCTTGCTGACCGACTGGCGGGTCATGTCCAGCCCGGCACACAGCTCGCGCAGCGTCTGCCCGCCCCGCGCATTGAGGTTGTCGAGCAATCGGCGGCGACTGGCGTCGGCCAGCGCCTTGAACACCTCGTCCATCGTTCCCGCCCATGACATGCAGCCATTTGGTTGCATTAAAACTTAGGCAGCCAACCAGCTGCATGTCAATGTGGACTTCCCTCGGCCCCGGTCAGGCCACGTCGGACGTCTTCGGCATGGCGCCCTCGGTCTTCGTGATGTCGATCACCGAGAAGGACGCGCCCTGCGGGTCGCTGAGCGCCGCGAAGCGTCCGAACGGGGTGTCCATGGGGCCGAACCGCAGCACCCCGCCGCGTTCGGTCGCCTTCGCCACGGCCGCGTCGCAGTCCTCGACCGTGAAGTACACGTTCATGTACGGCGGCACCTCGGGCGGGAACTCCTCCGTCATCCGCATGCGGCCCAGCACCGGCTCACCGCCGATGTTGAACAGCTTGAAGTCGACCGAGTCGTCCTCCAGTTTCTGTACGGTGTACGGGAAGACCGCCGGGAAGAACGCGTCCGACTTCTCCGGTTCCCGGGTGAAGACCTCGGCCCAGCAGTACGCGCCGGGCTCGGCCTTCTTCTCGAAGCCTTCGTGGGTGCCTGCCTGCCACACGCCGAAGACGACCCCGCTCGGGTCGCGGCCGAGGGTCATCGAGCCGAAGTCGCCGACCTGTATCGGCTCCATGAGCACCTCGCCCCCGTTGTCCCGGATCTTCCGGGCCGTGGCGGCGGCGTCCGGCGACGCGAGATACAGACACCAGGCCGACTGGCCTTCCTGGCCCGGCATCGGCGGCACGACGGCGGCCACCGCCTTGCCTTCGGAGTACGCCTGCGTGTAGTTGCCGAACTCCGACGACGCCTCACCGAACGTCCAGCCCAGCACGTCGCCGTAGAAGTTCTTCGCCCCCTCGACGTCGCTGAACATCGCGTCGGCCCAGCACGGTGTGCCCTCAGGTTCCACGGCCATGACTGCGACCCTCTCCTGCTTGACGATTCATCCGAATGGTTCGATTCGTCACGCTAGCCAGTCGGTCGCCACCTCGCGCGCCGAACGCGCCAGCGTCCCGCGTCGGTCCTCGGCGAAGCCCCCGTATGCGGGCCCTCCCGCGGGTGCCCGCATCAGTCTCGGCGACCGGTCCACCTCCTCCACCAGGACTTTCGACGCCTTCGCCAGGTGCGCGCCGCCTTCTCCGGCCGGGGCGGCATCGCCAGGCGCTCCCGGCTGTTCCGGGGACGTGACCCGGTACTGCGGTCGACCGGGGGCGGCATCACGTCTCGGGCTGGTCCAGGGGGCCGAGCCTGCGGCGCGCGGGGGTCTCGGGTACGGGTGTGCCCTCGCGCAGGCCACGGGCGGTGGCGGCGGCTTTCTCGTGCCAGCGGCCGTACCGCTCGGCGAGGGCTACGGCCGAGACGCCGTGCAGGAGGACGCTGAGGCCGACGGTGATCGCGACCACCCTGCCCACCAGTTCCACCCCCGGGACGTGTTCCTCCACCGCGAGCAGACCCAGCACGACGGACGCGAGACCGCGTGGTCCGAACCATCCGATGTACGCCACCGTGGGGGGCCGCAGTCCGCTCCCGGCGAGCGAGACAATCACCGGCACCATCCGGACGACGGTGAGGCTGAGCACCGCGTACAGGATGATCCGCCAGCTCAGGTACTCCAGCGCAGGGCCGAGCAGTACTGCCCCGAAGACCAGAAGGCTGATCGACGCCAGGAGTCCTCCGAGGTTCTCGGCGAAGTCGGCCGTGCGGTCCGGGCGTTCCTTCTCACCACCGATCCGGTAACGACGCAAGGCGAACCCGAACGCGAATCCGGCGACCCAGGCGGCGATGAAACCGCTGCCGTCCGTCACGACAGCGAGTTCGTACGCCCCTGCCGCGACGGCCAGCAGGTAGACCTGCCCCCACTCCCGTGTGACCCATCCCCTGGCCCGGGACCACTGCAGCAGCCGACCGCCGAGGCCACCGGCCAGCAGACCCAGCGCGGTGCTCAGCACGAGCGCGCGCCAGAGGACACCCGCCACACCTTCCTCCGCATAGTGCGTGCCCGGGATGGCTGCCAGGAACAGGACGAAGAACGGCAGCACCATGCCGTCGTTCAGGCCGCTTTCGACGTTGAGTCCGTGACGTACGAGTGCCGGAACCCGGGGATGGGAGACGGCGGTCTTTCCCAGGGCGGCGTCGGTGGGGGCGAGGACGGCGCCGACGAGTGCGAGCTCCCACACCGTCAGCCCTGGCAGCAACGGCCAGGCAAGCAGCCAGCCCGCCCCGATGCTCAGTGGCAGACCGATGCCCAGCAGGCGTACAGGCAGAAAGCCGCCGGTCTGCAGGTCCCGCCTGCGGACCGTCATGGCATCGGTGAACAGGACGAGTGTCAGCGTGACTTCGAGAAGCGCGATGATCGGTGCGGCGTCGTGCTCCAGGTCGACGAGGTCGAGCACGGCCGGCCCGATGAGGACCCCGGTGCCGACGAACACGATCGCCGACGACAGGGGCGTCGAGGACAGCCGACGCGAGCACAGTGCGTACGCGGCGGTGACACCCGCCACCGCCACACCGGTCCAGGCACCACTGCTCATGTTCCGGACCTCCGGATCCACCCGCCGACGCTCCCGGCCGATTGCCGGCTCCTGCGGCCCTGGGGAAGCCCACTGGACCAGCACGAACGCGCCCGTGGCCTCCTTCTACAGGTCGCCCCGGAGGTGCCCGCCGACGTCGACGAGGACACGCCGGAAGGTGCCGCCAGGAAGTGGAACGGCGGGTCGTGGTCGGATCACCGCGCAGCTGTGCGGGACGCGCATCCGCTGAACTCGCGGCTGCTCTCCTTACCCCAGCGGCAACCTCCGTCAGCCACCGCTCAGTTCGTCCGCCACCTGCTCCACCGCGTCCAGCGAACACGTCAGTGCCTCCCGCGACGCGGCCCGGGCCTGCCGCAGTCTCGCCCGCCCATACCCTGCGAACGCCACCGCACCGGCACCGTACGCAGCCGCCAATGCCCCCACCACGCGCTGCGCCGGCCACACACGCTCCAGCGCGCGTACCGCCGACTCCTGTGCCGCCAGCAGCGCCAGCAACCCCAGAACTCCGCTCGCGCCCAACGCTGCCGACCCCCGTCGGCCCTCGGTCACGGCAGCCACCAACTCCGCCTTGACCTGGTCAACGTCCTCACTCACCAACGCGATCACATCCTGTGACAGTGCCTGCATGCTTCCCCGGTACCCCTGACGCAGCCGTGCACGCGCCGGACCTTGCTGAGAGCGGCCCTGCGCCCGGCGAAAGTCCGCCCCTTCCGGTGCCTTTCCGATGGCCCCTCGGCCCGCCGACCACACCGGCCCGGAATATCGCGACGCGGCCTGCTGTCACGCCACCACCGGCACGTTCCGACGCCTGCTGTTCGGAGGGGCTGAGACGCGGTCGGCCTGGGTGTGTTGGGGGATGCCGCCGGACGGATGAACCAGGCACTTTTGATGAGTTTGAGAATTGACGCTCCATCGCACAATGAGAATTCTTGGGCGCACCCAAAGAATCCGCGTTCATCAGGCGAGGAAGAATGCAATCCATTTCGAAGTGGAGCGTGGTGGCAGCAACGGCGTTGTCGCTCGCGACTCTCGCCGGTTCCGCCTCCGCGTCCCACGAGCCGTACCCCCTGGACTGGGGCATGGACGTCAAGCGCAAGGAAGTCATCAGTCTCACGTCGACGGGCACAGGAACCACGGTGGTCGACAACGGGACACCTGGACGCGGTGTCGGTGATCAGATCATCATCACCGCGAACCTCTTTCGCGGAGGTGTCAGCTATGGCACCGAGGGAGCAGTGTGCACCCGAGTGGCAGCGCAAACCACGCACTGCACAGGCACTTTCAGCCTTCCCCGGGGGCAGGTGACGTGGCAGCACCTGCAGACCACCCCTGTCGGCGCCCCTCCCAGCGACTTCGATCTCGCCATCAACGGCGGCACCGGCGCATACGCCACTGCCCGTGGTCATGCCCACGTCGCCAGCATCTCCGAGTCAGGCGGAGCCCTCACCCTCTATCTCGTGCACTGACCTGGGGTGTTGCCCAGGCCCTCCCGCAGGGGCTTGATGTGCTGGCGCTACCTGGAGGTGCCCTGCCGGGAGCGCGGATTCAGTACCGGTGGCGCCTGGCGAGGCTTCGCAGAATCCTTGGGACGGTGGCCCCTGCCAGAAGCGCCGCCAGCGGGACGACGACGTTCGTCCAAGGGGCGCGGATCGGCTTGTACGTGGCGGTCCCCTCCCGTATCTCGATGAAACCGAGGGGCCGGGCTTCCACACCTCCGCCGCCTCCTCCGCCCTCGCCGGTCCTGGCGGTGCTGATCTCCTGCCCTGCGCCGCCGCCGAAGGCGAAGCCGACCCGGGCGACGGGAATGACGGTGATGCCGTCGCGGGTGACCGGTTCGCCGTACACAGCGGTTACCGAGGCCCGGCCGCCGAGCTTGTCGGCGAGGCGTTCCAGCAGGGTGGCGGAGGCGTGGGCCGCGGTGAGGTCGGCCGGCTCCTGCGCTTGGTCGGGGGCGCTCATCTGACATCTCCTGGGTAAGGCCGTCCGGCGGCGCCGAGGATGTGAGCGGCGGCCGATGAGGGGCGGGTCGCGGGGACTGCGAATCTGTCCACTCCGGTACCACTACCCGCCCCAGGCGTTCATCGCCTACGGGAACACCGCACTCGGGCGGGGTGCCGCCCTCGCTGTGCTGTACAGCCGCCAAGGCGACGTCGGGTGGGTGGGCTTCGTGCCGCCGACTACGGCAAAAGGGTAATCGTGCCTGGGCCGACTGCGCGGACCGGGCCGTCCTAGGTGCGCGGCCGATCAGGTGACGCCGGAGGCGCGGTCATGAGGGTGTCCCAGCAGTGGTGACGATCAGGTCGGCCACGTGGTCGATGTCGTCGCGCGGGCCCCATCCTCCGCTCGGGATGATGGGGCCCGGCCTCATGGGGCTCAGCGGTTGCGCTCTGTGTACGGGTACGCGTCCCCCGGGCCCGACCGGCTGCACGGCTTCCGAGGTGAGAGGGACGGCCGGCGTTCCCGGGGCCGGCGGGCGGCTACGGCAGCGGGTGGACCGCGTCGCTCGACGGCAGACGGACACGGCGAGCCGACGGGAATCTGTACTTCCGGGATGAAATGTTGGCCGATACATCGAGCCGGTTTCGCTCGAGGCCACCACGCGCGGCCGCAAGGCACGCGCCCGCACCATCGAGGCACCGTGAACAACCCCAACCTCGAGCAGCCCGCCGACACCGTGGCCCGGCTGCGCGCCACCTTCCGTTCCGGCCGCACGAAGTCCGTCGACTGGCGTACGACGCAGTTGCGCCGACTGCGCGAGATGCTCACCGACAACGGCACGGCCCTTGCCGAGGCCCTCCACAAGGATCTGAGCAAGAGCTCCACCGAGGCGTTCCGTACCGAGATCGACGCCACCATCGGCGAGATCGATCACATGCTCGACCACCTCGACGAGTGGCTGCGCCCCGCACCTGTCCCCGTGCCCGAGTACCTCGGCGACGCGACGGCCTGGACGCAGTACGACCCCCTCGGCGTCGTCCTCGTCATCGCGCCCTGGAACTTCCCGGCGCAGCTCCTGCTCACGCCCGTCGTCGGTGCGCTGGCCGCCGGCAACGCGGTGGTCGCCAAGCCCAGCGAGCTGGCTCCGGCCACCTCCGCCGTCCTCGCCCACCTGCTGCCCAAGTACGTCGACACCGACGCCGTGGCCGTCGTCGAAGGAGGGATCCCCGAGACCACGGCCCTGCTGGCCGAGCGGTTCGACCACATCCTCTGCACCGGCAACGCCGCCGTGGGCCGTATCGTCATGACAGCCGCAGCGCGGCACCTCACCCCCGTCACCCTCGAACTGGGCGGCAAGTCCCCGGCGTTCGTGGACCGCGACACCGATCCGGCCGACGTCGCCGCGCGGCTGGCACGCGGCAAGTTCCTCAACGCCGGGCAGACCTGTGTCGCGCCCGACTACGTCCTCACCGACGCGGAGACCGCCCGCGCCCTGGAACCCGCCCTCGCCCAGGCGATCGAGAAGCTGTACGGATCCGAGCCCGCGACCTCCCCCGAGTACGGACGGATCGTCAACGAACGGCACTTCGACCGGCTCAGCGCCCTTGTCGACTCCGGCCGCATCGTCACCGGCGGCGACCGCGACCGTTCGGCGAAGTACATCGCCCCGACAGTCCTCGCGGACGTCGACCCCCAGGCCCCGGTCATGCAGGAGGAGATCTTCGGCCCCGTCCTTCCCATCGTCACGGTGGCGGACCTGGACGAGGCCATCAACTTCATCAACGACCGTGACAAGCCCCTGGCCCTGTACGCCTTCACCGAGTCCGCCGCCACACGCAGGCGCCTGGCGGCGGAGACGTCATCCGGAGGCCTCGGCTTCGGTCTGCCGGTCGTCCACGTCACCGTCTCGGACCTGCCGTTCGGCGGCGTAGGCGAGAGCGGTATGGGCAACTACCACGGCCGCTACTCCCTCGAGACCTTCAGCCACCGCAAGGCCGTACTGGACAAGCCGCTCAGCTGACCGGCGACGTCCTGCTCACGGCGCGCAGGGCGCCTCGCGGGCCCGCGGGCGGGTCCCCACCGGCGGGGATCAGCCCGCGGGGCGAGCCGGAGCGATGGTCCGCCCGGCGACCCGCTGCGCGTCCTTTCGTCCCCCCCGCCCGCCACAGGTCCGCAGTGCGCGCGCGAGGCGCGTCGCCAGGGTCGCGTACGCCACGCCGAAAGCGAGTGCTCCGAGGAGGGCCATCACCGCGAACTGGTCCTCCAGCAGCCGGATCAGCTGCCAGTGGGTCAGATAGATGTAGAGCGAGCTGCCCGCGAGCACTCCCGCGAGCTTGTTGAACGCGGCGGTACTCGGTAGTCCCGGGATCCAGACGAGGAGCGCGAACCCGGCCGTGATCAGGGCCTCGCGCCACGGCTCGCCGGGGAAGAAGCCCGGCACGGTGGCGACGGCGGCCACGGTCACCAGGGCGCGCCGGGGCACCGTGGCCGCCTTCGCCGCGGCCCACCCCAGGGCGAACAGCCAGAAGACGACCGCCGCGGACGGCAGCCGGTCGCGCGCGTCGATGCCGAGCAGGTCGTAACGGATGAGGAGGGCGAGCGCGACCAGGGCCAGGGGGAGAGCGAACGGGAAGCGGCGCTGAAGGCGGTCGACGGCAGGCACGGACAGCACCACGGTCACCACCACCAGGATGTGGACCAGCGCCTCCACGAACCAGAAGTGGGGGGTCTCACCGCCGTCGGCCCCGAGGAAGCTCTCCAGCAGCAACAGCTCGGGCACGCTGTAGGCACCGGTGAGCAGCATGATCAGGGCGATCCAGATCATGCTGGGCAGGGCCACGTTGCCGATACTGCGCCCAAGGTTGCGTGCCCGCTCCCGGACGGGCGCCGCCGTGAGGTGGAAGCGGGCGAAGTTGAAGCCGGCCACCGCCAGCAGCAGATGGGCGCCGCCCTTCACGGAGAAGAGGTGGATGTGCGACCCGACGATCAGCACGATCGCCATGGCACGAAGGGCGACTCCGGTCTCCACTGTGCGCCGCCGCCGCGAACGCGCGGGACGCTCGGCCGGCTCCAGGCTGCGGATGGGGCGGATGTGCCAGTCGGCGGGCAGATGGCCGAGGGCCTGTTCGAGGCGTATGGACATCTCGACGTAGCTGAGTGAGTCTCCGCCGAGGCCGACGAAGGTGGCGTCCTCGGTGACGTCGGTGCGGTCGAGGATCTCCGCGTAGAGCGCGCACAGTTCGGCGGTGCCGCCGCCCGGTCGACTCGCCGCAGATGTCTCCCGCACGGCGGCCGAGGGGGCGTCGCCGTCCCCGGCGGCGCGGGTGAGTTCCCGTACGGCCCGGTGGTCGGGCTTGCCGCTGGCGAGCCGGGGCAGTTCGGCCAGTTCGCACACCCGGACCGCGCGGGGCGGCAGAGCACACGTCTGCGCGACCAGCCGCCGGATGCGCTGGGCGTCGGTCTCGCCCATGACGGCGACCACCAGCTCGTCGTCATGGCCCAGACAGCATGCCGTGACACCGTGCTGCTCGAGCGTCAGCTCCACCTGCTGCGGGTCTATGCGCAGGCCGAGGATCTTCGCGAACCGGCTGTGCCGGCCAATGACTTCGTACAGACCGTCGTCACCCAGCCGGGCGATGTCTCCGGTGCGCAGCTCGTCGATCGTCCGGCCCAGGGCGAGGTCCTGCGGAGCCTTTGCGTATCCGAGCATCACATTCGGTCCGGAGTAGACGAGTTCGCCGGTGGCCGGCTCGGGCCAGTCCGGGTGCGGCCGCAGCCGGAAGGAGCCGCCCGGGACGGGGACGCCGATCGCCTGCGGGCGGGACTCGGCCAGGCCGGGAGGCAGATACGCCATGCGGGCGGTCGCCTCGGTCTGGCCGTACATCACGTACAGGTCCCAGCCGTCGCGGCGGCCGAGTGCGGCGAACCGGGCGACCCGGTCGGGGGAGAGCCGGCCGCCTGCCTGGGTGACGTACCGCAGAGCCGGCAGCTCCATGGAAGCGAATCCGACCCGGTCGAGCAGGTCGAACGTGTACGGGACACCGGCGAACGTCGTACCCCGGTTGTCCCGGAAGAGGTCCCAGAAGCATGTGTCGGCGACCGAGAGTCCGGTGAGGATGAGCCCCGCGCCGCGCAGCAGATGACTGTTCACGACGGACAGCCCGTAGCAGTAGTGCAGCGGCAGGGTGGTCGCGGCGCGGTCGTCTTCCCGGATGGCCAGATAGCGGGCGATGGACTCCGCGTTGGACTGGAGGTTGTCGTGGGAGAGCCGGACGAGTTTGGGTGAGCCGGTGGACCCCGAGGTGCTGAGCAGCAGGGCCAGATCGGGGTGGAGTGAGTGCGTGGAGACCGCGCGCCGCTCGTCGAGGCCCCATTCCCCGTCCCCGGTCGGGGAGGCCACGACATCGGGGTCGTAGGCGTCGATGAGCGAGCGCAGGGCAGCGGGGTTGCCGCCCGGGACGAGCAGCACGGGGTGGCCGGCGGCCAGCGCGGCGAGGTACACGACCAGCGCGCCGATGTCGTTGCCGCCGACCAGCAGGACCAGACGCCGCTCCGAACCGAGGGCCCTGGCGGTGGCCTCGACCCGCTTGGCGAGTTCGGAGTACGTGAGGCGTGCGTCGGCGGTGATGACGGCTGTGCGGTCGCCGAAGGCAGCCAGGTCGGCGGCGAACGCGACGGTACTGATGCCCGGGTGCGGGTCGGGGACGCAAATCACCTCGGCATCGTAGGTAAGCCTCACCTCATTGGAAAGTCACGGTTTGGGTTCGGAAATCCCGACCTTCCGCCGTTAATGGGGCAACTGGCGGGTATGGCCGAGTCGTTATACCGGTCCCTCTTGACGCTTAGGTAAGCTTTACCTTATCCATACCTTGTTCACAGGTTCCACGCGGCACCGTATTCGCCGCCCGCCGACGACGACGCGATGCGCGATGCGACGCCGGCGGGCACGGTAAGGAAGGCACCACCATGCGACGGCCACTGGCCCGCAGTCTCACCGCGCTTGTCGCGGCCGCCCTGCTCCTCCCCGCCGTCGCCGCGTGCGACACCGAGCCCGCCGGGCTCGTCATCTACTCGGGCCGCAACGAGGGTCTGGTCGGGTCCCTCATCGAGAAGATGGAGGACTCCCTCGGGACCAAGATCGACGTGCGGTACGGCGACAGCGCCGAACTCGCGGCGCAGATACTCGAGGAGGGCGACAAGACCGAGGCCGGGGTGTTCCTGTCGCAGGACGCCGGCGCCCTCGGCGCGCTGTCGAAGGAGGGCAGCCTCGCCGCGCTGCCCGCGGCGACCCTGGAGAAGGTCGCCCCGTCCTACCGCGGCAGCGCCGGTGACTGGGTCGGCGTCAGCGGACGCGTCCGCGTGATCGCCTACAACCCGGACAAGGTGGCCAAGGCTCCCGACTCCGTCCATGAGCTGGTCAAGCCGGAATGGAAGGGCAGGATCGCGTACGCCCCGACCAACGCCTCCTTCCAGGCGTTCGTCACCGGCATGCGCGTGCTCGAGGGCGACGACGCCACCCGCACCTGGCTCAAGGGCCTCAAGGCCAATGCCAAGCCGTACGAGAAGAACACCGAGGTCCTCGAGGCCGTCGACAAGGGTGAGGTCTCGCTCGGCCTGCTCAACCACTACTACTGGTACGAGAAGGTCGCCGAGGAGGGCGAGGACAAGGTCAAGGCCAAGGTCCACTTCCTGCCCGGCGGCGACCCGGGCGCCCTGGTCAACGTGGCCGGCGTGGGCAAGCTCAAGGGCAGCAGCAAGAGCGAGAGCACGTACGCCCAGAAGGCAGTCGACTTCCTGCTGTCCGAGGAGGCACAGAAGTACTTCGCCGACGAGACCAAGGAATACCCGCTGGCCGCGGGTGTGAAGACCACGGTCGACGGTCTGCCGCCGCTGGAGTCGCTCCAGGCACCCAAGATCGACCTCGGCAAGCTGGACTCCCTCAAGCAGACCCTGGCCATGCTCCAGGACGTCGGAATGGTCTGACGTGAGCTCACCGGAACCCAGCGTCCGGAGACATCGTGCCGCACGCCCGGCCGACGCCACCGCGTCCGCCGGGCGTCGGCGTGGATTCCCCGGCGGGCGCGGCAGGGGCGGTCCCGGCACCGGCCGGCGCGTGCGTGGCACCGCCACCGGAGTCCCGCGCACACCCAAAGGCACCAGGCCCTCCTGGGTCCTGATCGTCCCCGCCTGCCTCGCCGCCGTCCTCGCCGTACTACCCCTCGTCTATCTGGGGGTGCGCGCCCTGGAGCGGGGCCCCGGCCACGCCTGGAGCGTCGTCGCCGACGACCGCACCGCCCTGCTGCTGGCCCGCAGCCTCGCCCTCACTGCCGTCGTCGTGGCGGGCTGCCTCGTGCTGGGCGTTTCCCTGGCCTGGCTGACCGTGCGCAGCGCGCTGCCCGGGGCCCGTATGTGGTCGGTACTGGTCACCCTGCCGCTGGCGGTGCCCAGCTATGTCGCGGCGTTCACCTGGCTGTCCGTCGCGCCCTCACTCGCGGGCTTCGCGGGGTCGGCGCTGGCCCTGACCCTGGTCAGCTTCCCCTACGTCCTGCTCCCCGTTGCCGCCGCCCTGCGTGGCACCGACCCCGCGCAGGAGGAGGTGTCACGGGCGCTCGGGCTCGGCCCTGTTCGGACCTTCGTGCGCGTCACCCTCCCTCAGTTGCGCCCCGCCGCAGCCGGCGGCGGCCTGCTGGTCGCGCTGTACGTGCTCTCCGACTTCGGCGCCGTCTCGCTCATGCGCTACGACACCTTCACCCGCGGCATCTACACCTCGTACCGCGCCAGTTTCGACCGGACCCCGGCCGCCGCACTCAGCGCCGTCCTGGTGCTGATGACCATCGCTCTCGTCGCGGCCGAGACCCGTACCCGCGGCCGGGCCGGACACGCCAGGACCGGAACCGGCACGGCCCGGCCCGCCGTTCCCGCCGCTCTCGGCCGGCTGCGCCTGCCCGCACTCGTGTGGTGCGGAGCGGTCACCGCGGCCGCCGTCGCCTTCCCGCTCGCCACGCTCGGCTACTGGCTCGCCGCGGGCAACTCCGCCACCTGGGACCCCGCCCGTCTCACCGACACCGCTCTCACGACGCTCGGCGTGGCAGCGGCCGGGGCCGCCCTGACCGGCCTGCTCGCCCTGCCAGTCGGCGTCATCGCGGCACGGCACCGTGGCCGGACCGCCCAACTGCTCGAACAGGCCGCGTACGCGGGACATGCGCTGCCCGGTATCACCGTGGCGCTCGCGCTGGTGTTCCTCGCGGTGCGCTATGTCAACCCGATCTACCAGGAAACGCCGCTGCTGATCTGTGCGTACGCGGTCCTGTTCCTGCCGGTCGCCGTGGCGGCGACACGGGCAGCTGTCCTCCAGGCGCCTCCGGTGCTCGAAGACGTCGCCCGCTCGCTCGGCCGCTCACCGCTGCGCGTCCTGCGCGAGGTCACCGTGCCGCTGGCCGCGCCCGGTGTCGCCGCGGGCGCCGCCCTGACCTTCGTGGTCTGCATGAAGGAACTGCCCGCGACCCTGCTGCTGCGGCCCACCGGCATGGACACCCTGGCCACCCGGCTGTGGACGGAGACCGGCACCGCCTCGTACGCCGCCGCAGCCCCCTACGCAGCCGCGCTGATCCTCCTCGCCGCCATCCCCTCCTACCTGCTCGGACGCAGCAGGTGAACCGCCACCGGCCCACCGGCCGACACGACCGGCAGCACACGAGCCGACAAGAAAGGCACAGCGCATGACCGACCTCCGGATCGAGTCGGTCTCCAAGGCGTACGGCCCTGGAGCGACCGTCCTCGACGGTCTCGACCTCACCGTTCCCGGTGGAGCACTGGCTGCCGTGCTCGGCCCTTCCGGCTGCGGGAAGACCACCCTGCTGCGGATCATCGCGGGATTCCTGCAAGCCGACGCGGGCACGGTCACGCTCGGCGGGCGCACCCTTTCCGGACCCGGTGTGCACCTGCCGCCGGAGCGCCGCAGGATCGGCATCGTGCCCCAGGAGGGTGCCTTGTTCCCGCATCTGTCCGTGGCACGCAATGTGGCTTTCGGCCTCAGCGGCGTCGACCGCGCCGAACGGCGCGGCCGCAGCGAGGAGATGCTGGAACTGGTCGGCCTGGCCGGCTACGGCGACCGGATGCCGCACGAGCTGTCCGGCGGCCAGCAGCAGCGCATCGCCCTCGCCAGGGCGCTGGCCCCCCGGCCGGGACTCGTACTGCTCGACGAACCGTTCAATGCCCTGGACAGCGCGCTGCGTTCGGGCGTGCGCGCCGACGTCCGAGCGGCCCTGCGCGCCACCGGTGCCACCGCTCTGCTGGTCACCCACGACCAGCAGGAGGCGTTGTCCACGGCGGACCTCGTCGCCGTCGTACGGGGTGGTGCGATCGCCCAGTGCGGCAGCCCGCAGGAGGTCTACCAGCGCCCCGCCGACCCGTGGGTCGCGGGCTTCGTGGGCGACGCCGTGCTGCTTCCGGGCACGGACGGGACGGACGCGGACGGCAATGGCACGGTCGCCACGGCGCTGGGTCCCGTACCGCTGGCCACCACCGCGGGCCGCGGTCCGGCCGGGCCACGCGAAGGCACGGTGCTGCTGCGCCCCGAGCAACTGGAACTGACGGCGGCAGCCTCCGCGGCCGCGCACGGCACCGTGGTCAACGTGTGCTTCTACGGGCACGACGCCATGGTCACCGTCGACGTCGACGGACTCGAGCGCCCCGTGGACATCCGTGTCGCCGGACCGATTCCGGTACGCCCCGGTGAGCGGACCGGCATCCGCGTCACCGGCGAAGCGACCCTGCATCCCTGACCCGGGCGATGGATCACCTCTGGGGGTACGCGTAACGCGGCACCGCCGCACGGCAGTCGCAGGTACGCGCAACGGGGGCGGCGCCGCGATTTCGCCACACCGAGGGAGGCAAGCGCCGGACGCAGGTGGCCTTGACGCCGCCCGCCCGCGATCCCACACTCATGGACGGGACTCCGAGACGGACTCCGAGACGCGATCCGAGCGAACGGACTGGACATCATGCGGCTTTCGGTGGCGGGCGCGCCCTGCACCCTCCCCTTGCCGCTCCCTCTGACCTCCCGTCGCCACATCGATCTGCTGCGCGTCTGCAGCGCGGCGAGTCCCGCCAACTGAGCCTCGCGGGCGGCCCGTCGGCCCTCCCGTGCAGCGCCGCGCCCCCGCTCCTCGGCGCCTTCTCGCTCCGCACCTCCTTCGCATCCGGGCACGCGTCGCCCTCGTCGGCGCGCGCCGTCACCGTCGTACGCCCGTGACCGAGCACCCTGGGAGACGCATGTCCGCCACGCCCCCGACCGCCGTTCCCGCCTTTCGCGGAAGGATCGGCCGCGATGTGCGCAGCGGCCACTACGCCGTGCCGCGCCGCTACCAACTGCATCTTTCGCTGTCCTGTTCCAGCGGTCTGCAGATCGCCGTCACCCACAGCCTGCTCGGCCTCGCGGACGTCCTCCCGGTGACGCTGCTGCCCGCCGCGCCCGATGCGCCGGGCGGCGGGTACACAGCGCTGCGCCCGCTGTACGAGGCGAGTTCGCACCAGTACCCGGGGCCGGCGTCGGCGCCGGTGCTCAGTGACGGCTGGACCGGGCGGATCGTGAGCAGCCACGCCCCGGACATCCTGCACGACCTGGCCCTGAGATTCGGCGGCAACGGCCCCGAACTGTATCCGCAAGGGGCAAGGGAGGAGATCGAGGCCCTGGCGCGGTTGTGCGCGCTGGACGTCAACGAGGCTGCGCAGCGCGCCGGAACGCTGGGCATCGGGGGCGCCTCCCACGAGACATACCTGGCCACCCTCCTTGCCGCGCTGGGTGGGCTGGAGCAGCGGCTGAGCGGACAGGAGTATGTGCTGGGCGGTGAACTCACCGCCGCCGATGTAGGGGTCTGGGTCACCCTCGTCCAGTTCGACACCGTCCACCGCTGGCACCTGGACGCTGCGGCGGTGAACCGGGTTGCCGCCCATCCGGCGGTGTGGGCATACGCCCAACGGCTGGCCGCCCACCCCGCTTTCGGATGCCACCTCGACACGGACGGCATCGCCCGCAGACACCACGCGCACTGCCGGGGCCTGGAGGCGGCCGGTGCGGCGATGCAGATCGTGGACTGGTCCGCTTGCACGCCGCGAAGGACCACCGCACCGGCTCAGGGTCCCACCGCGCGGCAGCCTTGATCCGAGCTGACATCGCATCAGGTCGTCGCGGCCGCGCAGTGTGCAGAGGGGTGCCCCAGCTGTCACCGGCGGGGCACCGCCGGGTGAGCAGGTCCTCGTCCGGGGCCGTCGTCGAGCGGATGCCGGCTCAGCGGTCTGCTCCCGCCTGCGCCGTCACGAGTGCGAGGCGGCGCAAAGGGGCATCCCCAACGGGATTTCCATCGGGCACAATCACTCCCGGATGCAACGATCACGACGAGGGCCACGCACCACGGCGACGCACAGCACGACCGTCGACACGGTCGACACCGACCCGCGGGGGAGAGCTCATGACCACCACCGGTACACAGGTTCCGGGCCCGGCCGGACTGCCTTTGCTCGGTTCGATGTTCGATCTCAAACGGGACTCGCTCGGTACGTTCTTGAACGCACAGCGCGAGCACGGCGATGTCGTACGCATCACGGCAGGACCGCCCGGGCTGCGGGCCGAGCTCTACGCGGTGTTCTCCGCCGAGGGAGCACAGCAGGTCCTGGCCACCGAGTCCGCCAACTTCCGTAAGGACAACGCCTTTTACCAGGAAGTCCGGGAGTCGTTCGGCAACGGCCTGTTGACCAGCCAGGACGAGGACCATGTGCGGCAGCGGCGGCTCGTTCAGCCGCTCTTCACCCGCCGCCGGGTCGACGGCTACGCGGATGCGGTCACCGCCGAGACCGCGGCGCTGACGGCCGCCTGGCGCAAGGCGCCGGACGCCACCGTGGATGTCGTCTCCGAGGTGACCGCGCTCACCCTGCGCGCGGTCGCCCGCATCCTCTTCGGCACGGATGTGGAGTCGGCCGTCGAGGTGGTGGAGCGCTGCTTCCCGATCATCGGCGACTACGCACTGCAGCGCGGCTACTCGCCCGCCAACCTCCCCCGCCGGTGGCCGACTCCCGCCAACCGCAAGGCGGCTGCCGCGACCGAGGAGCTGTACGCGGTGTGCGACAGCATCATCGACAAGCGCCGGGCCGACGGGGAGGCCGGGACCGGCGAGGACCTCCTCTCCCTCCTCGCGCGGGCCGAGAGCGAGGAGGACGGCAGCTTCGATGCGACCGAGATCCGCGACCAGGTGCTGATCTTCCTCCTCGCCGGCCATGAGACCACCGCCACCTCGCTCGCGTTCGCGCTGCACCTGCTGGCCCGCCACCCCGAACAGCAGGAACTGGCCCGAGCCGAAGTCGTACGCGTACTGGCCGGACGCACACCCCGAGCCGCCGACCTCGACGCGCTGCCCTATCTGACGAAGGTGCTCAAGGAGGCCATGAGGCTGTATCCGGCAGGACCGGTCATCGGCCGCCGCGCGGTCGCCGCCACCGAGGTCGGAAACCATACGATCCCTGCCGGCGCGGACGTGATCGTTGCACCCTGGGTGACCCACCGGCATCCCCGGTACTGGGAAGACGCGGAGCGCTTCGACCCCGAACGCTTCACGCCCGAACGCGAGAAGGAGCGCCCGCGCTACGCCTGGTTCCCCTTCGGCGGCGGACCGCGCGCCTGCATCGGCCAGCACTTCTCGATGCTGGAGTCGGTCCTCGCGCTCGCGATGATCCTGCAGGAGTACGAACTGAGCGCCGTCGATGTGGAGGTTCCGGTGGGCGCAGGCATCACACTGCGCGCGGCGGGCCCCGCGCGGTGCGTGGTGCGCCCCCGCACGACCTGACGTCCCGTACGCCGCGACCTTCGCGAGGCAGGCCGCTCTCCGGCCGAACGGTGTCATGACCGATGCCGTCTCTCGCGCGTTCCATACGCTCTCCGCAAAGGCGCTTCGACCGGGGGCTGCTGTGCTTCACGGGAGGCTGTGCCGGAATGCGGGTGCTTCAGGGGCTGCGGGGGGTTGTGATCCCGTGTGATGCCGCGTCCGGCTCACCCGGAAGGCGTCGGTCGCCCTGCCGGGGGACTGCCGGTTCGGCGTCGCCGATACGCCCGGGCAGCTTGAGTGCGAGCAGCGCACCGCCCCCGGCGACGGCCGCGAGGACCACCAACGTGGAGCCCATCGCCGAGATGAGGCCCGCGGCGGTCCCGAGGAGGCCGCGGTCGTGCGGCCCTCCGGCAGGGCCCGTTGGGGTGAGGGTCACCAGCATGGTCGCCGCGGCGACGCCGAGGGCCGGCCCGATATTCATCGCGGTCTGCTGGAGCCCGCCGGCCACCCCGGCGCTCTCCACGGACGCATGCCGCACGATCACGGCTGTCGCGGTGACCATCACCGTGCCGAAGCCGACACCCAGCAGAAGGAAGCCACCGCTGATCGTCAGTGGTGTCGATGCCTGGTCGACCCGGGACAGCACCAGCATGCCGAGAGCGAGGAGCACCATCGCCCCCACGGCCGTGCGGCGAGCACCCTGCCGGCGCATCAGCACGGTGGAGGCCGGCGAACTCAGCACCATCGCCGCGGCCAGGGGAAGCCCTGTCAGACCGCTTTCGAGCGGGTCCATCCCGAGCGCACCCTGCAAGAAATAGGTGCCGACGAACAGTGCGCCGAACAGCGACGCCGATGCGCACAGCAGGACGGCGAGCGCCGAGCCGACGGTGGCCGAGCCGAGCACGTCCGGCGGCACCAGCGGGCACGTGGTACGCCGCTCGTGCCACAGGAACGTACCCCCGGCGGCGGCCGAGACGCATCCCAGCGCCACTGGCGCCGTCCAACCGGCTTCCGGTATGCCGACGAGTGTGTGCACCAGGCACGCCAGGGCCACCGCGAGGAGGCAGGCGCCGGTCAGGTCGAGCCGGACGGCGGCCCTCGGGGGCGTGGGCACCCGAATGGCCAGAGCCGACACGCCGATGGCGAGCGCGGGTGCGACGCCGAGGAAGAAGACGGCTCGCCAGCCCAGATGGGTGGTCAGTGCGCCGCCGACGATCGGGCCCGCGGCGGCCGCCAGTCCGATGGCACCGGCGCGCAGTGCGATGGGCATGCCCAGCCGGTCGGGCGGGTACGTGGCGCGCAGCATCCCCAGGGTGGCCGGTTGCAGCAGTGCGCCGAAGATGCCTTGGGCGACGCGCAGGCCGATCACCCAGCCGACACCGGGAGCCAGCCCGATTCCCGCGGAAGCGGCCGCGAAGCCCAGAATCCCGACGGTGAAGACCTGTTGATGGCCGTACCGGTCGCCGAGGCGGCCGGCGAAGACGAGCAGGCTCGCGACGGCGACGAGATAGCCCGTGCTGGTCCACTGGACCTCCACGAAGGAGGCGTGCAGATCCTTCTGCATGGTGGGTTGCGCGACGGTCAGCACCGTGCCGTCCAGGGCCACGATCGCGGCCCCGGTGATGCTGCCCGTGAGCGTGAGGCGTCGATGGCGTACCGCGCTCATCGCTTCTCCGGCCCCAGGTGCGCGTCCAGCGCTGTACGGAGCAGTGCTTCGACGTCGTCGACGCCCGCGGCGAGCTGGAGACTGCCCCATCCCCACAGTTGGGCGATGCCGTGCAGATTCGCCCAGAGCGCGCCCGCGACGACCGGTGGCGCCGCGTCAGGCCGTGACTGTGCTCGGGCGACAAGGTCGACGAGCACGCCGAAGAGCGGCAGGCTCGTCTCCCGCAGACCGAGATGGCCACTCTCCAGCAGATCATGGCGGAACATCAGCTCGAACATGCCGCGGTTGGTCAGCGCGAAGTCGAGGTAGACGCGTCCGAGTGCCATGAGCTGGTCGCGGGGGCTCCGGCGGCCGCCACCGACTGCCTCGGTGGCCTTGACGGTCAGTTCGGCGAAGCCCTGTCGCGCGATGGCGGACAGCAGCTCCAGGTGGGTCGGGAAGTAGCGCCGCGGAGCTCCGTGCGAGACCCCGGCCCGGCGGGCGATCTCACGCAGGGTCAGCGACTGCAAGCCCTCTCTGGTCACCAGCTCGACACCGACCTCGATCAAACGGGCCCGCAGCCCCATGTCCTGTTCGCTCATAGACACTGTCTACCAGAGTGAGTAGACAGTGTCTACGTGATCGTCCTGGCGGGTTCGCCCACGGCAGTGCCGCGAGCGCGGCCCCTGGGATGCCCAAGCGTCGACCCCGCCGCATCCGGGACACACGCCTCGGCCGGTCGAGCCCGCGGTTTCGGAGGCCGCGCCCGAGCCTGCCGACGGCGGCGTGCTGGGCGTCACCGCGGGCTCGCCGTGAACAGTGCGGGAGGAAGCGGTCGACGCGGCGGCACCGGGTACCCGTACAGGATCCGTGGGAGATGGGATGCTCGTCTCCGACGCACTGGAGCGCCGTCCGCTCAAGTTCGCTCAAGGAGGTCTGACCCCATGTCGGAGAAAAGCGGCTGGGTGAATCCGCTGCGGGACCCGCTGGACCGACGACTGCCCCGGATCGCCGGCCCGTCCGGGTTGGTGATCTTCGGTGTCACCGGCGACCTGTCGCGCAAGAAGCTGATGCCCGCCGTCTACGACCTGGCCAGCAGGGGGCTGCTGCCGCCGGGCTTCTCGCTCGTCGGCTTCGCGCGCCGCGACTGGGCGGACGAGGACTTCGCCCAGGTGGTCCATGACGCTGTCAGGGAGCACGCGCGTACTCCGTTCCGGGAGGAGGTGTGGCTGCAGCTGGCAAAGGGGATGCGCTTCATCCCCGGTGACTTCTCCGACGACGAGGCGTTCGGGAAGCTGAAGGCCACCGTCGAGGAACTGGACAAGGCGCAGGGCACCGGCGGGAACTTCGCGTTCTATCTCTCCGTACCGCCGAAGTTCTTCCCCACGGTCGTTCAGCAGCTCAAAGCACACAGCCTGTCGAAGGCGCCGAGCGGCTCGTGGCGCCGTGCGGTCATCGAGAAGCCGTTCGGGCACGACCTGGCCTCGGCGGAGGAGCTCAACCGGGTGGTGCACGAGGTCTTCGCACCCGACGAGGTCTTCCGTATCGACCACTACCTCGGCAAGGAGACCGTCCAGAACATCCTGGCGCTCCGTTTCGCGAACACGCTCTTCGAGCCGATCTGGAACCGGTCGTACGTCGACCATGTGCAGATCACCATGGCCGAGGACATCGGCATCGGCGGCCGCGCCGGCTACTACGACGGCATCGGCGCCGCCCGCGACGTCATCCAGAACCACCTCCTCCAACTGCTCGCGCTGACCGCCATGGAGGAGCCGGCCTCCTTCGACGCCGTGAATCTGGTGACCGAGAAGCTCAAGGTGTTCAAGGCAGTCCGGCTGCCGGATGACCTCGGCCGGTTCACGGTGCGGGCGCAGTACACGGCCGGCTGGCAGGGCGGCGGCAAGGCCGTCGGCTACCTGCAGGAAGAGGGCATCGACTCCCACTCGAGGACCGACACCTACGCCGCGGTCAAGCTGGAGATCGACAACCGCCGCTGGGCGGGGGTCCCGTTCTATCTGCGCACCGGCAAGCGGCTGGGCCGCCGCGTCACCGAGATCGCGGTCGTCTTCCAGCGCGCCCCGCACTCGCCCTTCGACTCGATGGCCACCGAGGAACTGGGACACAATGCCCTGGTCATCCGGGTGCAGCCGGACGAGGGCGTGACCATGCGGTTCGGCTCCAAAGTGCCGGGCACCTCGATGGAACTGCGCGATGTGACCATGGACTTCGCATACGGTCAGTCCTTCACCGAGTCCAGTCCGGAGGCCTACGAACGGCTCATCCTCGACGTCCTGTTGGGGGATGCCAACCTCTTCCCGCGGACCGAGGAGGTCGAGGAGTCCTGGAGGATCCTCGACCCGATCGAGGAGTTCTGGGAGAGCAGCGGCAGGCCGGCGCAGTACCCCGCCGGCACCTGGGGACCCAAGGAAGCGGACGAAATGCTCGCACGAGACGGACGGAGCTGGCGCCGGCCATGAAGATCGACCTGACGGACACGACAGCCAGCAAGATCAACAAGGCGCTGGTCCAGGGGCGCCGCGAGATCGGCTCCCCGACCGTGGGCATGGTGCTCACCCTCGTCATCGTCACCGACGAGGAGAACGCCTACGACGCGATCAAGGCCGCGGCCGACGCCTCCCGCGAGCACCCCTCGCGCACCCTCGTCGTCATCAAGCGGCACGCGCGCTCGCCGCGCGACCGCCACGAAGCCCGCCTGGACGCGGAGGTACGGGTCGGCAGCGACGCGGGCGCCGGTGAAACCGTGCTGCTCCGTCTGCGGGGTGAGCTCACCGAGCGTGCCGACTCCGTGGTGCTGCCGCTGCTGCTCCCGGATGCGCCCGTGGTGGTGTGGTGGCCGGTGGACGCCCCGCCGGTTCCGGCGAAGGACCCGCTCGGTGCCCTCGCCCAGCGGCGGATCACCGACGCGTACGCGGTCGAGTCACCGCTCAGAGAGCTGGCGACGCGTGCCGTGGGCTATACACCCGGTGACACCGATCTGTCCTGGACCCGCCTCACGCCGTGGCGTTCGATGCTTGCCGCGGCACTCGACCAGGCGCGTGCCGAGGTGATTTCGGCCGTGGTGGAGAGCGAGGCCGAGAACCCGAGCACCGAGCTGCTGGCCCGCTGGTTCGCCGACAAGCTGAAGGTGCCGGTGGAGATGGTCGTCACGGACGGGCCCGTGATCACCGCGGTCCGGCTGCGCACCACCGAGGGCGAGATCCACATCGACCGGCCGGAAGGGCCGGTGGCCAGGCTCGCCATCCCGGGCCAGCCCAGCCGCGTGCTCGCCCTCAAGGTGCGTACCACCGCCGAACTGATCGCGGAGGAACTGCGCAGGCTCGACCCCGACGAGATCTATGCCGCGGCGCTGCAGGCCTCGGTCATGGCACCGACCCCCGCGGAGGCGGTGGAGGTGACGAAGGCGGTGGAGTGAGGCACACGATCAACGTCTCGCGGGCGGACGCGTGCAGGTGAATGCTGGAGGGGTGACCTCGCGCGCGGCGCGGCGCGGCCGGACACGGCTGAGGAGGCAGACGATGACCCGGACCATTCACTGGAAGGTCGACCTGTTCCTGTCCGAGCAGGACGGCACCACCACGGCGCGGGCCGTCCTGGACACGGGGACGGCCCAGCTCAGCGCCAGCGGCATGGCCCGCTGCAGCCCGCAGGACGCGGACGTGCCGGAGATCGGCGACGAACTGGCGGCCGCCCGGGCGATGAAGAACCTCTCCCTGGACATGATGCGGGTGGCCTACCACGACGTGGAGAGCAAGGAGACGGGCTCGCCCGGCAGGCCGGCGGGACCGGCGTTCGGCTGGTCCGAGCTGACCACCTGAGTCGGCTCGGACCCCCGGGCCCGTACGGCTGTCCCTCCCCCGTACGGCTGTCGGAAGTGGCCGGTGCGCAGCGGCGGTCGGTCCTTGCCGCCCGGTCGGCTCAACGACCGGGCGGCGAGGGCCGTGCACCGCCCCGGAGTTCTGCCGTCGTCATCGAACAGGATGTTGCTCCACCGTTCCGCCGATCGCGCTGCGGAAGAAGCGGAACCACTCGTACCGTGTGCGCATATTCCACTACGTTCCGCAGTCGAGTATTCGGGTACGGGCTGTCCGCGCGAGCCGCAAGTTCGAACGCGGGGAATCGAAATGTCGGTGCAAATCACGCGCATCGCGCACTGCGGTGACGCGTCATCAAAAAATCTCCCCTCTCCAGGGAATCTGCACACCAAAGGCGCAGGCAACACACGGCCTCCCAGTGGTGTCACCCCAACTGACCAGCAACTACAGCTGTCTGGGCGGTAATGTCCAGTTCGCTGTGGAGATGCTGCCGGTCCTGAACGCATTCACGTCGGGTGATCCCGTGAAGAAGATGGCACCAATCCATGAACGGATGTCCACGCCGCGACATTTACCGGCCGGAACAGGCGCTGAACATGTGCTCACGATTGGCTGCCCAACGCGTCTACGTGCTTTGATCCTTCGCACCGCAGGAGTCGCCCGAGGGTCCCCCGATTTCGGGAATCCGACGCCTGTGCCAGCGGTCGGTTCTGCCTTTTCTGCATGGCCGGGCGCGACCATTTCGAAATATCCATGCGAAGGGAACACCCCCATGAGCTTCATCCCCACCCAGGAGATCTCCGACAGCGAGCTGGACAACGTGGCCGGCGGTCTCCACAGCGCCACGGTCGGCAACGCCACCGCCGCCCTTGACACCATCGCCCCGGTGTCCGCGTCCATCGGCACCGTCACCGGCCTCGTCGAGGGCGCCACCGGCATCAACGCCGCCGCCGTCACGGGCCCGGCCACCGGTCTCGTCGCCGGTCTGTAAGACCTCGCGGGCTCGTCGGCGCCCCTCGTGCCGGCAGTCCGAGCCGTGTGCCCCGGAGCCGCCCCAGGTTCCGGGGCACACGTCACGCCGTACTCGTAACAACTTCCAGGCAGTTGAGGGAAGAGCATCGTGCAGTTCCGCCAACAGGCCCTCTCCAAGCTGCAATCGCCGGAAGAGATCGATCTGCCGGTGCGTTTCGCGCGACCCCAGGGCCGCCTCGTGCTGGTCGTCACGGTCCTCGCGATGATTGCCGCAGCCGTTTGGGCCGTCAGGGGTACGGTGTCGTCCACGATCACCGCACCCGGCATCCTCGCCCACGCCCAGGGCAGTTACGTCCTGCAGAGCCCGGTCGCCGGTCAGGTAACCGGCGTACTCGCCGAAGAGGGCGACCGTGTGCGGGCCGGTGCGCCCCTGCTGAGGGTCCGTACCGCGCAGGGCGACACCGTCGTACGCACCATCGCGGCAGGCAGGCTGACCACGCTCGTCGCCGCGATCGGCTCCGTGGTCACCACGGGCGCCGACGTAGCCGCCGTCGAGCGCATGGACAACCCCGACGATCCCCTGATGGCGGTGCTGTACGTACCGGCCGACAGCGGATCGACCGTCCCGGTGGGCGCACACGTCGATCTCACGGTCCAGTCGGTGGCGACCCAGAAGTACGGGATGCTGCGCGGCCGGGTCACATCGGTCGGCCGCACCGCCCAGACCCGCCAGCGGATCACCGCCTTCCTCGGAAGCAGCCAGCTCGGCGAGCAGTTCTCGCAGGCCGGTCGGCCCCTGACCGTGCTCGTCCGGCTGACCGGCTCCAGCGGCACCGCGTCCGGCTACGACTGGTCCTCCTCCCAGGGCCCCCCGTACGAACTCGAGTCCATGACCCTGGCCACCGGCGCGGTCCATCTGTCCGCGCAGCGTCCCGTCGACTGGCTGCTGCCATGAGCGCACGTGACGACTCCGCGGTGCCGCGGCAACGGCAGCTCCCTCCGGCCGGACGCCGCCGGCACCGCCCCGCCGGCACCGCGGGCGGCCGGCGCGCCACACACGGCACTCGGCGCGCCCGGCCGGCGCAGCCGCGCGGCGGCGCGAAGTCCGGGAAGACGAAGGCGGTTCGTACCCCGACCGTGCTGCAGATGGAGGCCGTCGAGTGCGGCGCCGCGGCGCTGGCGATGGTGCTCGGCCACTACGGGCGACATGTGCCGCTGGAAGAGCTGCGCATTGCCTGCGGCGTCTCCCGCGACGGCTCCCGCGCCAGCAACCTCCTCAAAGCGGCGCGCAGTTACGGCCTGACCGCCAAGGGGATGCAGATGGAGTCGGCGGCACTCGCCGAGGTGCAGGCGCCGGCCATCCTGTTCTGGGAGTTCAACCACTATGTCGTCTACGACGGCATGGGACGCCGGCTCGGCCGCCGCGGCGTGTACATCAACGACCCCGCCAAGGGCCGCCGCTTCGTCCCGATGGAGGACTTCGACACCAGCTTCACGGGGGTCGTCCTGGTCCTCGAGCCGTCCGCCGCCTTCCGTAAGGGCGGCCGCAAGCCGGGCGTCCTGGGCGCCGTACCGGCCCGGCTGCGCGGCACCTCCGGCACGCTGCTCGCCGCGCTGCTCGCCAGCCTGCTGTTGGTCGCCGTCGGCGCCGTGGTGCCCGCGCTGAGCCGCACGTACATCGACATGTTCCTGATCGGCGGACAGACCTCGCTGCTGGGGCCCCTGTTCGCCTCGCTGGCGGCGATGGTGGCGCTCACCGCCGTCCTGACCGGCCTGCAGCAGGCGAACCTGCTGCGCGGACGCATCATCTCCTCGACCCTGAGCAGCGCCCGGTTCTTCCGGCATCTGCTGCGTCTGCCGGTCACCTTCTTCGCGCAGCGCAGCCCGGCCGACCTGGTCCAGCGTCTGCAGTCCAACGACGCCGTCGCCGAGACGCTGGCACGCGACCTCGCCGCGGCCGCCGTCGACGGAGTCGTGGTCATTCTGTACGCCGTCCTGCTGTGGACGTACGACCCCCAACTGACCGTCGTGGGTGTGCTGATCGCGCTGCTCAACGTGGTGGCCATGCGCATCGTCGTACGGCTGCGGGCCACCCACACCCAGAAGCTGCGCGCGGACAGCGCCCGCCTCACCAACACCTCGTACACCGGGCTCCAGCTGATCGAGACCATGAAGGCGACCGGCGGTGAGAACGGCTACTTCCGCCGCTGGGCCGGTCAGCACGCCACCACTTTGGAGGTACAGCAGCGCCTGGGCGTCCCCAGCGCCGTCCTGGCGGTCGTCGCCCCCACCCTCGCGACGCTCAACAGCGCACTGATCCTGTGGATCGGCGGCCTGCGGGCGGTGGAGGGCCATATCTCCATCGGTCTGCTCGTCGCCTTCCAGTCGCTCGTGGCGCGCTTCACCGCACCGATCAGCCGGTTGAACGGAGTGGCGGGCAGAATCCAGGACTTCGCAGCGGACGTGGCCCGGCTCAAGGACGTCGAGAGCTTCCCCGTCGATAGCATGTACACGCGCGAGGTGCCCGACGCCGACACTCGCAGGCTCAAGGGCCATGTGGTGCTCGAGGACATCACCTTCGGCTACAGCCCGCTCGACCAGCCCCTGCTCAGTGGATTCTTCCTGGCGGTGGGACCCGGTCGGCAGGTCGCGCTCGTCGGAGGCTCGGGCAGCGGCAAGTCCACCGTCTCCCGGCTGATCGCCGGCCTGTACAGCCCGTGGCAGGGCACCATCCGTATCGACGGACAGCGGCTCGAGGGCATCCCGCGAAGTGCGCTCGCCGCGTCCGTCTCCTTCGTCGATCAGGACGTGTTCCTGTTCGAGGGAACGGTCAGGGACAACGTGGCCCTGTGGGACCCGTCGATACCGGACGAGGCCGTCGTCGCCGCACTGCGTGACGCGGCGCTCCACGACGACGTGATCGCCAAACGCCCCGACGGCATCCACAGCCGTGTCGAACAGGACGGCCGCAACTTCTCCGGCGGGCAGCGCCAGCGCCTCGAGATCGCCCGGGCCCTGGTGCGCCGCCCCAGCATCCTGGTGCTCGACGAGGTGACCAGCGCCCTCGACGCGGAGACCGAGCGGATCATCATGGACAACCTCCGCCGGCGCGGCTGCGCCTGTGTGGTGATCGCCCACCGGCTGAGCACGGTGCGCGACAGCGACGAGATCGTGGTCCTGGACCACGGCGCGGTCGTCGAACGCGGCCGCCACGAAGAACTGCTGGCCGCGCAGGGCGCGTACGCAGAGCTGGTCAAGGAGCACTGACGTGTCATCCGCACATCCGGCCGCGGGCCCCGGCCCCGGCGCAGCCCAGGCACCGGTCGTCACCGACCCCGTCCTCCACGCCCTGGGCACATTGGGCACACCGGTCGACTGCACCGGTGCGGGCAGCCTCCATCTCGAGGGACCGCACGTGCTGTGGCTCATCGTGGGCGGGGCGCTCGACCTGTTCGCGGTGGACGCCGCAGCCCAAGGACACTGGCACTTCCTCGGCCGTCTCGAACCGGGAACCCTGCTGCTCGGTCCGGTGGAAGGTCCCCAGCACACCCTGGTCGGCAGGCCCGCGCAGGGCTGTCTGCTGCACCGCATCCCGCTGCGGGAGCTGTACGTACGCGAGTACGCGGACACCGGCACCCAGGGCGGTTACGGCGCCTACGACCCGTACGACACCTACGCCGGCCACCACCCCTCGCCTACGCCGCTCGAGCACGCCTTCGCGCTCGGCGTCGGACGCAGCCTCGGCGTGCTCTTCGAGGCGCCGCTGGACGGCCGGCCCTCGGGCGAGGTGGCCGTGGCCGACGACGACATCCTGTGGATGCCGGTCGACCCCGGGAGTGTGCAGTACGGGGGGTCCTACAGCGCGGAGGCGGCGGGCGACCTGCTGATCGACACCGCGATGTGGCAGCGCATGGTCAACCAGCAGTACCGGCTGCTGTCCGCCGTCGACGGCTGGATCGAACGGCTCGAGCGGGCACACGAGGACCGGGCAGCCGCCGGCATCAAGGCGGGCGCGGCCGTCCGCGCCCGCGCCGACGAGGCACTGCTCGCCTCCATCGGCAGGCCGGAGCGAGGCGGTCGGGGCGCCGCCCGCACCGACGGCGCCGACGACGACGCGACGTTCGCGGTGTGCCGGCGGGTTGCCCGGGCGGCCGGGATCACCCTCGGCGAGCCGCCCAAGGGCGAAGCGGCCGACGAGCGCATCACACCCGTCGAGCGCATCGCGGTCGCCTCCCGCATCCGCACCCGCGCGGTGAAACTCGACGGCCGCTGGTGGCGTACGGACACCGGCCCGCTGGTGGGGCGCCGGGCCGCATCGGGCGCCCCGGTCGCGCTGCTGTGGCGGCGCGGCGGCTACGAGGCGGTCAACCCGCTCACCGGCTCGCGGAGCCGCATCGGCAAGGACAACGCCGGGGAGTTCGAGCCGCGCGCCGTCATGTTCTACCGCCCGCTGCCCGAACGGCCCGCGAGCATCCGGCACCTGGTCCGCTTCAGCCTTCGCGGCACCAGTCCCGACCTGCGCAACCTGCTGCTGAGCGGGCTGGTGACCGTCGGCCTCGGGGCGCTCGTGCCGATCGCCACCGGACAGGTCCTCGGCGTCTACGTGCCGGGCGCCCGCAGCAGCCTCATCGTCCAGGTCGCCCTGGCCGTCATGATCACGAGCATCGTCTCGGCGGCCTTCATGCTGATGCAGAACCTCACGATCCTGCGCATGGAGGGCCGGATCGAGAGCACTCTCCAGCCTGCCGTGTGGGACCGGCTGCTACGGCTGCCGACCAAGTTCTTCACCGAACGCTCCACCGGGGAGCTCGCCAGTGCGGCGATGGGCATCAGCGCCATACGCCGGGTGCTGTCCGGCATCGGACCGGTAGCCGTACAGGCGACCACTGTCGGCGCGATGAACATCGTGCTGCTGCTCTGGTTCAGCGTCCCGCTGGCGCTCGCCGCGATCGCCATGCTGCTCGTCATCGGCGCGGTGTTCCTCGCGCTCGGCCTGTGGCAGGTGCGGTGGCAGCGGCGGCTGGTCGAGCTGGGCAACAAGCTCAACAACCAGGCGTTCCAGACCCTGCGAGGGCTGCCCAAGCTGCGCGTGGCGGCGGCGGAGAGCTTCGCGTACGCGGCCTGGGCCCGCAGGTTCGCCCGCTCGCGGGAACTCCAGCAGCGGGCGGGCCGGATCAGGAATCTGACCACGGTGCTCGACGCCGTCTATCTTCCGTTGTGCTCGCTGATCATGTTCATGCTGCTGGCGGGACCGGCGCGTGGCAGCATGTCGGCCGGTGCCTTCCTCACCTTCAACACGGCCGTGACGATGCTGCTGACCTCGGTCACCCAGCTCACCGGGGTTCTGGTCTCGGCCGCTGCCGTACTGCCCATGTTCGAGCAGGTCAGGCCGATTCTGGACGAGGCGCCGGAGGTCCGGGGCGCCAGCGCCCAGCCGGGCACCCTCTCCGGCGGCATCGAGGCCCGCAAACTCTCCTTCCGCTACACCGACGACGGCCCCCTCGTCCTCGACGACGTGTCCCTGCAGATCCGGCCGGGGGAGTTCGTGGCGATCGTCGGTCCCAGCGGCTGCGGCAAATCGACCCTGCTGCGCCTGCTCATCGGCTTCGACCGGCCTGACGCCGGCAGCGTCCTGTACGACGGCCAGGACCTTGCCGCACTCGACCAGGCGGCCGTGCGGCGCCAGTGCGGCGTCGTGCTGCAGAATGCCCAGCCGCTGACCGGATCGATCCTGGACTGCATCTGCGGCGCCGAGACCTTCTCCCAGGAAGAGGTCTGGGAGGCCGCCGAGATGGCCGGCCTCGCCGAGGACATCCAACGGATGCCGATGGGACTGCACACCATGATCGCGGGCGGAGGAGCCATCTCCGGCGGGCAGCGGCAGCGGCTCATGATCGCCCAGGCGCTGGTCCGCCGCCCCCGCATCCTGTTCTTCGACGAGGCGACCAGCGCACTCGACAACGAGACCCAGCGCATCGTCATCGAGTCGACCCGGCGACTGCGGGCCAGCCGTCTGGTGATCGCGCACCGGCTCTCCACGGTCATGGACGCCGACCGTGTGATCGTGATGGCCGAGGGCCGGATCGTGGAGCAGGGCCGCCCCGCCGAACTGCTCGCCGACCCGGGAGGCCGGCTGCACGCACTGGTACGGCGTCAGATGGCATGAGCCGGGCCCAGGCGATCCGGTTCGACCGCGGAACGTATCCCCGTCAGTGGTAGGCGTGGACGACTGCGTGCCCCTTGCCCCTGCCGATCATCCACTTGTTGAGCGGTGTGGTGATGACGAACGCCACGGCGAATCCGCCGAGCAGCGCGGCCCAGAACAGACCGTCGGAGAGTTGGGCGTCCATCGCGCCAGGCGTCAGCGCGATGATGGCGTTGTCCACCAGCTCCATGACCGCGATGGAGACGGTGTCGGCGGCGAGTGCGACGCGGATCGCGGCCTTCACGCTCACCCCGGTCCTGATCACGGCGTACAGCGTGAACGAATAGCCGAAGAGGAACGCCAGGGCGATCGCCAGGATCATGGTGGGGGTGTTGCCCCATGACAGGGCGGTGCCGATGACCATGCCGAGAATCTCACCGAGGGCGCAGCCCGTGAGGCAGTGCAGAGTGGCCCTGACAGCGGTGCCCCAGCTCGCGCCCGCCCCGTGGGCGGCGTGGTCGACAGCGCCGCTGTCCTGCCCGGCGCGGCCGGCCGAACCGGACCGGGCCTCACTGCGCGGCCTTCTCATACCAGCCATCGTAGGAACGGCTGCGCGAGGGCGCCCATCGGCCCAGGGCCCGGTCCTGCGACCAGGCCGGGGGCGTACTGCCCGAGCACCGGCCACGGAAGCCCGGTCCGGCGCTAACGCCTGCGCTGCGGGACGCTGTTGGCCGCGGCGAACGCTTCGGTGATGAGCCGGACCCCGCGGGCGAGACGGCCCAGCTGCTCCAGCTCGACGGCGTACATCCGGATGGTGTTCTCGATGACCGACTCGGCCACACCCAGCGTGGGCAGCTCTGCCCGGCACGTCTGCAGCGCCACCCGGACCGCCCGCATCTCGTGCTGCAACTGCAGCTGTGCATGACGGGCGAGAAGAATGTGATGGCGGGTCAGCGTCGAGTATCCGGCGTAGCGGGCCGGCAGCAGGTCCCGAAGCCATCTGGCCGCCGTGCGCTCCCAGTCGTGGCTCCCGGGGGCCTTGACCTGACAGGGCCAGTCCGGGCTGAGCGTGGTGAGGGTCGTCTGGGACATCGTCGTCGCTTCCGGATCTGGTGCCGAACTCTGATCGAGAGGTTGTAGGCGGCCTCGGCCCAGGGGTTGACCGAGGCCGCCGTGGGCTCTCCGCAGGCTGCGAAGGCCCGGATTGAACAGCAGGCGCGGCGCGAGGAGGGAGCGTCGTGCCTGCGTGTTCGGTTCTCTGAGGGCGTGGGTCTCGCTCTCGATGGCAGTCGGGGGACCCGGGCGCCTTCTGCAGTAAATATATATACCGTCGAGTAAGCAAGAGTATGAAAAATTTCATGCACGCGCCGCGATGAAAATCTGCAGAACAAACCGGGCGGAATCAGTCGTCGAGGAAGAAGTTGTGCTGATCGGCGACCTGCTCGTACCCCTCGAGCCGGGCCTGCGTCCGCTCCGGGTCGGCATCCGCCATCGCCTGAAGCACGGCCGCGGACAGCACCCCCGGCGCCGCATACGAGTCGAACACCAGGCGCGATCCGGTGCCGGCGGTCAGCGCCGCATCCGCCTCGTCCACCAGCGGTCCCAGGGTCAGATCGGTGATCAGCGCGACGCGCAGGCCCGTGCTGCGGGCGGCCCGTACCGCGGCCAGCGTCTCGTTGGCATGCCTCGGCATCGCGAACGCCAGCACCCACGTCCCGCCCGCCGCCCGGGACTGCAGCAGCGCGTCATAGGCGACGCTGCCGCCACGTGTCACCAGGCGTACGTCGGGGTGGATACGCCGTGCCGCATACGCGAAGTACTCGGCCAGCGACACCGAGATCCGCAGGCCCAGAATCGTCAGCGGCACCGAACGCGCCAGCTCACGGCCGATGTCCAGGACCTGGTTGGTGTCGGCGAGCAGCCGGCGCAGATTCTCCAGGTTCTCGATCTCGGCGTCCACGGCCGCCTGAAGCTCATTGCGGCGGATCTGCTCCCGGGTCTCCGGCGAACCGGCGACCGCGCTCAGGGCGATGGGCTGCAGCACGTCCCGCAGGGCGGGATAGCCGCTGAATCCCAGGGAGGTGGCGAAGCGGGTCACGGACGGCTGGCTCACCCCGACCCGTTCCGCGAGATCGGTGATCGACAGAAAAGCGGCCTCGGTAAGGTGATCGATCAGGTACTGGGCGATACGTCGTTGGCCGGGGGACAGGCGATGGCCGCCGAACAGTGCGCGGACCCGGTCCGCCGGGGCGGGCTCATGGTCCGGAGACTGCCTTCCCGGAGTGATCGCAGCCGCCTGTGCGCGTGCCTGCTGCCCTGATGGCACCGGTGTGCCTCCTTCTCGTGCCGCTCGTGCTCAACATAGCTCACTCACCGTGGCCGCCCGTGCGAACTCCGGCCCGCGGCAGCCCGCCGCGCGCGCACCCGCGCTGTCATACGGCGGGCAAGGAGATGCGCCGTCCCACGGCCGGGGAGCATCCTTGCAATGTGACCTGGTACGGCGCGGCCGTGCGGTGCCCTGTGCAGCCGGCGGTCGGCCCGTGAGATCGAACGGCGACAGCCCGGTGCCCGATGAACTGGCTCTGGTACTCGCGCAGGCCGAGGCGGCGGCCATCGAAGCCGTCGGCGGATTCGCGGGCGGACTTTACATGCGCTCCAGTACGCCGCTTCTCCTGCGGCTGGCGGTGGTCGCCGGTCTGCCCACCCAGTTGTTCCGCCCCTGGATGCGGATGCATGTGAACCGCCCGTTCCCGCTGTCCGACGTCTACCGCTCGGGTCAGCCCGTGTACCTGGCCGACGCCGAGGAGGGCATGCGCCGCTACCCGCAACTGATGGCCGGGCTGCCGTTCCCTTTCGGGTCCCTGTACGTGCCGATCACCGACGGGCGCGAGAAGTTCGGCGCGCTCGCGGTGCTGCGGCCCGCCACCCCCGGAGTTCCGGTCGACCAGGCGGACCGCGCTCGCATGGACGCCGTGGGGAAGGGGCTGGGCGCGACGCTGGCGGCGATGGCCGAGCGCGGCCGCCTGATCGAGTGGGACAGGGAGGCGGTGGCCGTCACCCTCCCTGTCCGCAGTGCGCCACCGGTGCAGATCGGCTACTTCGACTGGAACCTCGAAACAGGCGCCGTCACCGCCGACGACGGGTTGTGCGCGATCCTCGGCACGGACCCGGGCGAGTTCCCCGGCACCGTCGACGCGCTGGCGGAGCGGCTGGCACCGGAGGATGCGTACGGCCTGTGGGCGATCGCCCGTCAGGCCGCCGAGTCGGACCGGCCCGTGTCCCGCAGAATGCGTCTGCAGGGGCCGGACGGACGGCCGCACGTTCTCGAAATCTCCGGTCGCCGGGTCGAGGCGACCGGGGGAGCAACGGGCGCTCATCTGTCCGGATTCCTTGTCGACCTCGGCACCACGCCGGTCGTCTCCCAAGCGGCCGACCGGCTCCCGGAGGGCGTGTTCACGCTCGACCGGCTCGGGCGGATCACCTACGTCAACCGCAATGCGGAGAAACTGCTCGGCCAAGCACGCTCCGACCTGACCGGCCGGTTGCTGTGGGACGCCGTGCCGTGGCTCGGTGAACCCGGCCACGACGACCAGTACCGGGCCGCGTTGCTGTCCCGAGAGCCCGTGCGGTTCCTGACCAGATCCCCGGACGGGTCATGGCTGTCGGTCGCCCTCCACTCGGGCCGCGAGGGACTCACCGTCACCCTCGAGGCGGAGGAAGAGCCTTCGTACACACCGGACTCCGTCGTCATGCCCGCCGTCGGCCCCGGTTCCACGGCCGACCTGGCGGTGGCGCTGTACCGCCCTGTTGCGCTCGCCATCGCGCTCACCGAGGCGGTGACGGCACGTCAGGTCTCCGCGGTGGTCACGGAGGAGCTGCTGCCCGCGTTCGGCGGCCGCCAGCTCGCGATCTACCTCCTCAACGACCAGCATCTCTTTCTGGCCTGGGAGACCGGATTCCCGCGCGGTTTCCTCGACCGCTTCGACGGCGTGAGCATGGAAGCCAAGCTGCCCGGCGTCGAGACGCTCACCACCGGCCGCCCCATCTTCTTCGAGTCCATGGAACGTCTTGCCGCCGCCTACCCCGGCATCCCCCTGGACGCCGACACCGGTGCCCGGGCCTTTCTCCCGCTGATCGCCTCCGGGCGCCCCGTCGGATCCTGCATCCTCGGCTTCGACCAGCCGCGCGGCTTCGACCCCGAGGAGCGAACAGTCCTCACCGCGCTCGCCGGACTGATCGCCCAGGCCCTCGAGCGTGCCCAGCGCTACGACAGCGAAGCGGCCCTCGCCCGCGGGCTGCAGAACGCCCTGCTGCCGCGCCGGCTCCCCGTGGTCGAGCACTTCGACACCGTCGCCCGGTATCTCCCCGGTACCCAGGGCATGGAGGTCGGCGGGGACTGGTACGACGTCATCGAATCCGGCCAGGGGCTGGTTCTGGTCATCGGGGACGTACAGGGACACGGGGTCGCGGCCGCCGCCACCATGGGCCAACTGCGCAGCGCGGTCAGGGCGTTCGCACTCAGCGGTTTCGAGCCGCAGGAGGTGATGGAAGGCACCAACCGGCTGCTCATCGACCTCGATCCCGGCCAGTTCGCCAGCTGCTGCTACATCGCCCTGGACCCGGGGACCGGTGAGACACACGCCGTACGCGCCGGACATCTCCAGCCGCTGGTGCGCCACCCCGACGGCAGGACCGAGGTCCTGGACCTGCCCGGCGGGATGGTGCTCGGCGTCGACGCCCAGGAGACCTATCCCGTGGCCGAGTTCCAGCTCGAGCCGGGGGCGCTGATCGCGCTGTTCACCGACGGACTGGTCGAACAACCGGGTGTCGACATCGGCCTCGGGATCGAGCACCTGCGCAACACGCTCTCGGACCTGGGCGCCCGCAGCCTCGCCGAAACGGCCGACCGTCTCATCAACGAGGCACGGCAGGAGACCGACCGGCCCGACGACATCGCGCTGCTGCTCGGCGCCCGCCGGTCGCAGGCACCGCGGAAGTCCCCCGGGACCGGCTGAGCGCGCCTCGCGACGTCAGGGCAGACGAGGCAGAAGCCTGTCCGGGGTGAGCGGGAGATCCCGCACCCGTACCCCCACCGCGTGATGAACGGCATTGGCGATGGCGGCAGCCGTGCCGACGATGCCGATCTCGCCGATGCCCTTGCTCCCCATCGGGTTGAGATGCCGGTCGTCCTCGCTGATCCAGTGCGCCTCGATCTCCGGTACGTCCGCGCACACGGGCACATGGTACGAGGCCAGATCGCACTCGGCGAAGTCCCCGAAGGCCGCGTCCATGGTGCTGCCCTCCATCAGCGCCATGCCCAGGCCCATCGTCATGCCCCCGATGAACTGGGAGCGCGCCGTACGGGGGTTGAGGATGCGGCCGGCGGCGTACATGCCGAGCAGCCGGCGTACCCGGACCTCGCCGGTGACGGTGTCCGCCTGGACCTCGGCGAAGTGCGCGCCGAACGCGTACCGGGCGAAGGGCGGCTCCTCGCGCGTCTCCGCCTCGGTATCGGCCGTGACGGTCACGCCCTCGGGCGGCAGCTCCCCGGCGAAACCCGCCAGCCGGGCCGCGAGTTCCGAGCACGCCTTGTGCACGGCCGACCCCCACGACGCGGTGCCCGCCGAGCCGCCGGCCAGCGGCGCCGCCGGCAGATCGGTGCTGCCGATGTCGATCCGCACCGCGTCCAGTGACACGCCGAGTGCGTCGGCCGCGATCTGGGCGAGCACCGTACGTGCTCCGGTTCCGATGTCCGTGGCATTGGTGCGCACCAGGAACGTGCCGTCCCGATCGGCGTGCGCACTCGCTGTGGACGCGACGATCAGTGCGGGATACATGGCCGAGGCGACGCCGGAGCCCACCAGCAGATTCCCCTCCCTGCGTACGCCCGGGCGCGGGTCGCGCTGCTGCCAGCCGAACCGCCGTGCGCCCTCCCTGAGGCAGCGGGCGAGGTTGCGGCTGCTGAACGGGCGGCCGCTGTCGGGCTCGGCGTCCGGTTCGTTGCGCAGCCGCAGCTCCACCGGGTCCACCCCTGTGGCGACGGCGAGTTCGTCCATCGCCGACTCCAGGGCGTACATCCCGGGTGTCTCCCCGGGCGCACGCATCCAGGAAGGAGTGGGCACGTCCAGCGCGGCCAGCCGGTGGACGGTGCGGCTGTTCGGCGAGGTGTACATGACCCGGGCCGGAACCGCCGCCTGCTCGACAAACTCCTTGATGCGGGAGCTCTGGGTGATCACCTCGTGGGCCAGCGCGCCGATGACACCGTCCGATCCGGCGCCGAGCCGTACACGCTGCAGCATCGGCGCGCGGTGGCCCACGACCGTCGCCATCTCACGCCGGGGGACCGAGATCTTGACCGGCCGCCCGGTGTGGCGTGCGGCCATGGCGGCGAGCACCACGTGCGGGCGTGGCGTGCCCTTGCAGCCGAAGCCTCCTCCGACATGGTCCGAGACCACGGTGACCTGCTGCCTCTCTAGCCCGAACAGCCGTGTGAGCGCTTCCCGTACGGCGTTGGAGCCCTGGCTGGAGTCATGGACGACCAGCCGGCCGTCCTCCCACCGGGCGGTGGAGGCATGCGGCTCCATGGGGTGGTTGTGCTGCGCGGTCATGGTGCAGGCGGCGTCGACGCGGACGGCGGCCGCGGCAAAGGCGGCGTCGAAGTCCCCGCGTTCACGGACGGCCGGGTACCCGCCGTTTGCCTTCTCGGGCGTGTAGATCCCGGGGTGGTCCGCGGTGAGCCGCACGTCGTGCTCGTCGATGTCGTACTCGATGCGTACGGCATCGGCCGCGGCGCGGGCTTCGTGCAGTGTCTCGGCGACCACCAGGGCGACGTACCAGCCCCGATGGGGGACCTCGGCGTCCTGGAGGAGCGCGAGCGTGGCGTCGTCCGGCTGATGCACCCGGGGCGCGTTCTCATGGGTGAGTACGGCGATCACGCCGGGCAGCGCCGTGGCCGCCGCCGTGTCGATCGCCGTGACCCGGCCGCGGGCGACGGTGGCCCGCACGGGCCAGCCGTGGGCGCAGCCGCGCGGCGTGTGGTCGGCCGCGTAGCGTGCCGTGCCGGTGACTTTGGCGCGGGCCTCCCGGCGTACGGCGGGCGTGCCCGAGGCGGGTGCGGAGGTCATGACGGGCCCTCACCTTCCGTGGTGGCGAGCCTGGTGAGCACGTCCACGGCGAGATTGCGGGCGAGCGGCACCTTGAAGCCGTTGTCACGCAGCGGTACGGCGCCCTCGAGCGCGGCGTCCGCCGCCTGCACGTAGGAGGCTCGCGTCGCAGGCGCCCCTGTCAGCGCGTCCTCCGCGGCGTCGGCGCGCCACGGCCGGTGGGCGAGCCCGCCGAACGCCAGCGCGGCATGCCGCACTCGGCCGTCGCGGACGTCGAGCACTGCCGCCACCGACACGAGTGCGAAGGCGTACGAGGCACGGTCGCGGGCCTTGCGGTACGCGGAGCGCACACCCGCCGGGACGGGCGGCAGCTCCACTCCCGTGATCAGGTCGCCGGGCCGGAGCCCGGTGTCCAGGTCCGCCCGGTCGCCCGGCAGTCGGTACAGGTCGCGTACCGGGACGGTGCGCTCACCGGTCGCTGCGTGCACATGGACCGTGGCGTCCAGGGCGGCCAGTGCGACCGCCATGTCGGAGGGATGCGTGGCGACGCAGTGCTCGGAGTGGCCGAGCACAGCGAGATCACGATGGACCCCGTTCAGCGCGGGACAACCGGTACCCGGCGTGCGCTTGTTGCAGGGCTTGGTGATGTCCTGGAAGTACGTGCACCGGGTGCGTTGCAGCAGATTTCCCCCGGTCGTCGCGGTGTTGCGGAGCTGACCCGAGGCCCCGGAGAGCACTGACTGCGACAGCGCGGTGTAGCGGCTGCGGACGACGGGGTGGGCGGCGAGGTCGCTGTTGCGGACGGTCGCGCCGATGAGGAGCCCGCCGGCCGGCGTGCCGTCGATGCGGTCCATCGGCAGTCGGCCGACGTCGATGAGCAGCCCGGGCGTGGCGACCCCGAGCCTCATCAGGTCGACGAGGTTGGTGCCGCCCGCGAGGTACTGGGCATCGGACCGGGAGGCGAACGCGGCCACGGCCTCAGCGGCGCTGCCGGCGCGGAGATAGGCGAACGGCTTCACGATGCCACGTCCTCGACGGCCGCCACGATGTTGGGATAGGCGGCGCACCGGCACAGATTGCCGCTCATGCGCTCCTGGATCTCGGGCCTGCTCAGCACCACCGGCGCGTTCGGCGGGTGCCGGGGGTCCGTCACCAGGGACGGGTGGCCGTCCGCCGCCTCGGCCAGCATGCCGACGGCAGAGCAGAGCTGGCCAGGAGTGCAGTAGCCGCACTGGAGGGCGTCGCGCGCGATGAAGGCTTCCTGCAGTGCGTGCAGCGCCCCGTCGTCGGCGAGACCTTCGACGGTGGTGATGTGTGCGCCGTCGAGCGCGACCGCCAGCAGCAGGCAACTGTTCGCGCGCCGTCCGTCGACGATCACGGTGCACGCACCGCACTGGCCGTGGTCACAGCCCTTCTTCGTACCGGTCAGATCCAGGTCCTCGCGCAGCGCGTCCAGGACGCTGGTGCGATGGTCGAGGGTCAGGGTGCGGGTGGCGCCGTTGATGTGCAGAGTGACCGGGGAACGATGAGCCCTCGCGGCATCAGGTGCGCCCACGTCATCCGGTCGGCTGGTCGGGTCCACTCCGTAGCGCCCTTTCCGTCCTTGAACCGATCGTTTTGTCCCTGTCCTACCAGCCTGGAGCCGATCGAGCGGTTCGGCCTGGTGGCCGGCCGATGATTCCGGCCCCCGATTCAGGCCGATGACCGACCGGCTCAGACCCGTCGTCGACCCCGCACCGGTCGCGGGGGTGCGGTTCGGGTCCCTGGAGCGGCGAACCGCCGGCACCGCTTGGCGGTCAGGGGCCCGACCCGTCGACGCCCCGGCCTCGAACGTGTTCTCCGGCTCCGCGACCGGTCCGGGGCAGGAGGGCCTCGCACCATCCACCCGTCGCACCGTGCCGCCCTGGGCAGCAGCGCATCGGCGGGAGCCACCGCACCCCGTGTACGGGAGCGAGGCCCGTGGTCCTGGCCGACAGCGGCGCGTGCCGGAATCCGACCCATGAAGCCCGGCACCGTGCCACCGACGTAGAGGGCCCGGTTCCGGGGCGCATCCGGACAGCCCCGCCGACGCGTACGCGCCCGGGACACACCGGGTTTCACCCGGCCGGGCGTGGTGAAGCCGGCGGACGCGCGCCGGACGTCGTGGCGATCAGCCGCCGTGGCCGCCGCTGCCGACTGCGCCGCCGCTGTCGTCCCGCGGGTGCTTCGGCGGTTCCGCCTCGGGAGCGGGCCTGCTGGGCAGGTTTCCGTAGCCCGGCATCTCGTGCGGATACAGCTGCTCGCCCGGCGCGAACTCGTCGGGTTCGCGCCGGGTCTCGACATGGCTCGGGTGATCGGGTGGCTTCGGCTGCTCGTCGCGCCGCAGCGGCGTGGCACGCCGCTTGCGGCCCATCTGCATGACAAACCAGACGAGCAGAATCACCAGCCCGATGACGATCAGGGTGAAGACGATGACTGCGGGGGCTCCCTCGCCGGCAGCGAGCCAGGCGGGTGCTTGGGGTACGTCAGCGGCCGTAGGGCTGAAAGTGACCATGCTAGGCAGGTACCCGTTCTCAGCGGGATATCCGTCGATGGTCCGGAAGGGATCGCCCATCCGGACCGCACGGCGTCGGGCCTGTCCGTCGCATGCCCGACGCGAGCGGTGATGCGGTGGTACCGCTCCACGAGCCGACCGGCGGCGGCACCCGGACCCGTCTCACACCGGGTCTCACGGCCACCGTGGTGACGGCGACGGAACAGCTCGACAACGCCCCGAACGCTGCGGGGCAGCCCGAACTCACCCATGGATCGATCCAGACGGCGCCGTGCCTGTTCGCACCGATCACGCTGCGGCTGATGCGCGACCCGGCCTGACGCGGGGGCGCCGTGCCCGCCGTCGTACTGTCACGCTTGCTGCAGGGTGGCGAGGTGGCGGGCCAGCGTGTCCGTCGACTGGAATGTGGCCCCGAACAGCCCTACGTGTTTCCAGTGCAGGGTGCCGTCCGCGGCGATCAGGAAGACGGCGCGGCGCAGCCCGATCCCGGGAGCCGCGACGCCGAAGGCCTTCGCCACCGACCTGTCGGTGTCGGCGAGCAGCGGCATCCGCAGCCCGTACGTGCGGGCGAAGCTCTCGTGGCTGTCGACGCTCTGCGGGCTGATCGCCCACACGTCCGCGCCGCAGTCCGTGAAGGTCTCCAGACCGCTCGAATACGAGCACAGCTGCTTGGTGCACACGGTGGTGTCGTCGCCCGGGTAGAAGGCGATGACCAGCGGTCGGCCCTGCTGTTCGCGGAGCGTGAAGTCGCGCCGCTCGAAGGCGCCGTCGGCCGATCCGTCCGTCAGAACCCCGCCCGGGAGGGTGAAGTCCGCGACCGGTGCGCCGATTACGGGAGATGCTGCCATGGGAACTCCTGCTGCATTCGTGGGGTGCGGGGCGTCGCGTGTTCCCAGCATTCTTGCTGCCCGGCAGAGCGCCGCCGCGGGCAGGTCCCGACCACAGCACCCCGATGCGCCTCGCACCGAGGCCGGAGCACACCGGGGCGCCCCATGGAGGTCAGGGAGCCGCCCCGGCGTTGTCGAGGTGTATCAGCCCTTGCCGACCCGAGATCTGCGCGATGCGACATCGGAGCCGTCCAGCGCCGACACACCCGACCTCAAGCACAACCCACCGGACATCCGTTGCCGGCAGCCGCGGGATCCTCGGCTTCAGGACGACTCGTACCGAACCGACTGCGAGTGGCTGACGCAAAGTCACCAAGACCGGTGGAGCGGGCAGTCGGTCAGCAGATCCGCGGCGCCCGGACCGCCGCCGTGCGGTCGGGCGACCGTGTGGCTCGGCGCCGGCTCCGTGCCCCGCTCCAGCCAGATCTCCAGAGCCGTGAAGGCGGAGCGGTGGCACGGCGTCAGCGGCCGCAGCCGGTCCGGGAAGGCGTCGTACAGCGAATCGACATGGGTTCCGCCCTCGATGCGGTAATAGCGGAACAGGCCGCCGCGACCCGCGGCGCGCACCATCCGCGCGTACACATCGGAGTCCCGGCCGATCGGCAGCAGCACATCGAGCGTGCCGTGCAGGGTGATCAGGGGCTTCCCGATGCGGCCCGTGAGCGCGATCCTCCCGACCGCGCCGTGCACCTCACGCGGCCGGGCCGCGTAGTCGTAGTCGGCATCGCAGGCCGGTGTCCCCGGCGCGCAGAACGGGGTCCCGGCCTCCGTCGCCCCGTCGTACCCGGGGTCGAGCTCCTCCCGGTGGATCCGCTGGGTCAGATCCCAGTAGTACTGGTGGTGGAAAGGCCACAGGAACTCCGAGCCGGCGGGATATCCGGCGGCGAGCATCCGCCGGTGCGCCTCCCGCGCCCCCGGACCGCCCGCCGCGTACACCGGATAGCTGCGCAGCGCGGGCGGCAGGAAGGTCAGCAGGTTCGGCCCCCTGCTGCGCCAGAGGGTGCCCTCCCAGTCGACGCCGCCGTCGTACAGCTCGGGGTGGTTCTCCAGCTGCCAGCGCACCAGATAGCCGCCGTTCGACATCCCGGTCACCAGCGTGCGCGACGGTGGCCGGTGGTAGCGCTGGGTGGTGACGGCGCGGGCGGCCCGGGTCAGCTGGGTGACCCGGTCGTTCCACTCGGCGATCGCGTCGCCCGGCTCGTTGCCGTCACGGTGGAAGCCCGCGGAGGTGTTGCCCTTGTCGGTGGAGGCGAAGGCGTAGCCGCGGGACAGCACCCAGTCCGAGATGGCCCGGTCGTTCGCGTACTGCTCGCGCACCCCAGGGGAGCCCGCGACGACCAGGCCGCCGTTCCAGTGGTCGGGCAGCCGGATGACGAACTGGGAGTCGTGGTTCCAGCCGTGGTTGGTGTTGCCGGCGGAGTCGTCGGGGAAGTACCCGTCGATCTGGATGCCGGGGACGCCGCTCGGCGTGGCCAGGCCCGCCGGGGTCAGCCCGGCCCAGTCGGCCTGATCCGTGTGCCCGGAGGCCACGGTCCCAGCGGTCGTCAACTCTCCCGGACACGCCACCTCTTGGCGCTCCGCGCCGGGCACCTTGAGCGCCGCCGTCCGGGCGCAGTGGCCCGCCGAAGACTGCGCCGTGGCGTCTGAACGCCGGCCTGCCGAGGCCGGCACGGTCGTGAGGGTGAGCAGCAGCGCGGCCGCGCCCGCCGCGCCCATGGTCCGCCGGAGAAGACCGGTCGTTCCGGGCGGGCGGTCGGAGAGGGCAGGGCTCGGTGGCAGAGCGAAGGGCACGGAGAACTCCTGTGACGAGTCAGGGGGATGAGGGAGGAAGGCTCAGGGGCACCCGGCACCGGGGACGATGCAGCGACCGGCCGGGTCCGGCACAGAGCAGTGGGGTCGGCGAGGGTGGCCAGGCCGGAGTTGTCGGCGTAGAACCGGCGGCGCTCGGTGCAGCCGTGCGGCGCCACCGCGACGGCGGGGCTCCGTGGGAGGGCCGGCGGCCGGTGCACTTGCATCGTCAGGCTGCCCGGGTCGGCACCGAAGTCCGTGACGCGTTCCAGGGCGACGGCCGCATGGGCGGAGGGCGAGGGGCGAGTCACCGGCTGCCGGTCGGCACGGCGAGCACGGCGGGCATCCGGCCGCCGGCCCGGCGCAGCAGTGAAGTCGGCTGCGGCCAGGCGGGCTTCGGCGGGCCTGTACGCGGTGGAATCCGAAACGCGGTGGCACCCGAACCTCCCCCAGGCGACTGATGCCGGTCACAGTAGAAACCGCGCGCCAGCCGGAGGAATGGTGCAGCCCCCCATAGCCCCGACCGTCGACGACGGGGCACACCCCGTTGCGTGCACGGGCGTTGTGCTGCTACGTGCAGGTCGCGGAGCCGGACTGCGCAGTCCCACGAGCGCCTGGCGGGATGCCTCAGTACACCAGTGCTTCGGGCGGGGGCGGTTCCGCGGGGGAACCGGACGCGGGTGAAGGCTCCGACGGCGGCGGCGCTGACTCGGACGGCGGGGTGTCCTGCGGCGGAGTGTCCTGCTGCGGGGGTGATGACGGCGGCTGCTCCCTCGGCGGTGGCTCCGAGGACGGGGTGTCCTCCCTCGAGGGTGGCTCGGACGACGGGGTGTCCTCCGGCGAGGGCGATGACGGCGACTCCGGCGACGACGACTTGTCGGTCGGCGGACAGCTCTTGGACTTCGACGGGCACGGCGACGGCTCGTGCTTGGGCGGCGGCGCGTCCTTGTCGCGGCGGCCCGTGTCCCCCGCGGGGCGTGCGAACCACTTCTCGTCCTCGGCGTCGTACATGACGAACGCCTTCACCTCCTGCACCGCCGGCGCCACGATCACGACGTTCGAGGGCCGGTACCCGGGCCAGGAATCGCCCGTCGGCTTCGGGGTGCCCTCCTGGGCGACCGGCGGGCGCAACGGGTTGCCGCAGGCGCAGCGCACTCTCGGCACTCCCCGGTCGTCCACCAGCACAGCCGTTCCGGCCTGCAGCACCGCCTGATAGCTGGTGGGCGACCCGTCCCTGTAGCCGTGGTACGTGACACGGGTGTCCCATCGCAACTGCACAGGAGTGAGCGAGCGCAGATAGGCGGGTACGGCGTTCGGCCCGATGCCCAGGACCTGGGCGAACGCCCGGTTCTTCGACGGTTCGGCGCCCAGCGCGGTGATCTGCTTCCCCACATCGCAGCTGGGCACCTTGCGGGTCCCTTCGTACAGGCCGGGCGCTGATCCACGCACGCTGCGGGTGACGTTCGTACCGGCCTCGGTCGCGCCCGGCGCCGCGGTCGCCGGCGCCGGGGTCGTCGGTTGACTCTCGTTCGCGGTCGACTCGGTGAACGGATCGGGCCCCGCCGAGCCGGCGGCCTGGAGAAAGAGCTCCTTGCCGCCGCCGGATCCGCCGTCCGGCCGGGTGAACACCACGGCCAGCACCACCGCCGCCACCAGCGCGGCGGCGATCGCGGCGATACGCGGCGCGGACCGCCACCACGGCCGGCCGGGTTCTCCTCCCGTGCCGCCGGGGCCGCCCTGCTGTGGCCCGCCGCCGCTCGGTGGACCGGAGGGACCACCGCCCGACGAGCCGCCGGGAGGAGGCGGGGGAGGGCCCTGCCGCCCGGGACCCGACAGCGGGCCGGAAGGGGGGCCGGTGGGGCGGTCTGAGGACGGAGGTTGGGAACTCACAGCACTTCTTCCCAGAGGTAGGAAGGCGGGAGCGGTCGACCGTCACCCGCTTTGTCGCTCACCGTGCCTATTGTGTGCTCCGGGTCGGGGCGGCTCGCAAGCTGACGCCGGTCGGCCCACCCGAGCGGCGGCCCCCGATTCCGCTGCTTAGCGTGTCAGCGTGAGTCAGCAGGCATGGAGCGAAAGCCGGCCGGGGCGCGGCGCAGAGGGCGCCGCACCCCGTGCCGCGCACGGCTGGCTGCAGGCCCTTGTGGCCGTACTCGCGGGAATCGTGGCCATGGTCGTCCTGGCAGCCCTCGGCCTGTGGGCGGCAGGCGCAGCCGATCTGCCCGGCGGCGCGTTCCCCAAGGTCGTCGCGGCCGTCGTCGTGATGGCGGCGGGCGGCTCCGTGGACATCGGCGGGGACGCCGGAGCGATCGCCGAGACCAGCGCCGACCTCTCGGTGCTGCCCCTGTCGGTGACACTCGCCGGTGCCCTGGCCGTCGCGGCCGGCTTCCTGCGGCCGCTAAGGCATCGCGCGGTCGCCGGAAGCAGGGAACTGGCGGGCTGGGCAGCCCGGTTGGCCCTGCTGTGGGCACTTGCGCTCATCGGTCTGTCGGCACTCGCCCGCCACACCTTCACGATCCCGATCGAGGACCCGACCGGAGATCTCATCGGCGACCTGCTGGACGCGACCCCGCGCGTGGGGTTCCGCGCCGACATCCCCCTCACTGTCGTGTTCGGACTGCTGTGGCTGGTGGGTGTGCTCATCCTGGCGCTCCTGGTGTCGCGCGGTGCCCCGCTGCCCGCCGGGCTCGTGCGATTCCAGGAGTCGGTGAGGCCGGCGGCCTTCGCCATGGTTGCGCTGCTGCTCGCCTGCGTCGTGCTGGGTGTGGTGATCGGCCTCGTGGCCGCGGCCACCCAGGGCCACGCGCGGGACACGTTCGCCATGATCCTGCTCGGCCTGCCGAACCTCGTCTGGCTCGCCTTCACGCTCGGGCTGGGCGCCACCTGGGAGGGGAAGGTCGAGGGGCCCTTCGGGCTGCCGATGCCGCAGGTCCTCGACGCCGTACTGCGCACGCCCGACCTCTCCACGCTGAATCTGCGGTCGCTGGCCGATCAGGACAGGGCCATGTGGTGGCTCGTGGCGGTCGCCGCCGTCCTGCTGCTCGGTGCGGCCTTCGTCATGGCGGTCCGGTCACCGGCCCGGATACGTGCCTGGCAGCACGCCCTGCACATGGCGGTCGCTCTCGTCCTCACCGTGCTGACGATCTGCCTGCTCGTCCGTGTCTCCGCGCACTACGGACTCTCGCTGCTGGGGCTCGGCGATCTCGGCGGCAACCTCGCCGGCGAGGTACTGCTGCGCCCGCGGCTGTGGACTGCGCTCGGCCTCGCCGCCGTATGGGGACTGGTCACCGGCTTCCTCGGCAGCCTGCCGGCCTCGATGGTCCGCCGGCGCGGCGAGGTCGTACAGGACGAGGCACCCCCTTCCGGTTCAGGTGAGGCGGGGCGTCGCCAGGACAGGGCCTAGGAGTTGTCGTCAAAGTGTCACGCCCACATCAGCAGCGAGGCGAGGGTTACGGCTGCCTGGTAGGACTCGGCGGTTTTGTCGTAGCGGGTCG
>NZ_JBIAPT010000016.1:0-203466 GCF_042888425.1 Streptomyces sp. NPDC002889
GCTGGTCACCGTCCGGGGTGGGGGGAGGGCCGGCGTGGGCCGGGGTGCGGGGGCGGCTGCGGGTGGTCGGGGTGCGGGGCGGGCTCGGAGGCAGAGCTGTTGCCCGAAATGCACCTTAATGTCCCGTGTATGGAACAGGTCGTGTACGCGGATTCCGGTGAGACCGGAATCCGTGTACAAGAACTCAGGGAGGGGGTCATTATGCCTCTTTTGCCCCACGAAATTGCCGGGCGACGCTCCCACACACCCACTTCCCCCACCACCGAACAGTGACCGGCGGGCCTGAACCCCCACCCACAGACCAGCGTCACCCACCGAGCCGGCCCGGGCCACCCCACTCAACTCCCGTGCACCACCCACCGGACAGTGACCAGCGGTCCTGAACCCAGCCCGGAACATGCCTGCGGTCGCTGAGCTCGCCCGTCACCGCCCCATTCAACTGCCGCGCAACCCACCCACGGCCCGCAGCCGCCCGAAACGAACGGCCCCGGACGGACCCCCTGCGCCGCACCTTTCCCCCGGCCGCCCTCCCAAGAGCATTTCCCGGCGGTGAAGGGGCGGGGGTCAAGGGTGAAGCGAAGCGAAATCGCCAACGGCGACGCGAGGGAGGAACGACCGAGCGCCCTTGACGCCCGACCCGAAGCCGCCACCATCAAGACCAGGAGGGCGGCCCCACACCACACCCACCAACCCGGCCAAACCCGAGACCGGCCCCACACCACACCCCCGGACCCGGCCAAACCCGAGACCGGCCCACACCACACCCACCACACCCACGGACCCGGCCAAACCCGAGACCCATGGACCGATCGGCCCCGGCCCACTTCCCGACCCGGCCACCCCCGGACCTGCCCCACCCCACACCCCCGGACCCGGCCACCGTCGGGATCGTTCCCGCGTCGCCCCCGCCGACCGGGCCCACGCCGGGACCGGCCACCCCACACCCTCGGACCTGGCCACCGCCGAGAACCGGCCCCACGCCCACCATGCCGACCCGGCCACCTGGAGCGCTCAGCGCCCAACCCCGACCTGTCGGGCCGCGTTTCCCGCAAACTGCGTCATGCCCCCGGGTATGGACGTCCGGGTCGGCGGGGAGCGCTGCGGACGTGGGAACGACGTGATGCCGGGTGCGCCCCCGGCTTCGGGGGCGCACCCGGCACAGCACGCACCATGGGTCAGTGGCCGGAGCCGTAGTAGTAGCCGCCGAGCTGGTCGCGGTAGGCGGGGTCGCCGAGATGCTTGTCCTTGTCGAACTCCGGCGACGCCTTGATCTCGTCCTTGGTCCGCGACACAAAGATCTCGCGCTCCTCGTGGTCGATGCTGGTGATCGTGCCGGCCGGAAGCATGACCTCCTTGCCGAAGATCCACACGCCCGTGTCGACGACGATGTACTGCGAGCCGACCTCGTTGGAGTGCTTGTCGACCTTGCCGATGTGACCGTCCGTGGCTTCCACCTTGTAGCCCGTCAGGTCGTCGTCCGGAGTGTGACCGCTGGTCGGAAGGTAACCCCACATGTACTCGCTCACAGAATTCTCCTCGGTGGTTGTTCGCATTCGGACGCGGATTCTCTTTGCTTTCCCACGTGTTGGGCCATGTGCCCGTGGCCGGGACTTTCACGCCTGCCGTTCCGCGAAAGGTTCTCGCATTGCCGGATGCACTTCCCGGCAGCAGCGAACCGGGTACCCGAACCATCGCCGCGTACACCGGACATGCCACCGTTGACGAAAATGCGAGGCGCCCCGGTGCTTTTTGCACCGGGGCGCCTCGCGGCGGGTCGAGTGGCCTCCACCAGCGGCCTCGCTTGACCCGTGGCCTGCGGGGCGAACCACGAAGCCGAGCAGCCACACCACAAGCAGATTGGCTGTGGTCCACCCACAGCGTGTATCAGACTCCACAGCCCGCATGCGCGCATCAGCGCATGCCCGGATGCGTGCTCTTCACGCCCAAGTGCAGGTCAGTTTTCTGATTCCCCTTGCGGATATCAGGTCGGCCCCGTCCGTGCAGACGAGTGAGACCGAAGGAAGTGTCCTCCATGCTCGTTGTCATACGACAAAGAAACATCGCAAGGAACATCGCGTCGCAGAGCATCAGTTGATCGTCCGGCAGCAAGAGGGCCGAGGCGGGCGACGAGGCGCTCCGGTCCGGAAAAGGAGCGTTGCGAAGCAGCCCCAGGGAAGGGCCGCGCCCCCGGGTCATGCAGAGGGCCGAGGACTCCCCGGCGTCCTCGGCCCTCTCTCGGCAGCAAGCCTCGGCTAACTGCCCGTCTTGAAGGTCTCCGCGGCCTTCGCCGCGGCCGCCGGCCGGACCACCTTCAGTCCGCCGGGGACCTTGCTGTCCGGCTTCATGATCAGGCTCTGCCGTGTGGAGGGCGCGTCCGGGTCCGAGAAGTCGTGCGTGATCCCGAAGCCGAGGTCGTACGCCTTGAGGGTCAGCAGCGCCTTGTCGATGCCCGCCCTGGTCAGGTCCTTGTCCGCGCAGGCCTTCTTCAGCACCTCACCGTAGATCTTCGCCGCGGTGTATCCCGCGACCACGCCGTTGTCCAGACCGTCCTTGGGGTAGGCAGCCTTGTACTCCTTGGCGAGCGTGGCCGGGCCCTTGTCGGGAGCGCCGATGGGGAGCGTGGAGGAAGCGACGTAGAAGTCCTTCGTCAGCGCCGGACCGGCCGGGGTGGCCAGCAGCTGCGGCGCGAACGCGGCGGTGTTGCCGACCACGGGGACCTTGAAGCCACCGGCCGCCGCGACGCCGACCAGGGAGGCCGACTGGCGCGGCCCCGCACTGAGGAGAATGGCCTTGACACCGGCCTTCTTCAAGGCCGCGACCTGCGCGGACATGTCGTTGTCGGTCGGCTTGATCTTCTGCTCGACGATCTTCAGTCCGGCCTGCTTGGCCGCGTACTTGGAGCCGGCCAGGGCGTTCTCCCCGTAGTCGCCCTCGAAGAAGACATGGCCGATCTTGTCGCCCTTGGCGATGCGCTTCTCGGCGAGCAGGAAGTCGACGGCGTTGATGGTCTCGATGTCGTACGTGGCGCCCACGACGCGGATGTACGGGCTGCCGAGCAGGTGTGCGGACCAGGCCTGCGGCACTACCAGTGCCTTGTCCTGACCGTCGATGCGCTGCTTCATGGCCGCGACGAACGGCGAACCGATGAACTGGCTGAAGCCGAGCACCTTCGGCGCGAGCTCGGTGTATGCGGCGACGGCCTTCTGCGGGTCGTAGCCGTGGTCGCGGACGGTCAGTTCGATCTTCCGGTCGCAGATGCCGCCCGCGGCGTTGGTCTGCTTCGCCCACAACTGCTGGGCCTGGGTGACGCTCTTACCGAGGGAGGCGTAGACGCCGGTCATATCGGTGAGGACGCCAAGGGTGATCGTCTTGTCGGTGACACCGACGTCGGTCTTGACTCCCCCGGCGCCCTTCTGGCCGCCGTCGTCGGTGGTTGCCTTCCCGCTGCATCCGGCGACGGTGAGCGCCAGCACGGCCAGGGCCGCGGCACAGGTTCTTGACTTCATGACTTCTCCCGAGGGGAAGGAGTGAGGCGGGTGAGCCCGCCGGGCAGGAACAGCACGACCGCGACAACCGCCGCGCCGTACAGATAGCGGGACGCCTCGGCCGGTGAGACGCCGCCCGTGCCAGGGGCGGAGACCAGCGGAAGAGCGTCGCTGTAGTAGGTGAGGATCTGGGGCAGGAGGGAGACGAAGACCGCACCGACGACCGCGCCGACGACCGTGCCGAGGCCGCCGATGACGATCATGGCGAGGAATTCGAGGGACAGGAGCATGCCGAAGTACTCGGGGACCGTTCGCTGGAAGATCAGGGCGAGCAGGACGCCCGCGAGACCCGCGTACATCGAGGACAGGACGAACACCGCGGCGCGGTAGCGGGCGACAGGCACACCCATCACCCCGGCGGCGATGCGGTGGTCACGCAGGGCGTTCATCGCGCGGCCCGGTCGGCCACGCAGCACGCCCCGGGCGAAGAGCCCGCCGGCGAGGAGCGCGAGCAGCGCCACGTACCAGAGCTTCTCCATCGACTGGAACGGCACGGCCGCGACGACCACCGCGGTGTCGTCGAAGTCGAAGCCGAACAGGGACAGCGGCGGAACGGAGCGGCCGTTGAAACCGCCTGTCAGATCACGGGCGTTGAACAGCACATGCTGGCCGATGAAGATCAACGCCAGGGTGGCGATGCCGAGATACGCGCCGCGCAACCGTCCCGCGATGGGACTGAACAGGCCGCCCGCGGCACCGGCAAGCAGTACGGCGAGTACGGCGGCGAGCCAGGTGGGCAGCCCCAGGCCGACGAGCTGGTGGCCGTTCTCGACGTCGTCCCCACCCGCCAGGATGCAGTAGCTGTACGCGCCCACGGCGAGGAAGAAGGCGTGCCCCATGGACAGCTGACCCGTGGCACCGGTGAGGAGGTTGATGCCGATGGCTCCGATCGCGGCGGCCATGGCGAACAGACCGGCCTGGAGCCAGAAGCGGTCGAGATAGAAGGGGAGGGCAACCAGCAGGAGAGCGAGGGCGGGCCAGACGTAGCTGCCGGGGCGCCTCAGGTCGAGGCGGCGGACCGTACGGCCGGGCGCGGGGTCGGGGTGCGGGGGACGCGGGCGGCCGGCCTTGAGGCGACCGCGCAGTCCCGGGCTCAGAGTGTCAGACACGGACGAGCTCCTTCGTGCCGAAGAGTCCGGCAGGCCGCGCCAGCAGCACGGCCAGCATCACCAGATACGGCGCGAGATCGCCGATTCCCCCGCCCAGGAAGGACAGTTCGCTCTGGTATCCGGTCGCGAACGATTCGGTGACACCGACGATCAGGCCTCCGGCGAGGGCGCCGGTCGTCGAGTCCAGCCCGCCGAGGATCGCGGCGGGGAACGCCTTGAGTGCGGCGAGCGACGTGGCGCGTTCGAGTCCGGGTGTCGGGAAAACGGTGAGGAACAGTGCGGCGACGGCGGCGAGCGAGCCTGCGACTGCCCAGGCGGCGAGCGACACCCGCCCCAGCCGTACCCCCATCAGTGCCGCGGTCTCGGGCTTCTCGGCGGCGGCGCGCATCGCCACGCCCCACGAGGTGTACCGGAAAGCGAGCAGGAAGGCGGTGATGAGCAGGGCAGCGGCCACGAAGGCGGCGATGCGGGTCTGCGCGATGGTGATCGCGCCGATGTTCACGACGCGGTCGCCCCACGGGTCACCGAGCGCGAGCACATCGGTGCCGATACGGCGGGTGAGTTCGGTGGTCAGCAGGATGTCCACGCCGATGGTGACGATGGCGAGGACGCTGTGGTCCGCTCCGCGGTAGCGGCGCATGACGAGGTACTCAACGGCCGAGCCGACCACCGCGGCTCCGGCGATGCCGACGGCCAGAGCGGGCCAGAAGCCCAGATCGTCGTGGAGGACGGCGGTGACATAGCCACCGGCGAGGAGAAGGGATGCGTGAGCGAAGTTGACGACCTCGGTGGCCTTGAAGATGACCACGAAGCCGAGGGCGATCAGGGCGTAGACGGAACCGATGGAGAGGCCGCCGAGGAAGAGTTCGATGAACGTCGTCATGATGTGCCCTCCGTTCCGAGGTACGCCTGGACAACGGCCGGGTCGCTCTGCACCTGGGCAGGTGTGCCGTGTGCGATGCGGCGTCCGAAGTCGAGTACGGTCACGGCGTCTGCGAGCCGCATCACCACCCCCATGTCATGTTCGACGAGCACAATGGATATCCCGAGGCTGTCCCGCACACCGGCGACGACGGCTGCGCTCTGCTGCCGTTCGTCGGCGGTCATGCCGGCGATGGGCTCGTCGAGCAGCAGGACCCGCGGTTCCATGCACAGGGCACGGGCGAGCTCGACGAGTTTCTGCTTGCCGTACGGAAGGGCTCCGGCGGGCCGGTGCAGATCGTCCGCGAGGCCGACGAACTCGGCGATCTCGCCGACGCGTTCACGGTGCAGCCGCGCCTCACGGGCGGCCGAGGGCAGCCGCAGCCCCGTGGCGACGAACCCTGCGCGCGTGAGCCGGTGGCGACCGAGCAGCAGGCTGTCGGCGACGGTGGCGTGGGGCGGGAGCGCGATGTTCTGGAAGGTGCGGGCGACACCGAGGCCGGCGATGCGGTGCGGTGCCAGCCCGGTGATGTCCCGCTCCCCGAGCCGGACGCTGCCGGACGTCGCGCGGTACACACCGGAGAGCACGTTGAAGCACGTGGACTTGCCGGCTCCGTTGGGCCCGATGATGGCGTGCACGCTGCCGGGCTCGACGGTGAAGGACACCGCGTCGAGGGCGGTGAGGCCGGCGAACTTGACGGTGACGGAGTCGACGACCAGCGCGGGGGCGGCCGTTCCGTCGCCCGATGCGGCGGTGGCTTGCGCGGGGGCCGTCCGGTCGCGCGACGCGGTGCGCGCCACCGCCTCGGGCGCGGTGCGGCCCACCGGCACAGGGGCATCCCCGTCGTTCAGCGTTCCGCGGGCTGCGTCCGTGGAGGAAGCCGGATCACCGGGGTCCTCTCCGGCAGCCTCCGCCGAGTCGACCTCGTCCTTCCTTCCGGCGGCTTCGGAGGAGGCGTCCTCGGCTGCGCTGCGCGCAACCCCGTCGGCGTTGTCGTCCGGCGCCGTCGCGGCCGTCCGGTCCTCCTGCGAGGTGCGGGCCGCGTCCATGGCGGCGGCCGGGTCGTCGGCGTCCTTTCGGACGGCCTCCGCGGAACCCGACCGGGCCTCCACGGCACTCTGCGAAACCGCAGAAGGGCCGGTGCCGGCGTCCGGCGCGGTAACGGCCGCGTCCGTCGCGGCCGTCCTGTCTTCCTGTGTCACGCGGACCACCTCCTCAGGGCGGGTGCGGCCGCCTCGGCGCGGGCGGCGTCCTGTGCGGCCGCCTCGTCCACCACGCCCAGGTAGCGCCTGCGTACCTCGTCGGATGCGGCCAGCTCGTCCGCCGGGCCCTCGAGGGCGACCTCGCCGACGTCCAGGACGTAGGCGGTCGAGGCGAGCCGCAGCGCGATCGCCGCGTTCTGCTCGACCAGGAGGACCGAAGTCCCGGCGGCGTTGATCTCCTGGACGGTCTCCGCGATGCGGGCCGCCATCAGGGGGGCGAGGCCGAGCGAGGGCTCGTCCAGCAGGAGCAGACGGGGCCGGGCCATCAGCGCCCGCCCCATGGCGAGCATCTGCTGCTCGCCGCCGGACAGCAGTCCGGCCTTCTGCCCGGCACGGTCGGCAAGTACAGGAAACAGCTCGTGGATGCGGGCGAGCGTCGCGGCGGCCTCCCGCCGGCCCCCGCGCACCCCGAGTGCGCCCGCCCGCAGATTGTCGGCCACGGTCATCCGCGCGAAAACCTGCCGGCCCTCGGGAACCTGCACGATGCCCTGGGCGACGACCCGGGCGGGACTGAGCCCGTCGAGCGGTCGCCCCTCGAACCGGATGCTTCCGGCAGTGGCATGCCCACGCTGAAAGGGGAGGGTGCGGGAGATGGCGCGCAGCAGGGTCGACTTGCCCGCCCCGTTGCCTCCCAGCACGGTGACGATCGCCCCGTCCGGCACATCGACGGAGACCTCCCGCAACGCCCGCACGGGCCCATACCCCACGGTCAGCGCGCGCACCTCGAGCGCGGCGGCCATACGAACCCCCTTCTCCGGCTCGCCCGGTCGGCGCGCCTTGTGAGGGCCAACATGAGCACCGCGGACGGTCCCGGTCCATGCCCCAACGCTGAATCGCTGCGCCTGACCAGCGACGTAGGCGATGCGGTGTGCACGGGCACAAGGGCCTGGTCAGGGGCCTGCTCGCCAGGTACGGCGCCATGGCGGCGCGCACGGCCGGCGGCGGGGGCGAGGAAGCGTCGGCCCCGGACGGGGGGCAGGCCGGCCCCTGGAAAGCATGCGGCCGCAGGCCCTCGGAACCACGCCGCAGTCCGGGCGCAACCCTGAGGACGGAGCTTCGGGCACCTGGCACGCGGGCCACCCACCTCCGCAGAGGCCCGGGGCCCACGATCCCCGGGCACGGCTGGAGGCCGACCACGGAGGCGGCAGCCCCGCTCGTCCTCGGGGCCCGGATCATCCCGCTCGTCGGCGAGTGCCAGGGGCGGCAACCCGCGGGCTCGGCGTCCGGGACGCAGCCCCCGCATGCCCTGCAGGCGGGCGCCTGCAGGGCATGCGATCAGCAGGCCGTCCACCGATGCCGGGCACGAGGCATAGGCCCACCCACCTGGGCGATCGACTCCGCGGGACGCTCCAGCGGCGGGCCCGTCTGCGCCCTGCAGACAGCCCCTCTCGTCGGCGGCAACCCCGGGCTCGGAGTCCGGGCGGGGGCGCACCCCAGGGCCCCGGTCAAGGGCCCCGCTCAGCAGGCCGTCGGCCGAAACCGCGCAGGGGACATCGGCGCACCCGCTGCCCGTCCCGGTCGGTTCAGGTCAGGAAGTCCTGGGCGATCGACTCCGCGAGACGTTCCAGCAGCGGGCCCGCCTGCGCCATGCACGTGGCCGGGTCCGGTTCCAGGGAGGTCAGCGCGTAGGCACGGCGGATGCCCGCGCGGCCGACGGCCTCCGGGGGGAGCGCGAGGCGGCCGCAGACCGCCACCGTCTCCTTGCCCGCGGCGCGGGCCGCCGCCGCGACTCCCGCCGGGGCCTTGCCGTGCAGGGTCTGCTCGTCCAGCGAGCCCTCGCCGGTGATCACCAGCGTCGCCCGCTCCAGCGCCCGTGCGAAGCCGAGTACGTCGAGCATGACCTCGATGCCGGGGCGGAAGCTCGCCCCGAGGGCGACCAGCGCCCCGTAGCCGATACCGCCCGCCGCGCCCGCACCGGGCGCGGCGGCCTGGTCGGGGCCGAGCACGGACGCGTAGTGCGCGAGCGCCGCGTCCAGGGTCGCGACGTCCTGCGGTGTGGCGCCCTTCTGCGGGCCGTACACGGCGGACGCTCCCTTCGGACCTGTCAGCGGGTTGTCGACGTCACTGGCCAGTACCAGGCGAACGTCCTTGAAGCGGGCATCCAGGCCGGACAGGTCGGCCGACGCCAGGTCCACCAGCGCGCCTCCGCCTGGGCCGACCGGTACCCCGTCCGCGTCCAGGAGGCGCGCCCCGAGCGCGGCCAGCATCCCTGCGCCGCCGTCCGTCGTCGCGCTGCCGCCGACGCCGAAGACGATCGTGCGGGCGCCCGCGTCGAGCGCGGCACGCAGCAGCTCGCCGGAGCCGTACGTCGTCGCTGTGAGCGGCGCGAAGACACCCGCCGGGAGGTGCTGGAGGCCCGAGGCCTCCGCCATCTCCACCACAGCCGTGTCGTCCCGGAAGGCGTACGCCGCGGTCACGGGCGTGCCGAGCGGCCCGGTCACCCGCACCTGACGCTGTTCGAACCCGGCCGCCACCGCCGCCGCGACGGTGCCGTCGCCGCCGTCCGCGACGGGCAGTCTCTCGACCTCCAGATCGGGCACCACCCGCCGCAGGCCGGCCGTCACTCGCTCGGCGACCTGCACGGCCGTGAGCGAGCCCTTGAATTTGTCAGCCGCGACGAGCACTCGCGCGGGCTGTGAAACTGCTCCGTCCGTCACTTGCCATCCCTTGCTTTCGAACAGGCAGTCGCGCCGCTTCGACCCTATCCGCGCCGTCGGACGCCAGGCCATCGCACCATCGGCCAACGATGGGCAGCGGGACTGGGCAGGACCTCCATACCGGCCACGAAACAGCCGGGCAAGGCGCCCCCGATGTCTTACGCTGCGTGCCGTGACCACGTCTGACTACGCCGCCTACATCGCCTCCCTCCCCCGTATCCTCGCCGGCGCCGCCGCGCTGTTCCGCGATACCGAGGGGCGGGTGCTGCTGGTCGAGCCCAACTACCGCAAGGGCTGGGCGCTGCCCGGCGGCACCGTCGAGTCGGACCTGGGCGAGACACCGCGTCAGGCGGCCCGCCGGGAGACCCTCGAGGAGATCGGTCTGGATCTCGAGCTGGGTGCCCTGCTGGCGGTCGACTGGGTGACGGGCGACGCCCGGCCGCCCATCGCCGCATATGTCTACGACGGCGGCGTGCTGACGACGGCTCAGTTCACGTCGATCGCTCTGCAGGAGGAGGAGCTGCTGTCCTGGCAGCTCGTGGCACGCGAGGACATCCCCGAGTATCTGATGGGTTCACTCGGCCACCGGGTCCTGGCGGCGCTCGACGCACTGGCCGACGGTGTCGGCGCGGTCGAGCTGGAGAACGGCCTCCCGCCGGCCTGACGCGTTCCCGGGCCCCACCGGGATTGCGCGCTTCCGGCCTCCCCCGGCCCGACGCGCTCCCGCCGCTTCCCCGGCCTCCCCCGGCCCGACGCGCTCCCGCCGCCTCCCCGGCTTCCGCCGACCTGGTCCGCCCCATCGCCGATCCTCACGTTTCGCCTGGCCGACGCCTCGCCGCTCCCTGTCTTTCGTCTTGCTGATGCCTGCCTGATCTATGCACCACGGCTGCCCATTTGACCGGGTATGCCGGTAACCGATGTGCCATACACGGGCGTTCATATCGCGTTGTCCAGCCGGCCCTAACGCGTGCACGACCGCTGGGCACCATCCGGAGTCCCAGGACACCGGAGGGATCATGCTCATGCACCTTCGCGGCTGGCTGACGACCATCGTCTCGCTGGCCGTTGTGACGCTTGCCGGCACCGCCCCCGCGGCGGCCCCCAGCGAGAGAACCGCGCGCGTGCAGCTGCCTGTCACTGTCAACGGCGGAACCTGGAATTCCGGCCACCTCCAGGGCATGGCGCTGGACCGCCGCAAGGGCTTCATGTACTTCTCGTTCACCAACATGCTCGTCAAGACGGACCTGCGCGGAAAGCCGGTCGGATCGGTCCGTGGCATCAGCGGTCATCTGGGCGATCTCGACTTCAACGCGCAGGACGGGCGGGTCTACGGATCGCTGGAGTACAGCAAGGCCTCGGCGTTCTACGTCGCGATCTTCGACGGTGACCGCATCACGCGGATGAACATGGATGCGCAGACCAGCGGTGTGCTGACCACGGTCCATCTCGGGGAAGTCGTACGCGACTTCACCGCCGATATGAACGGGGACGGCGTCTTCGACGGCGACATCGCGAAGACCCCGGACCACCGCTACGGAAACGCCGGCATCGACGGTGTCTCGTTCGGCCCGGCGTTCGGCACCAGGTTCGGCCGGCAGAAACTGACCGTGGCCTACGGCGTCTACGCCAACACCACCCGCAAGGACAACGACCATCAGATCCTGCTGCAGTACGACGTGCGCGACTGGAAGCAGTACGAGCGCCCCCTGAAGGAATCCCGCCCGCATCACAGCGGTCCCGCCGCGCACGAAGGGAAGTTCTTCGTGTACACCGGCAACACCACGTACGGGGTGCAGAACCTGGAGTACGACACGTACAGCGGCCGCTGGCTGATGGCCGTGTACAAGGGCACCAAGCCCGCCTTCCCCAACTACGCGCTCTTCGCGGTCGACGGCGGCAAGCAGCCGGCGTGGGCACCGATCCGGGGTCAGCAGAGGCCGGAGACGGGGCGCGTGCTGACGCTGCTGCCCAAGGGGCTGCAGCATGTGCCGTCGGGTGTGCGCGGCTGGCAGGGACCGGGCCAGTTCGGCCTGGTGTCCCTGGACGACGGCCGCTACTACATCGGCCGGTCGGCCAAGGTCCAGGACGGCGGCGTCGTCAAGCAGACGGGCAAGGCGGTGCAGTACCGCTGGACGGGCCGGACGCCGACGCCGTTCACCAAGGTCCCTGCGGCGGCGGCCCCCTGACGTCCGGTGCGGCCATCGCGCCCGGGAGCGCGGTGGCCGCACCGGATGGCCCTCGCGGCCGTCTCCGGCCGCCGACCGCGCGGCGATGATGACAAGGCTGCGGGTCAACTGATATGCCGCTGCCGGGCGTTCACGCTGCGTTGGGCCGCCGTGCACGCCCCCCGGGCACCATCCGGACCACAGACACCGGAGGGATCATGCACAGGCACACGTACAGCCTGCTGACTGCCGCCGTCCTCTCGGCCGCGGCAGCGATCGGCGCCGTCGCCCCCGCAGCCGACGCCGCACCCGCGAAAACCACGCACCCACTGCCGCTCACCGTCGATGGCGGGGCCTGGCAGTCGGGGCACCTCCAGGGCATGGCGCTGGACCGCCGCAAGGGCTTCATGTACTTCTCGTTCACCAACCTCCTGGTCAAGACGGATCTGAGCGGCCGGCCCGTCGGCTCGGTCACCGGATTCACCGGTCACCTCGGCGACCTCGACATCAACACCGCCGACGGTCGCGTCTACGGCTCGCTGGAGTACAAGTCGGCCAAGGCCTTCTACATCGCGATCCTCGACGGTGACCGCATCACCCGGATGAACATGGACGCCCACTCCAGCGGTGTCGTCTCCGCTGTCCATCTCGAGGAAGTGGTACGCGACTACACGGCCGACATGAACGGCGACGGGGTCTTCGACGGCGACACGGCCAGGACCGCGGACCACCGCTACGGGTGCAGCGGAATCGACGGAGTCGCGTTCGGCCCGGCGTTCGGCAGGACGACAGGGCCGCGCAGGCTGACCGTCGCCTACGGGGTCTACGCCCACACCACCCGCCAGGACAACGACCACCAGGTGCTGCTCCAGTACGACGTGCGCACCTGGCGCAAGTACGAGCGGCCGCTGACCGAGGCCGAGCCGCACCGCAGCGGCCCGCGCTCTCCCGCCGGCAAGTACTTCGTGTACACCGGGAACACGAGGTACGGCGTGCAGAACCTGGAGTACGACGCCCACAGCGGCAACTGGCTGATGGCCGTGTACAAGGGGACCAAGCCCGCCTTCCCCAACTATTCGCTCTTCGTCGTCGACGGGGACCACCGCCCGGTGTGGGGCCCCGTCCGGGGCCAGCAGCAGCCGGAGAGCGGACGGCTGCTGTCGCTGCTGCCCGAGGGGCTGTACGACGCACCGTCGGGGACGTACGGCTGGCAGTCCACCGGTCAGTACGGTCTCGTCTCGCTCGACGACGGCGGCTTCTACCTGGCAGAGACCGGCAAGATCCAGGACGGCGACGTCGTCAAGGAGACGGGCAGGGCGGTGCGGCACCGCTGGACGGGCCTGACGCCGACGCCGTTCACCAAGGTCGAACCAGAGGCAGCGGACCAGTAGACGGTCCGGGCCCGTCGTCGTGTGCGGCCACCGCCCCCAGGGTGCGCGGTGGCCGCACCGGGTACCGGCAGGAAACCGTTCGCCGCAGGTCGCCGTGGTGCGTACGCTCGCGGCATGACTCTCGTCGCGATCCTCAGCGGCGCCGGTATCTCCACCGACTCCGGCATCCCCGACTACCGCGGTCCCAACGGCCTGTGGCGGCGCGACCCGGAGGCCGAGAAGCTGGTCACCTACGACTACTACATGGCCGACCCGGAGATCCGCCGTCGCTCCTGGCGCATGCGGCGCGACAGTCCGACCTGGAGTGCCGAGCCCAATGCCGCACACCGCGCCGTGGCCGAGCTCGACCGGGAGTCGGGGGTCGCGGTACGGGTAATCACCCAGAACGTCGACGGGCTGCACCAGCTGGCCGGTCTGCCGAGCCGCAAGGTGATCGAACTGCACGGCACCTCGCGGACGGTGACCTGTACCCGCTGCCACGCCCACTCCCCCATGGCGCAGGCGCTGGAGCGGGTGAAGGCCGGTGAGGAGGATCCGCCGTGCGCCGAGTGCGGGGGGATCCTGAAGTCGGCGACGGTGATGTTCGGTGAGCGGCTCGACCCGGAGGTGCTGGGCCAGGCGATGGGGATCGCCAAGGCATGCGAGGTGTTCATCGCGGTCGGCACGACGCTCCAGGTACAGCCCGCGGCCTCGCTGGCCGGAATCGCGGCCGAGCACGGCGCCCGGCTGATCGTGGTCAACGCCGACCCGACGCCGTACGACGAGCTGGCCCATGAGGTCGTCCGAGAACCGATCGGCACCGCGCTGCCCGACCTGCTGAAGCGTCTGACCGGCCCCGCCCGGTAGCGCTCCACCGGTCTGCCTGTCCCGGCAGGTCGAGCGCACCACTCCGATACCCGAAGGGGTGGCCGACCGAGTACGCCTGTTCGGCCGCACCGGTAACCCGAGCAGGGCACCCCGCGACCCGGTTGGGCCAAGCATCAGCACCGCCGCCTGGTGGGACGGCGGGCGGGGTTGTCGGATGAGCTGCGGACCCTCCGGTCCGACCAATCAGCTCACCGCGCGCCCGTGGCCACGAAATCGGCCACAGGGGAAGGACATCATGAACGGGAACAGCCAGACCCGACCTGCCCGTCGCAAGGCCCTGCTCGCCGCCATGGCGGTAGCAGCCCTGGCAGGCCAGCTACTGATCACGGCCCCTGGCGCTGAGGCCGCCGGCCGGGACGCCGTGCCGCAGGACAAGGACAAGGACAAGCAGAAGGTGGTCCTGCACGGACTGCAGGAGTTCACCGAGGACGGGACGTTCACCCCTCCCAAGGGCGTCACGTCGGTGTACGTCCAGGCATGGGGCGCCGGTGGTGGCGGCGGCGGCGGTGGTGGCGGGAGCAACGTCGCGCCCATCTTCGGTGGCCGCGGTGGCGGCGGCGGTGGCGGCGGCTTCGTCTGGTGTGTGATCGATCTCGACCCCAAGAAGCCCGCGGTCACGGTGGACCTGGGCGAGGGCGGCGAGGGCGGTCCGGGCGGTGCCGCAGGCACCGACGGCAGCGCAGGCACCGACGCCACCGAGACGACTGTGACCTCGTCCGAGGATGAGGGGCTGCTCACAGCCGAAGGGGGCAAGGGGGGTGGCGGCGGCTTCACCAGCGGTGGTAACGGCGTCCCCGGAGCCGGCGGCGCCGGCGGCGAGTGCGTCAAGGGTGGCGCCGTGAGCCGGCCTAGCCTGGACGCTCGCCTCGGCTTCGGCGGCGGCGTCGCCGACGGCATCGTCAGCCCGCCCCTCGGCCGCGCACGGGGCGGCGACGGCGGCCCGGGCGGGGCGCCCGGCGCCCCCGGGGTGCCCGGGGTGAACGGCGGCAACGGGTACCTCGTCTTCTGGTGGTAGTACCTGACCGGTAGTGCCTGACCAGGGGTGGTACCCGACACCGTCCTCACGGCACCGGCCGTGAGGACGGTTCCCTGCTCGGCGCGCAACCGATGTCATCGCCGCGGGTTCGCAGGACGGCGCCGTGGCCATGAGGGCGTCGCAGAAGGCGAGATCGCCGGCGCGTTCGGACTTGGCCCGTCGCCGCCTCAGAAGAGCGCGTCGTCCAGGGCGCCTCGCTCGAAGGCGAGCAGACGCTGCTTGCGGTCGAGTCCCCCGCCGTATCCCACGAGGCTGCCGGCCGAGCCGATGACCCGGTGGCAGGGCACGATGATCCCGATCGGGTTCTTGCCGTTGGCCAGGCCCACCGCGCGGGACGCTCCGGGGTTGCCGAGAGCCTCGGCGAGTTCGCCGTACGTGCGTGTCTCGCCGTAGGGGATCGTGCGCAACTGGTCCCAGACGCCTCGCTGGAAGGGCGTGCCCGCCAGATGTATGGGCAGCTCGAACTCCTTGAGCTCGCCGGCGAAGTAGGCATCCAGCTGGCGGATCGCCTCACCGAAGGGCGCCTGGTCGCGCGCTCCGAAGGTCTCCTCCCCGGGGCGGTGGCGCTGGTCCGTCATGTAGAGCCCGCTCAGTACGCCGTCGGTGGCAACGAGGGTGAGCGGACCGTACGGGCTGTCGACGACGGTGTGCTGCCTGGTCATGTTCGGACTTCCTTACGCGGGGAGGCGGTTGATCGGGTGGTCGTCGGTGGCCCACAGGTACTGGACGGCGTAGGCCCGCCAGGGACGCCAGGCGGCGGCGCGCGCGGTGAGCGCGGCCGGGGTGGACGGCAGTCCGAGCTCGGCCGCCGCGCGCCGCATGCCGAGGTCGGTGGGCAGGAAAGCGTCGGGGTCGCCGAGGGCGCGCATGGCGATCACCTCGACCGTCCAGGGACCGAAGCCGGGCAGGTCGGACAGCTGGACCCGCGCCCGGTCCCAGTCGCTGCCGGGGTCGAGTTTCAGGGCGCCGCCGGCGAGTGCCGCGACCAGGGTGGTCAACGTGGTGCGTCGGCTGCGGGGCAGCGCGAGGTCTTCGGGGTCGAGCGCGGCCAGCGCCTCGGACGTCGGGAAAAGGTGGGTGAGCCCTCCTTCGGGGTCGTCGACCGGAACGCCGTGCGCGCTGACCAGGCGGCCGGCGTGGGTACGGGCGGCGGCCGTCGAGACCTGCTGGCCGAGCACCGCCCGTACGGCGAACTCGGCTGCGTCGACCGTGCGCGGCACCCGCCTGCCGGGCGCCTTGTCGACGAGGGGGGCCAGCAAGGGGTCCGTACGCAGCTGGTCGTCGACGGCGACCGGGTCCGCGTCCAGGTCGAGCAGCCTGCGGCAACGGCTGATGGCGATGGTGAGGTCGCGGGGGTCGGTCAGGGACAGTCGGCAGGCGATGTGGTCGGGGTGCGGGGTGAGAGCGGCGATGCCGTGCCCGTACGGGAGGGTGAGGGTGCGCCGGTAGGCGCCGTCCCGCCACTCCTCGACGCCGGGGACGCCGGTTGCCGCGAGATGGCCGAAGAGATTGCTGGGGTTGAGCGGTGCCCGGTACGGCAGCCGCAGCGCGATCACTCCCGGGGTCCGGGGCGCTGTCGTGCGGCTGCGGGCCGCCCGGGTGCGCAGCTCACCGGGGGCGAGCGCGAACACCTCGCGGACGGTGTCGTTGAAGGTGCGGATGGAGGAGAAGCCGGCGGCGAAGGCGATCTCGGACATGGGGAGCGGGGTGGTCTCGATGAGCAGGCGCGCGGTCTGGGCCCGCTGGGCGCGGGCCAGCGCGAGCGGGCCCGCGCCCAGTTCGGCGAGCAGCTGGCGTTCGATCTGGCGGGTGGAGTAGCCGAGGCGGGCGGCCAGCCCGGGCACGCCTTCGCGGTCGACGACGCCGTCCGCGATCAGCCGCATGGCGCGGGCGACGGCGTCGGCGCGGGCGTTCCACTCCGGGGAGCCGGGGCTGGTGTCGGGGCGGCAGCGTTTGCAGGCCCGGAATCCGGCCTGCTGGCAGGCGGCGGCGCTCGGATAGAAGGTCATGTTCTCGGCCTTCGGCGGCACGGCCGGGCAACTGGGGCGGCAGTAGATCCGCGTGGTCAGTACGGCCGTGAAGAACCAGCCGTCGAAGCGGGCGTCCTTCGACCGGACGGCGCGTACGCAGCGCTCGGTGTCGGTGTGCATGCCTCCAGCATCGGCGATCCCCGGGCCCGAGGCTGGCGGATATCCGACATCAACCCAGCACTGCCAGGGCCTCCTCGAATTGCCGCCTGGCACCTTGGTCGTAACGTGGCCGGCGGCTGCCTCGTCGGTCCTTCTCCGTGCACAGCACGGACTCGATCGTGTGAGGCGCTGTGCCGGTCGGGGCCGGAGACGAGTCTTCGTGGCACAGCGATGCAGGCTCGGCGCTGCCGTGGACGAGGCTGGGTGTCGGTGACGACCATGTTCCTCGGCTCCCGACACACCGAACAGCAACCGTGCTTGAGCGCCGTCTCCGCCCCGATCGGTGCTGCGCCCACGTCACCGCACAAGTACCGACGGGTAGTTCGCAGTGCCGCTCACCAACGGCGAACGGCGTCGTCGGTCGGTCAGTTCGAGGCCGCGAGGGCCGTCTCGAAGGCCGCGTAAGCGGCCTCGTCGAACAGCACGAACCTCACCTCTTCGACCGGCGCCGACGCCGCCTCACGGACCGTGCGGATCGCGATGCGTGCGCCGTCGTCCATGGGCCAGCCGTAGATACCGGTCGAGATCGCCGGGAATGCCACGGTCTCGGCTGCCAACTCGGCAGCCACGCGCAGCGACTCGCGATAGCAGGAGGCCAGCAGATCGGACCGGTCCTCCGAGCGGGACCAGACGGGGCCCACGGTGTGGATGACGTGGTCGGCGTCGAGCCGGCCTGCGGTGGTGGCGACGGCCTGTCCGGTGGGCAGGCCCTTGCCGTAGTGGGAGGCGCGCAGGTCCCGGCATGCGGCAAGGATCTCGGGGCCGCCTTTGCGGTGGATGGCTCCGTCGACGCCTCCGCCGCCGAGGAGGGAGGAGTTGGCAGCGTTGACGATGGCGTCGACGTGCTGTTCGGTGATGTCGCCGCGAACGAGGGTGATGGCAGGACGCTGCTGTGTCATGGAGATCATGATGCCGGTGGCCGGCGGCCGGGGCACGCGCTGATGGCACCGGACGGCCTTGTGCCTGCCGGCGCGTGCGGCCGTTCGCCGGCGACCTCAGGTACGTCAGCGGGATCACCGCGTACGGCCTCGGGGGTGAACCCCCCGGACCCCTACGCCCTCCTCCGTCCGGGTTAGCCTCTGTGAAGGATCTGCCTACGGGGGCGTCCGCACGGATGAAAGAGCAGCACCGCATGAGCAAGGAAAGGGCCAAGGCCGGCGACGAACCGCTGCCGTACCTGCCCCTCCCGCCGTGCGCGCGGGGGCCGTTGGATCCGCCGCTGCTGGGCGCCGCCCCTCCGGGCATCGGGCCCAAGCTGGTCATCGCGGAGGGCGTGCTCAAGAAGGCGGCCGGTGTGGCCGACCAGGTCTTCGACGCCTTTCACGGCCCCGCGGGCTCCTCCGTGCACGGTCCGGTGACGAGTGCCGTGCACCGGACGGTCACCTGGACCGAGCGCATCCCCGGGAAGAACCAGTGAGCGCCGCGCGCGCCGGCGGCCGGACGAAGTCGGCTGCCCCGGCCCTCGCGCTGGCCTCCGTCGCCCTCTTGCTGACCGCGGGATGCTCCAGCGACACGGCCGGGTGCGGACCGGCCCCCACGGCGGAGGTCGGTCAGGCCGATCTGTACAGGAGTTACACCGGCCCGCACGGAGCGCGCCTCGACCTCACCGCTGACGGCGGCACGTCGGTCACGTTCTCCGTGAAGCACTGGCCCAAGGAGGACGGCCCCGAGATCCTGACGGAGGACCGTCCCTCGTTCGACGGCGGCGGGGTCTGGAAGCTGCTGAACCCGCCGGGAGAGGACGCCGAGGTCGGGCTCGCCTTCGACGATCTCGACACCAGCGCCCGGGGCGCGACGGTCACCGAACTCCTCGTCGGCAAGGAGGACGGGCACACGGTGCTCTTCGCCCGGCTCGGGGATCCGGATGTGTGCCGGGTCTTCAAGCTGACCCCGTAGACGCTACCCGGCATCCAACGCCCTCACGTCGTCGGCGTTGTGCAGGGCGACTGAGCGCGGTGTGTGAGCTGCACCAGGCCTCAACTGCTCTCTGGAAATCGACGCTTGCACCGTCGTTCATTCCTTGTTCCGGGCGCGGGTCACGGTACCCTCGCAGTCCTCTGCGATCTTCCACGCGCCTCTCGTATTCCCCGTCAGGTCATTTCCCTCGATCACGCCACGGCCACCTTCGTGGATCCATACCGCCTGATATGCGTTGTTGTTGACCCGGTTGGCGCACAAGGTCGGGTTGCCGCCCGTTTTGATCTCCACACCGGCCAAAGCGTTGTCAGTGATGTCGTTGTCCTCCAGCGTGCCCAAGCCGCTGTCATGGACGTGCAGGCCGCCCTGCTTACCGTCGTGGATCCGGTTACGGCGCAGCGTGGGGTTTCCGTCCCTTTTGATCTCCACACCGGCCAAAGCGTTGTCGGCGATGTCGTTGTCCTCCAGCGTCCCCAAGCCGCTGTCATAGACGTACACGCCGCCCTGCTCACCATCGTGGATCCGGTTACGGCGCAGCGTGGGGTTTCCGCCCGTGGCGATCTCCACACCCGCCAAAGCATTGGCGGCGATGTCGTTGTCCTCCAGCGTGCCCAAGCCGCTGTCATAGACGTACACGCCGCCCTGCTCACCATCGTGGATCCGGTTACGGCGCAGCGTGGGGTTTCCGCCCCTTGCGATCTGCACACCGGCCAAAGCGTTGCCGGTGATGTGGTTGTCCTCCAGCGTGCCCAAGCCGCTGTCATGGACGTACACGCCGCCCTGCTCACCATCGTGGATCTGGTTACGGCGCAGCGTGGGGTTTCCGCCCGTTTTGATCTCCACACCGGCCAAAGCGTTGCGAGTGATGTCGTTGTCCTCCAGCGTGCCCAAGCCGCTGTCATGGACGTACACGCCGCCCTGCTCACCATCGTGGATCCGGTTACGGCGCAGCGTGGGGTTTCCGCCCGTGGCGATCTCCACACCCGCCAAAGCGTTGCCGGTGATGTCGTTGTCCTCCAGCGTGCCCAGGCCGCTGTCATGGACGTACACGCCGCCCTGCTCACCATCGTGGATCTGGTTACGGCGCAGCCGCGGGTCGGCGCCGTCGCGGATCGCGACGCACGCGAGCCCCTGGCTGCTGATGTCGCAGCCCTCCAGCTCCAGCCGCCCCTGGGCGATGTCCACGCCGAACCAGTCACCACCGGTCTGGCGCAGAGTCAGGTTCGCGACCCTGCCGATGCTGGCCCGGAACTTCAGCGCGTTGGCGTCGCGCGCACGGATCTGGATGTCGGCGACCGGCCCGTCGCCGAGGATTTCCAGCGGCTTGTCGACCACCAGGCCCTCCTCGTACAGGCCGGGCCGGACCAGAATCCGGTCACCAGGTCTCGCGGCCTTGATCGCGGCGCTGACCGTGACGAAGTCTCCCCGGTGATAGGGATCCACCACGTGGGTCGGCGGCTCGGTCTTGGCCGTGACCCCCGCCTGTTCTGTCGACCCAGCAGCTGCTCCAGTGGCCTCCGCACGCCCGGCGGGTCGCCCCGGGGCGGTGGCGGGCGGCTGCCAGAACGTATCCCGCATCCGCGACGCCAGTTGAGCTGTGGCCTTGCGCACCTGCGGTGAGGTGAACGGCTCGAACCGCAGCTCCCGCCAGTCGGCGTGCTGCCGCGAGGCCAGCGCCCGGGCCATCTCATCGGCTTCGCGCAACTCGGGATCATCCAGCTCCCGGGCACTGATGTAATACACCGGCAGGATCAGGTCCTGGCGGCCCAGGCCGCGCTCCCGCTCCAGGAATCGTGTCACCTCAGCCCGGCAGGCGGGGCTACGGAACAAGCTCGGCGTGATGATGACCAGCAACAGCGTCACCGCATCCAGCGCTTCATCGATGCGCTGCTGCCAGTTCTGCCCCCAGGCGACGTCGTTACGATCCTGGAAGATCTCGAACTCCTCGCCGGTCTGGGCCCGGACTTCGGCACCGAGCCGCTCCCGGAACGCGGTGAGCAGGCCGTCATCATGCTGATCGTTGAAACGGACATAGCTCATGAACGCCACAGGCCTACCGGGCATGACATCCCCCTCCCCACCGCGTCGGGCGAGTCATGGCGCACCAGGGACCGGGCAGCCCCGGATGAAGCCCACGGCGGCCGCGGCGTAAGCCGGCACGCGTCGGACGACGTATGCCCGGAACGACCGTCTCGGGCCCGTTCCGCACGAGTGCGGATCGCGGTGATCGAGATCGCTTCTTCGACTTCGCATGGGGACCATCTGCGAACCACACGTCCAGCTCCACGCGATGGCCGGTCTCCCGAAGGTGCCATGCCGCCCACTCCGCCCAGGCACAGTCCGTCCCGGCACAGCTGACGACGACCGACTCCGCTGCTGCGGCCATCCCTTGCTCCCGTTTCCCTCAAGGTCGCCCCGACACGACGCCGCACCAATGATCCCCCGTATACGGTGGCCGCAGGGTGTGAATCGTTGAGATCACAGCAGTCCAGGCAAGGGGGCAACAGATGGTGCGGGCGCCGAAGAGCGTAGAGGTGAAGCTGAACCTGCGCGTGCTGGAGATCTCCGGCACATGGGAGCCGAACGACGCCGAGCGGCGGGCCGCTTGGGAGCTGTACGTCGAGCTGGTGACCCGGGTCTCGGTGGTGCCGCTCCGTGAGGAAGAGGGGCTGCTGCGGGAAGCGCTGAGCAGCCTGTACTCCCTGTTCACCACCACCCGCGAGGTACTGCGCAAGTACGGCCCGGAAGTCGCCGAGCCCAAGAAGAACGGCCAGTACAACTTCGGCTACCTGGCCGTAGCCATGCTCAACTACGGCATCCGCCCACTGCTCGCCACCTGGCACCCCGCTCTGGAGGACTGGGAGACCCGCCGCCCCGCCGACCGTTCGCGCCGCGACCACGAACAGGCCTGGACCCGCGCAGGCGAACTGCGGACCGCGCTGCGCGACACCCGCAACATCCTCACCGCCTACGCCGACCTCCTCGCCGGCGCCTGCGGCGTCCCCAACCTCCTCGCAGCCGTGCCCACCACAGACCGGTAGACGCACACAAGCCCAGCCCGATGCGGCCGCCTCGCGCTCGGGCTGGGTCCGGTGGTTGGCGGTCATCTGCCGTACCGACTCCGGCGACAGCAGTCGGCGGCTGCCGACCGTCCCTTCAGCGAGCAGCATCCGGCCGAACGCCGGCCAGTCGGCGGCGGTCGAGACCAGACCGCCGGCCCTGTGGACCGAGTCCGCCTCCTCGCGCCGAAGGACGGTCACGAGCTTGCCGAACCGGCGCGGGCTCAGCCCGGTGACCGCACAGGTGCCACGACGCGACGACATCCCCGAGCTGACGCCCGACCAGGGTCTCAGCACTCGCCCGGGTCTCCAGCCCGGGCGTGAACGACAACAGGGCAAGGCGCTTCACGGCATGTCGCCGCTAGTCGGTCCCTGACTGGCCGGGTGGCAGGTCGGACACACGGGCGCGCCACCCGTCGGCACCGGGGACCTCTGTGTCCGTACTGCACCAGTATCGAGCACAGCCAGTCAGTTACCCATCTGCTCGGCGCGATTCGCGTCATCGGCCGGTGCCGAGGGCGCGACGCGAGCGCAGCCTGATGCCGTTCTTGCCACAACAGACCGACTCCGGCGACGAGTTCAGCAGCCACATGGGGTGTCAGCCCCGTGATCTGCTGGCTCCGGACAATCGCTGCACGTGCCCGGTTCCCCACCACACAGACCGTGATCAACGATCAAGGAGCCCGACGCACCACCGCCAACCATGCACGAGCTCGTCAGAGCGTTGGGGCGGCGCGTTTGATGTAGGAGGTGACCGGGGTCGTTTCGACGCGTTCGACGCCGTTCAGGGAGCCGACGCGGTCGGTGACGTAGGTGTAGAGGGCGTCTGCGTCCCGGCAGATGGCGATGGCGAGCAGATTGTGCGTTCCGGTCGTCGCTCCGACGAAGGCCGCTTCGGGGTCCGCGGCCAGGATCCGGGCGATGGTGGCGAGCTGGGACGGGGCGATGGTCAGCCAGAGCATGCATTGCACGGAAAAACCGAAGAGTGCCGGGTCGGTCTCGACGTCGAACCGGAGCAGGCCGCAACGGCGCAGTTCTTCCAGACGGCGACGGATGGCGGATTCCGACCAGCCGGTCTGCTTGGCGAGGGCCGGGTAGGCGGCGCGGCCGTCTGTCGCGAGGGCGGGAAGCAGACGGCGGTCGAGGTCGGTGAGCCGAATTGGGGCGGCGTCGCCGGGACCTGGTGAGCGCAACGCGGAGATCTCTTCGGCTGTGAGCGCCGAGGTGCGGGCGAGCCAGCGGCTGTCCATCAGGTGGCGCAGCAGCCAGTGCGCGTCCACTGTGAGGATCTGCGGATGGCGGGCCAGGGCCTCCAGGGGAACCGGACCTTGGTCGGCGGTACGGAAGACGCACACGATCTCGGTGCCGCTCGACGCGACTGTCACCCAGGCGGTGTCGGGTCGCCGGGCCAGCGCCTGGGCGATGGCGGCGGCGCCGCCGGGCAAGACGCGGAGGCGGATCAACCATTCGGCATGGCCGGTGCGGCGCCTGTCGGTCACTGCCGCGACCCGGGCCGCGCCCGCGGCGCGCAGCCGCTCGTAACGACGGGCCACCGTGCGGTCATGGACGTTGAGGACTTCGGCAATTCTGCTGAACGCGGCGCGTCCGTCGAGCTGGAGTGCGTGCAGCAGTCTCAGGTCCAGCGAGTCCAGAGTGACCGTATCCACCTCGTCAGGGTACTTGCGTGTCGCAGACCGGCGCCGTGGCGGCGTTCCCCCGCCGGGGTGCGGGCGCACGGGCAGACTCGGACGCATGACACGCAACGTCCGCGGTTTCCACCACATGGGCATCCTGACCCGCGATCTCGACGGGCTGGAGCAGAGGTTCACGGGGTTCGGCTTCACGCTCAGCCCCCGTTCGCGGCACCTTTTGAGCGAGCGGCCGGGCGCGGCGCCGGTGCCGGGCTGTACGGCCAACCTGTGTGTGCTGTTCGGCGGGTCGTACATCGAACTGCTCGGCATCGTTGACGAGTCGGCGCTCGACCCGTGGCACACCAAGGCGATGGCCGACGAGTACGAGGGATTCCGCATCCTCAACCTCGACACCGACGACGCCGAGGCCGCCGACCGCCTGCTGACCGGTGAGGGGCTGCGCACGTCGGGGGTGCTGGGCCTGGAGCGCGAGGTCGACACGGAGGACGGACCCCGCACCATGCGAGCCCGCGCCGTTCACGTGGATGGCGCCTCAACCCCGGAGGGCTACGTCGGAATTGCCCAGCACCTGACGCGCGGGTACGTCCACCAGCCGCGCTATCTCGCTCACCCGAACGGGGCGCGCGGCATCGCCGCCGTGCTGTTAGTGGCCGAGGACGACCGGTTCGACGCGATCGCCGACCGGTACGCGCGCATCCTTCAGGCGCGGCCCGAGCGGGATGGCCCCCGCACCGCTTTGGACATGGGAAACGGGCAGCTGGAGATCGTCCGGGCCTCGGACGCCGGGGAGGTGCTGCCCGGTGAACCCGCGCCCTCCGAGTCATACCTGGCCGCCATGACCGTGCTGGTCGACGACATCGACACCGCCCGCGCCACCGTCGAGCGGAGCGGCACCGCAACCCGGACGACCGGTGACGGGTTCTTCGTGTCCCTGCGCGATGCCTACGGCGCCGGCCTGTTCTTCACCACCCGCTGATCGTCGGGACGCCGCGGGCAAAGGTCCGCGACACCGCCGTCGGCATGGTCACCGTTTTCCGCGGCATCTCCTGCGCACACGCCGACAGGGTTCTGGGAGCCACGCCCCGCCGAACCGTGGCCCCACGTGCGGAACCCGGCCGTATCGGGCCCGATCTCCACAGCCCGTCTCCCCGCCGGAACGCGTGATGGGCGGCTTCCGGACACCCCAGGGGCAGGATCGCCTGTCACTGAACGGGTGAGCACCCGCAGGAGAGGGCCATCCGGAATCGGCTGGGAAAGCGGCACGACCACCACTTCACCATCCGTGCGAACGCCTTCACCACCCCGAAAGGACGATCATGTTCGGAACCCTCATGCTTCTCGCGTGCCCCTGTCTGGGTTTTCGCCTGCTGGGCGCTCTGGGACTCGGCCGATTCGCCACCTGGCGGAACAGTGCCGCACACGGGCTGGCGGTCATGCTTGTGTTCACCAGCGCCGCACACTTCGCTCCTGAGAGCGTCACGGTGATGCCCAGTCACGCCGACATGGTGGCCATGGTCCCGCCGTTCGTGCCGTTCCCCGGTCTGATGGTCTACGCGAGCGGAGCGCTGGAACTCCTCGGCGCCCTGGGACTCGTCCTTGCCGCGACCCGCTCTGCGGCCGGGACGGCCCTAGCCGCGCTCTTCGTGCTGATGTTCCCGGCCAACGTGTACGCCGCTGTCGCTGAGGTGCCGTTCGACGGCGCCCCGGCCACGCCTTTGTGGTTCAGGATCCCCGAGCAGATCGTCTTCGTCACGATCGCGCTCTGGGGAGCCGGTCGGATGTCCGGGCCCCGCCTGGCCCGCGCCGCATGGCCAAGTGCGGCCCCCAGGACATTCTTCGGCGACCGACCCCGGGCGCTGCGTGCGGAGCGGCCCAACGACAGGGGAGCACGTTAGGCCGTTTTTCTCGGATCATCTGATTCGCTGGTCCAGGCAGCCATGGCTTGGAAGTACCGCACCGGCTCACCCTGGATGGACCTGCCCGAACAGTTCAACTCATAGCCCCGCGTCGCCGAGTCCCGCCGGGCCGGCGGACCGCTGCACCGCACCCTGCGCCCTCGCCGGCCACCCACCCGCCGGAATGCTCCGTCGCCGTCATCGCCCTCGCCGTCTGCACCTGTCGCTGCGCGAGATGCCCTCCCGGCCGGCCCCCCGCATGGGCAAGAAGCCCGGCCGGCGCCAATCGGGGGCACCACCGTCGGTGGCCGGGGTGGCGCACCGGTCCGCGGCATACACCTCGGGCGGCAGCTCCACGATGTCTGGGGTCGGCCGGTACACCGTCAGGAAGTCGTAGTTCACGCAAGACCCGACCGTCATGCCTCGGCCGCGCCCGGGAAGGCCCTCTCCAGGCAGGCGCGGGCCTCCCTGACCTGCCGCCTCCAGCCCTCGCTCTTCAGCACGTCGCTGCTCCAGGTCACCACGGGGTCCCGGCCGTTCACGCACAACCCGTAGATCTGGTCCGCGACATCGTCCGTGAGGAGGTGATCGAAGTGGAAGGACCCTTCGAAGGCCGCCCACGCGACGGTGTCCGCTCCTGAACCTGCACGGCGGAGGCAGGCCTCCACGTACGCGCCGAGGTCCGGGAAAGGGGCGTTGAAGACGAGGTCGTACTCCCGAACTGCAGCCGTTCGGTCCCATACGGAATCGTCCCTGAGGGGGAAGACCTCCACACGATCCGGACGCATCCCGGACACCGCGAAGTCGGAGTCGGCCATCGGTGCTTCATCGCGTCCGATCACGAACAGGTTGACGACCGCAGCACCACTCCACGAGATGGCCTGCATGAGCGAGCCCACTACCAGAGACCCCACTTCGTCATGTTCTGGGCACCCGGAACCATCGCAGACAGCACCTTTCCTTGGTAAGGACCTTCCTTCGCCACGAACAGCACCACGACCCTCCCATCGGCCTTCGCAGCGAATCCCTTCGCCTGCGTGCCACCGATCTTCCAGTCGAAGGTCTTGTCCGGTGAGGTGAGGACCGGCGAGAACTTCTTCTGAAAGTACGCGGCCTGCGAGGCGACGCTTCCCTTGTTCGGGATCAGACCGTCCTTGATCAAGTGGCGCATGGCATGCCCTCCACCCTTGTTCATGCCCGTGAAGGCGTCCGAGACCGTGTCCTCGGTGAACCCGATGGGGCAATCCTGGTTGTGGACAAGAAGCGGTGCTCCGCCGGCCAGCACGTAGTACGTGTGGACACCGTTGACCGTGAGGTCATGCGTACGCTGCCGGCCCTGCTCGTCGAGGACCGCTGTTACCGGGAGGGACGGGCCCGTGGAGCTGCGCAGTTCGTCGCCGACCCGGACGTCCTTGGCGTCCGTCCAGCGCTTGTCGTTCGCCAGCCAGAACGGGTGGTTGTCGGTCGCCGTGATGGTGGCGGGCCCTCGGTCGGTAGTGACGGTGAGCCGCGTGAAGTCCTTGTCGTCCTCGGTGGTGATGACGCTGGTCACCGGCCGTGCGGTGGTGATCCGACGTTCCGGGTCGGTGGCGGTCACCCGGTCCCCGACGCGGATGTCTTCGATGGCTCGGTGGGATCCGTCGGCGAGGAGGACCTGTGTGCCGGAGGGGAAGCTGCGGGGCTTGGCACAGTTCGCGGTGTCCCGTTCCCGTTGCACGCGTTCGACGAGTTGCTTCACCTCGACCGCGGCCAGGGCGCGGGCATCGATCAGGGTGTTGGCGCGAAGCGGGATGCTGTAGCGGACCGTCCGGCCGCCACCGGCCCGGGACTGGGCCTCGGCCTGGGCCTTGTACCTCGCGGCGACCGAGGCGTAGACCGGGCCGGCGCCTGGGTTGGAGCAGGTCAGGGTGCCGGAGACGCTGTTGCCGGTGACCGGGAAGGTGCTGGGAGTGCTGGTGCACCGGCCGGCGGGCTGTCCGCCGATGGTGAAGGTCGCGCTCACGATGGCGGTGACCCTGCCGTCGGTGATGCGGGTCTGGGCCCCGCTGGTGACTTCCCCGGTGAACTTCTGGTTGACGGAGCAGCCCGCTGGGCCGCAATTCATGTCTCCCGAGCCGTCGAGCGTGAAGTTGATGCCGCTGTCGCTCGCGCGGTTGAGCTGTTTGGCCTGCTTCAGCAGGGTGTCGAACATCGTGACGACGGCGTCCCCGACGATCGGGATCAGGTCCATCCCCTCGGAGTCGCCCTCAGCCAGGGGCCCGGTTGTCACCTGGGGGATTTCGGTCGGTGCTTCCCCGTTCTGGAAACGCTCGGCCAGTTCGGACAGGTCGTAGGGTTCCAGGCGCAGCACTCGGTGCGGCTTCTGCTCGGTGACGAGCAGACGGCCCGTCGAGGTGTCGATTCCGAGTGCGGGCGTCCCGTTCACGGTGAGGGGCCGCTGCTCCGAGTCGTCCGCCTGCGGTACGTCGCCCAGCTCCTCCAGTGCCTTGGAGAGTTGAGCTGCCAGTGTCGACGGGGACGGCCTCTGGTCGAGTACCTTGCTCAGCAGCTTGGAGCCGTCCTCGTACCCGACCGACCATTCGCCCGGAGTTCGCGTGCCGGGTTCGACGTCCTGGTCGGGGGCCGGGTCCACCTGCCACCGGGTGAAGGTTTTCCCGCCGATCCGGAGGACGTCGTGATCGTGTTCCTTGTTGCCGGAGCCCGTGGTTCCGAACTGGCTGCCGGACGCGGTGACGGTGATGTCCCGTTCGGTGATACCAGCGATCGCCGTGTCCCGGTAACGCAGGCCCGGGGTCCTGGCCAGATCGTCAACGGCCTCCTCGAACGGCTCAAGATTCCGCTTGGCCGTGGGCGTCGCGGATTCGGAGGAGGAGTTCACCCAGGTCAGCAGCCCGGCCAGCAACGCCAGGATCAGTGCCCCGACCCCGCCGAAGAGCAGCATGCGCTGACGTCCGGTCAGCACCTGGAACCTCGGCATCCACGGATGATGCACCGGCGCCGGGGGGCGAGCAGGCGGTGGAGGCACGCATGCTGCACCTGAGGGCGGCCGGCCCTCGGCCGGCGACTGCCCCTCGATGGGGCCCGGCTCCGTCATGACGTCCTCCTGCATTCGGTCGATGACACCTCCGCGTCGAGATCGCGGCTTCCGTGGCCACGCCATACACCGTCCTGGCAAGAGGCGTTGTGTCCCTGGTGGCACCGAAACTGTTCCGTGCGACGTGCCGTCGCCACCCGCTGGGTCCAGGTCAGCGGCCAGCGGTCGACCGGCGTCGACGACGACGCGGCGAGCGGCTGCCCCGGGCTGTCCAGTCGGCCGGCGAACATTGTGCAGCGCCTGGTTGAGGCCACAGCGGGCCCCGGGCGGTGGTTCGGCCCGGCCGATGCTTCTGGAGCGGCCCCTACGATGCCCGTCCTGGAGCGCCGGGCTGCTGAAGGCTGGGTCCCGCTTGGGCCGGAGGCTGTGGCGTCTCCCTCCGCACGGTCCACGACGTCGGCCGCGCGGCGCAGCCACTCCTCCGGACAGCCGGAGCCGGCCCGGCGCGACGCCATCAGTCGGCCCGAACGAAGCTGAGCAGCACACCGGTGCCGAGCCACGGCTCGACCCCACAGCACTCCCAGCCTGCGCCCTCAACGGCCTGGATCACTTCGTCGACTCCGCGGTCCATGCGCCTGACGGCCCGTTTTCCGTACACCGGTCGATTGAGGCAGAGCTGCACCGTGTGCGTCGTCTCCCCCGCTTCCCGCGCCCTGCGGGCCTCTCGGGCCAGGCTCCACAGGTGGCGCCGCTTCATGCTCGTCATGTGGTACCTCCGTGTCGTCTCGGCGGGCCGGACCCGTGCCGGGTCCTCCCACTCGGCGTGATCGACGACCGCGCACACCGCCGCGTTCCGGCTGGGCAGGTCGGTTGCGACCAGGACCTGACACCCGTCGTGCCGCCGCGCCCAGGCGCTCCAGGCGCCCGCGCTGCCTTCAACCCGGCCGACGACCGAGCCGCCGGCAACGCAGATCCGGCAGCTGCCGTCGTCCAGGCCGTACAGAACGAGGCCGCGGCGGCCCAAAAGCAGTGCAACCTCAGGGGTCATGGCATCTCCCCGTGGGTCGGGCGCGCGCGGCGCCGGATTGCAGGCGGCGGCGCCGGTGCCGTCCCCCGTACGGCACCGCGACGACCGCGCTCCTGCTCTGACTTGCCAACCGTGGTGCACGCCGCTGCAATAGCGATGAAATTCTGATGATCCGTGATGACAGGGGGCCGGATGGCAATGGGGCCGTCGGAGGAACTGCACGTCGCGTTACTCGGCCCCGTGCAGGCATGGCGAGGCGACCGGGAGGCGGTTGTCGGCCCGGCCCGCCGACAGGCGGTGCTGGCGGCGCTGGTGCTGCGCGGAGGCCGGCTGGTCAGCCACGAGCAGCTGATCGACGGAGTGTGGGGCGACCAGCCGCCGCCGACGGGCCGACGCGTCCTGCCCAGCTACGTGTACGCGCTGCGGCGGGCCCTGGACGTGCCGGGTGCGGGGCAGGACGGATCGGTGATCCGCGGCGGGTCGGGCGGCTACCGCTTCGCCGCACCGGTCCGCCTCGACACAGCACGCCTCACCGAACTCTCCGTGGGGACAGGCGGGCTGCTGGATGCCGGTGACACCTCGGGGGCACTGGCCGCCGCTGAGCAGGGCCTGCGCCTGTTCCGCGGGGAACCGCTGGCGGGGCTGCCCGGCCCGTATGCGCTCGGGGAACGGCAGCGTCTGCTGATCGAGCGCCGGTCCTTGCAGCAGCAGCGGCTGGAGTGTCTGTTGCAGCTCGGCCGCGGCAGCGAGGTCCTCGCGGACCTGGCCTCCCCGGAGGCCGCCCATCCGCTGGACGAGCCGGTACTGGCGCTGAGGATCCGGGCGCTGTACGGCACGGGCCGGCAGGGCGAGGCGCTCGCCGCATACGAGGGGCTGCGGCGGCGGCTGCGAGAGGAGTTGGGGGCCGCACCGTCCGCGGCCCTGCGGGACCTGCACGCGGCAGTGCTCCGTCACGACGACACGGCCGTCCTCGGCGGCTCGGCCACCGCCGGCGGCTCTGTCCTCCCGGACGCAGCGACCGCCTCGAAGGCCCCCACGGCAGCTGCCTCGCGGCGTCCCCGGGCATCGCTGCCGCCGGTGTCGGCGCAGGCCCGACCGCTTCGCACAGTGAACGAACTCCCCGGAAACGCAGGTAAGTTGATCGGTCGCGTCGCGGAGGTCGCCGCACTGACCGCGCCCGCCCCCCACGACGCCGTCACCGTCGCGACGGTGGACGGGCCTGCCGGGGTCGGGAAGACATCGCTGCTGGTGCACGCGGCGTGGACGCTTCGCCCCCAGCACCCGGACGGCGTCCTCTTCCTCGATCTGCTCACGCACCACTCACCGGCAGGCGACCGTCCCTTGACGAAGCGGCTGCTCCAGCGGCTGCTGCGCACGCTCGGCACGGCCGACGCGGACGTTCCCCAGGACCGCGACGACCTGATCGCCGCGTGGCGCGACACCACCAGCGGGCTGCGGCTGCTGCTCGTTCTCGACGACGTGGGAAGCGCCGCGCAGGTGCGGCCACTGCTGCCTGCCGGTCCGGGCAGCCACGTGCTGGTGGCGGGACGGCGCAGGCTGACCGGACTGGACGCGGACCGGTGCGTGACCCTGGAGCCACTGCCGACCACCGACTCGATCGGTCTGCTGCGCCGCCTGATCGGCGAGGCGCGCTCCGACGCCGACCCCGAGGCGGTCACCGACCTGGCGCGGCTGTGCGGGGGCCTCCCGCTGGCCCTGCGGATCGCCGGCGCGCGGCTGCAGCACCGGCCATCGTGGTCGCCGGCCCACCTGGCGGTGCGGATGGCGCGGGACGAGCGCCGACTGGGCGAGCTGAGCGCCGGGGACCGCAGTGTGGAGGCCGCGTTCCACATGTCCTACGAGCAGTTGAGTGAGGCTCGGCAGCGGACGTTCCGGCTGCTCGGACATGCGCCGACGCCGGAGTTCGACGCATGGACGCCGGCGGCGATGCTCGGAGTGGGTGTCGATGAGGCGGAGATCGTGCTGGAAGAGCTGTACGACGCAAGCCTGGTGCTGCAGCCGGGCCCGGGGCGGTATCGCCTCCACGACCTTGTGCGGGTCCACGCCCGAAAGTTGGCCGACGCCCGGCCCGAGGAGACGGCGCAGGCCTGCCGGCAGGCACTGGAGCTGTACGTCCAGGCGGGCAGGCTCACCGGCGACGACGGCCGGGCATCGGACGGGGATCCTCCGCGGTTCGACTCCGCGCGGGACGCGGCGCGGTGGCTGGACGGGGCGGGGGCGGACCTGGCCGACGTACCGAGGTACGCGGCGGCGCACGGCGAGGACGTCCTGGCGGCCCAGCTGGGTGTGGCGCTGCGGGACTACTTCCTCCACCACGATCGCTACGACGAGGGCCGCACGGCGCTGACGACGGCGCTGCAAGCCGCGGAGCGGACCGGGGACCCGGCGCTGCGGGTCCAGGCAGCGGCGTCGCTGGGGCTGCTGGACTACCAACAGGGCCGGCACGCGCAGGGTGGCGACTGGTTCCGGGAGGCGCTGAAGTCCGCCCGCGAGAACGGCGACGAGACGATGGCGGCGCTGCCTCTGACCGGTCTGGCCATCCAGGACTTCTTGCAGGGGCGGTACGACACGGTGACGGCCACCATGGATGAGGTGCTGCCGGTCCTGGAACGGACCGACGACGAGTGGGGGATGTCGCTGGCGTTGGCGCTGCGGTCGATGAGCCGGTTCGTGCAGGGTGAGGTGCTTGCATCGTTCGCCGACGCGCGGGCGGCGCTCGCCGCGGCGGAGCGCAACGGCCGCCCGATAGCGGTCAGCCAGCGCCTGGTCTCCCTTGCGGACGGGCATGCGGCGCTCGGCGAACGGGCGGAGGCGCGGGCGGTGCTGCTGCGCGGTGAGGCACTGCTGCGGGAGACCGGCGACGCGCTGTTGCTGGCGTTGACGTTGACACGGCTGGGGTCGGTCGCGGAGAACCTTGCGGAGGCGGAACGCCGCCACCGCGAGGCGTTGGCGCTGCACGCGGGCATCTCGCGGCGTTCGGAGCCGCACCGCACGCGGCTCGAAATGGAGATCCGGCGCCGCCTGGGTCAGTCGTACGCGGCGGCGGGAGCGCGGGCGCGGGCACGACGGGAGTTCCGTACGGCACTGGCCGTGGAACGGGCGGCGGAACACCCGGAGCTGCAGGAGGAGTTGCGGGCTTCGCTGGCGGAGGTGGACAGGGAGTGAGTCGGCGTCACCGGACGGGCGCCGGGCGTCACCACCGGGAACTTCGACGGTGCACAGCAGGTCGCGGTCGTTGCGGACGGCCGCGAGGCTGAGGGCGGAGAGGGCCGAGGCGGCCAGGCGGACCTCCGCATTCGGCATGTGGGCGGGCCCCGTTCGCCGGTGGTGAGCGCGGGCTCAGCCGGTGAACGGGGCTGTCCAGGACGACTCCGACGCCGCCACTCCCTCCATACCGCCAACCCGGAAGCCGGACCACCGAACTAGGCAGCGGTCGGCAGCAGCATCAAGGCGACGGTCTCTTCATCGATGCCGGGCGCGGCCGGCGGCTCCAGACCTCGGGCGACGTCTCTACGCTCCGCCCCGGGCCTCGGCGTCGGCGACGGCGATCTCGATGCTGAGTGCTTTGGCGATGTTCCCGGCTGCTGTCATGACGCGGGCTGTGCCAACGATGGGGGCGATGGCGACCAGGACATCCTGCAGCTGGTCGGCGGTCAGGCCGGCCTGGAGGGCGGGGTCGATGTGGGCGACGTAGGAGATCGGCGGAGCGTCCGAGGCGGCGAGGGCTGCGATGCGGGTGAGCATGAACATGTCCGGGGTCAGCCCGCACCGCTCAATCGAATCGACCGTCATCGCTGCGAGGGTGTCCAGTACCGGGGTTTCAGATGCTGTGGCCATGGCGAATCGTCTCCTGATGGTGTCGTGACGAGGATCAGCGGGCGGTAGCAAGGGCTCCGCATCTCGGTGCAACGTCTACTGCTCGACCGTAAGTCCGTTTCCCGCGGATCGCCTGTCCAGGGGATCGTCCCAGGAGGGAGGCGGACGGGCGGCAACGCACGTGCGGCCTGGATGCATTGGCTTCAGTCTTCGGACGGACTGGGAGCGGCGCACAGTGCCCAGATCACGAAGCCGTTGATCGCGATCAGGACGAGCGCCCAGAACGGCGTGTACGGGAGCCACAGGAAGTTGGCGAGCATCGCCAGGCCGGCCAGCCCCACGCCGACGACCCTCGCCCAGGTGGCGCCCTGGAACAGGGCGAAACCGGCGAGAACGATGACGACGCCCACGATCAGGTGGATCCAGCCCCATCCGGTGAGATCGAACGCGTAGACGTAGTTCCGAGTGCGGACGAACACGTCGTCGTTGGCGATGGCCGAGATGCCCGCGAACAGCATCATCAGGCCGCCAAAGATCATCAGCACGGCGGCGAAGACCAACCAGCCGCTGCCGATGCCGGTCGAGCTCCGGCGGGCCCCACTCACGTGACTCGTCATTGCTGGCTCCTTGGTGTCGTACGGCCCCGCACAACCGCGCGTTCCCGTTCGGCCGGTCGGGTTACTTCCAATCTCGACCAGCCGGGCGCGCTGCGCACCTCGGGGCGCGTGACCAGCGGTTCTCGACGGCGATGAGCGAGCGAAGGGCGGCCATGGCCGCGAGGGCGGCGGTGACGGGAGCGCACGTGCGGCCGCCGCGCCGTTCGTGGTGGTTCGGTGAGCAGCGGCCACGCTGATCCAGGCGGTGACCGGACCCGTCAAACGCCGCCGTTCTCGCTGACATCGACGCCTGACACCAACAGCAGCAAACATCGGCGGTTACGGCCGCTCGCCCACGACTGCCGACATCGGTTAACCGGCTGCATTACCTGGCGCAGCAGGGCTCCGGGAAGCGTGTACGGGCTGGCGCCGGGCACCGCCGTCCGTGGCGCCGGTGGGACCTGCGCAAGGCCTCAGGGCATGGCCTTCCCGGGCCTGCCTTCCCGACCGCGCGGCTAGCGTGCCCGCAGTCTGCGCCACACCGCCCTTGCCGCGTGGTGGCCCGACATCCCGTGCACCCCGGGGCCCGGCGGGGTCGCCGACGAGCAGAGGAAGACAGCCGGGTGCGCGGTGGCGTACGGGACACGGGCGAGCTTGGGGCGGATCACCGTCTGCAGGCCGGCAAAGGCCCCGCAGGCGATGTCGCCGCCGACATAGTTGGGATTGCGCTCGGCCAGCTGCGGCGGTCCGGCGACGGCCCGGGCCAGCACCAGATCGCGGAACCCTGGTGCGAAGCGCTCCAGTTGCCGCTCGATGACCTCGGTGGCGTCGCCGTCCCAGCCGGCCGGCACATGGCCGTAAGCCCACAGCACGTGCTTGCCGGCCGGTGCCCTGCTCGGGTCGATCAGGCTGGGCTGGGCGGCGATCAGGAACGGGACCTTCGGGTCCCGGCCTGCCACCGCCGCGGTCAGCGCCCCGTCGATTTCGCGCGCGGTGGGCCCGAGGTGCACGGTCCCGGCCACGCGGGCCTCTTCCGAGGTCCAGGGCACCGGCCCCGACAGGGCGTAGTCGACCTTGAAGGCGGATGCGCCGTAGCGGTAGTGCCCGTACGCGTCCCCTAGCCCGGCGATCCGCGCGAGCGCGGTGGGCGAGGTGTCGAAGATGTACGCGCGGGCCGGGGGCAGCTCGTCCAGGCGCTTGACCGGCGTGTCCGTCTGGATGGCGCCGCCCTGCTCACGCAGATACGAGGCCAGTGCATCGCTGATCGCCTGGGATCCGCCGCGCGGGACCGGCCAGCCCACCTCATGCGCGGCCAGCGCGAACATCAGGGCGATACCCCCGGTGGCGAGGCCACTGGTGGGCGCGATGGCATGGGCGGCGAGGCCCGCGAGCAGACCGCGGGCCCGCTCGCCGCGGAACCGGCGCGCGATCCAGGTCGCCGGCTGGAGCGCGGTCAGTCCGAAGCGGGCCATGCGGTAGGGGTCACGGGGCAACCCGTCCCAGGGCGTGCGCAGGAAGTCCGCGGCGATGGTGTCCCAGTGGCCGAGGTAGGGGGCGAGGAGCCGTCGGTAGGCGCCCGCGTCGTGGGCGCCGAGCGACATGGCGCTCTCGCCGACCGAGCGGCTGAGCACGGCGGCGCTGCCGTCCGGGAAGGGGTGGGCAAGAGGCAGCTCGGGGTGCAGCCACTCCAGCCCGTGCCGCGCGAGCGGCATGGCATTGAACGCGGGCGAGCCGATGCCGAGTGGATGCACGGCGGAGCACGGGTCGTGGCGGAAGCCGGGGAGGGTGAGCTCCTCCGTTCTCGCACCGCCGCCGATGGTGTCCAGGGCCTCGTACACCGCGACCGAGAAGCCGCGCCTGGCCAGTTCGACAGCGGCTGTCAGTCCGTTGGGTCCAGCCCCCACGACGACGGCATCGAGCATCGACGGCACTCGGACTCCTTTGTCAGCCGGTGGCCAAGAGTCCCAGGATATTCCGCAGCACCGACAGCGGGGGCAGGGATACCCTCCGCCGCGATGGACAACTCGGTGAACAGCACGTTGAACGGCGCGATGAACAGCGCGATCGAAGAAATGGCGCGACGGCTCACGTCCGTGCACGGCGTGCGTGCGGTCGCGCTCGGCGGGAGCCGGGCACGAGGCACGCACGGCCCGGACTCGGACTGGGATGTCGGCGTGTACTACCGGGGCGGCGTCGATGTCGCGGCGATGGCGGCACTGGCCCGTGAGATGACCGGCGAGCCGGTGGAGGTCGCCGGTCCCGGCGGCTGGGGCCCCTGGGTCGACGGCGGTGCCTGGCTGTCGGTGGACGGCGTGGCGGTGGACTGGATCCTGCGGGACCTGGACCGGGTGGAGCACGTCTGGTCCGAGTGCCGGGAAGGGCGGTACGAAACGGGAGTGCAGGCGGGGCATCCACTGGGGTTCTGGTCGCCCGCGTATGCCGGGGAGGTGGCGCTGTGCCGTGTACTGGCCGATCCGCACGGCGAGCTGAGGGTGCTTCGGAGTGAGGCGCAGCGGTATCCGGAGCCCCTGCGCGCGGCGCTGGTGCATGCGGCGTGGGAGGCGGAGTTCTCGGTCGCGGCGGCGCGCAAGTCGGCACGGTCCGCGGACACACTGCATGTGTCGCTGTGCCTGTCCCGGGCGTTCGGTGTGCTGGCGCAGTCGCTGCACGCACACCACCGGGTGTGGTGTCTCAACGAAAAGGGCGCGCTGGCGACGGCCGCGGCGTTCCCCGGTGTCCCGGGGGACTTCACGGCGCGGGTGAGCGCCGCGCTCGCCGGTCTGGACGCGGCAGCCGTGGACTCGGCCGACGGGCTGGTCCGTGAGGTCAGGTCCCTGATGGTCTGACCCGCCGGCCGGCAGCGCGTGTCAGCTCAGCAGCTCCCGTATCCGGTGAGCGGTCGCCTCGTCGCGTGCCGCGGTGAACGGGAGGACATTGCCGCCGACAATCCGGAACGGCTCTCCCGCGAGCGTGACATGTGTCCCGCCCGCCTCCTCCACCAGCAGCAGGCCGGCAGCGTGGTCCCACGCCTGCTCCCACGAGAACGCCACGGCATCCAGGTCCCCGCGGGCCACGTCGAGATACTCCAGGCCCGCCGAGCCGCACGGCCGGGCGTGCACCCCGGGCACGGCAAGGCCGAGCAGCGAGCGCTTCTGGTCCGGCGTCGTGTAGTCCGGGTGGGACATGGCCACCTCGAGCACCGCGCCCGGGGTGGGCGAACCGGCCCGTATCGGCGCACCGTTGAGCCGCGCTCCCCCACCGCGCACCGCGACGGCCAGCTCCTCCAGCACCGGTGCGTACGTCCACGAGGCGAGTACCTCGCCGTGCAGCGCGAGCGCGACCAGGGTGCAGAACCCGGGCTCGCCCTGCACGAACTGCCGGGTGCCGTCGACCGGATCGACGATCCACACCGGCGCGTCGCCGCGCAGCGCCTCGTACACGGACGGGTCCGCGTGCACCGCCTCCTCGCCGACCACGACCGAGCCGGGCAGCAGGGCGGTCAGCGAGGCGGTGAGATGCTCCTCGGCGCTGCGGTCCGCGATCGTCACCAGATCGTGCGGGCCGCTCTTCTCGACGATCTCGTGCGCGGCGAGCTGACGGAAGCGCGGCGTGATCTCGGTGGCGGCCGCCTTGCGGATCGCCTCCTCGACGTCGGACAGGTCCCCGGTCAGAAAGTCATCGATCATGTGTCCAGCTAAGCACGGCCGACTGACATCCCCGTCGACGCCCGGCGACCAGCCGATGGACACCGCCTGACCGCGCGGGCGCGAAAGGGGGAACGCCGGATGACCGTTCGGCGGCCTGCCGGACAACCCCGCATGCCGCGCGGGTTCTCCGGGTTCGCCGGGACGCCCCGTCCCGGAGTGCGTGGCGACCCCACATATCCGGCCTCCGGCTTCCTCACCCACCGTGACGCCTTGCATACGCACGGGCCCGGAGCACGACCCGCGAGGGGCTGTCCGCCGCCAGAAGTGATCACGGATCGCAGATCGCATTTCGCCTGCCGTCACGGCCGCCCGACGTGTGCCGTCACGTGCCGTCGGCCGAGAAGTGCTGGTAGTCGGGAGGGTGCCAGCGACCGCCCCACCGCCAGCCGATGCCCTCCATTGCGGTGGTGATCGCATCACCGTCCGTGATCAGACCCCGTACGGGGCGGTCACGCTCGAGGCAGCGCCTCGCGGCCGCGGGGTGGACGGCGCCCGAGCTGTCCACATACGGGTTCTCCAAAGGATTGATGTCGACCGCGTCGCCGTAGGAGTGCCGGGACAATTGGCGCGGATCGCCCGTCACCCGGCGGCAGTTGAAGGCGGAGGTGTTGTCGTCCGCCATGGCCGCCGCGTCGCTCCCGCCGTAGTCCGCCATCACCCGCATCCGCCGGATCGGGAAGCGCTCGCCGAAGGCCTTCGCGAAGACGCCCAGCAAGGGGCGCACCTCGTCCTGATGGACGATCAGCTCGCCGCGGTGGACACGTCCGTCGAAGCCCCAGTGGTTCATCTCGATCAGCCGCAGCCGGGCCGGTGGCACCGGGCAGCCGGGCTCGTAGCTGGCGCCGAGTTCGGCCCGCGAGACATCCGTGACGCGGGGCGAGAGCCCGACGCCGGGGAATCGGAACGAGTGCGAGGGCGGCGTACCGGCGGCAGCCTGCGCGGGCGTCGCGCCGAGGGCCAGGATCAGGGTCAGGGCCGAGGACAGGGCGGGCGCAACCGCCCGGCGCACGAAATGCACCCTCTCAGGTTAGATCGGACGGCCGTCCCACACCCTGCGAAGCTGCCCCGCCGCACGTCGGAGGGACGCGGTCACCGCCCGGCGTCCTCACCGATCGCGCCCCGAGCCAGCAGCAGCAGCGCGTCCACGAGGTCGTCGGCCGGGCCGCCCGTGGCCATACGGCGCAGTTGCAGGCCCATCACCAGGGCGACGGTGGTCGCAGCGAAGCGCTCGGCGTCCGGGACGCCGAGACCGGTGAGGATCTGGGCCGCGAGGCGGTCGTACGCGGCGAACGCCTCGGCGGCCGCTTCCCGCAGCCGCGCGTCGCGCCCGGCCTGGACGTACAGCTCGAAAGGCGCGATGTGCTCGCTGTCGAAGGCGGTGCCGCCCGCCACCTGCCCCGCCAGAGAGGCGGCGCCCGCGATGTCGATGCCGTCGCTCTGGCACTGGTCGGCCATCTCCGTGAAGCGGCGGGTCTCCTCGCGGACGAAGTGCAGCAGACTTTCGCGCAGCAGGTCGTGCTGGGTCTCGAAGTGGTACGTGACCGAACCCAGCGAGACCCCGGCCTCCTTGGCGATCCGCCGGTTGGTGACCGCCGCGACGCCGTCCTTGCCGATGATGTGCAGGACGGCGGTGATGATGCGCTGCCGGGTGGGGGCGGAGCGGGCGGCGTTGGACATGACGGTCATTGTTCCACCGGGGCGCTCCTGTTGATCAGGGGGGCGGGTGGGCGCTGCTCGTACCAGCGCTGGTCGGCCTCCAGTTGGGCGGCGAGCGCGATCAGTTTCTCCTCGCTGCCGGCCGGGCCGAGCAGCTGGGCACCGACGGGCAGTTTGTCGGCGGTCAGGCCTGCGGGGACGTTGATGCCGGGCCAGCCGAGGACGTTCCAGGGCCAGGCGTAAGGGCACGCCGCCGTCATCGCGGCGTTGGTGCGCCAGGTGCCGAGGCTGTCGAAGGTGCCGATGCGCGGCGGGGGCGCGGCGGTGGTCGGGGTGAGAATGATGTCGTAGGTGTCGAACATGGCGCCTATGCGGCGGTGCTGATGGATCTCGCGGGCCCGGGCGGCGCGCACGACCGGGCCGCGCAGCAGCCGGGCGCTGCGCATGGCGCTGCGGGTGCGGCGGTCGAGCAGGGCGGGTTCGGGGTGCAGGGCAGCGAGTTCACCGACACCCGTCGTGCCGCGCGGGACCATGCTCAGACCGATCAGCCCGTAACGGGGCCTGGCCTCCTCGACGGTGTGGCCGAGCCGGGCGAGTGCCTCGGCGAGGGCCGTCACGGCGCGGCGTACCTCGGGGTGCGGCTTGGTGCCGGTGAGGGTCAGCGGGGGCCGCCAGGCGAGTGCGATGCGCAGCGTGCCGGGGTCACGGCGTGCGGCGGCCGAGGCGTCGATCGTGTCGGGCCGGTGCAGGTCCTCGAGGTGCGGGCCCTGGACCACGTCGAGCAGCAGGGCCGCGTCGGCGACGGTGCGGGCGATCGGGCCGTTGACCGCGAGCCCCTGGAAGGCGTCGGTGTAGGGGTAGAGGGAGACGCGTCCGCGCTGCGGTTTGATGCCGACGAGATGGGTCCAGGCGGAGGGGATGCGGATGGAGCCCGCGCCGTCGGATCCGAGGGCAGCGGGTACGAGTCCGGCCGCGACGGCCGCGGCAGAACCTCCGGACGAGCCGCCGGGGGTGTGGTCGAGGGACCAGGGGTTGCGGGTGGCGCCGAAGGCGGGTCCTTCGGTGAAGGGCCACTGGCCGAGCTCGCAGGAGTTCGTCTTTCCGACGATCACGGCTCCGGCCGCGCGCAGCCGGCGAGCGGTTTCGCCGTCCGTCGCCGCCGCCGCGGTCTCGCCGCGGCAGCCGAAGAGGGTGGGGAGCCCTGCCACATCGGTGTCGTCCTTGACGGCCATCGGTACGCCGAGCAGCGGCAGCCGTTCCCCCGCGGCCAGTCGCCGGTCGGCCTCCCTGGCCTCGGCGAGCGCCTCCTCGCCACGGACCCAGCGAAAGGCGTTGATGGTGGCCTGACTTGCCTCGATGCGCTCGATGGTGCTCGCCACGAGGGTTTCGGACGTCGTGTGCCCATCCCTCAACTCGCTTATGCGTTCAGCCAGTCCGCCGAATTCGTCTGTGGACACGACCGCCCCGCCTCCTTATTGTTCGTTCGAACGAACAGAACTGGAGGGTAACCAGATGCGCATCACCGGAGCAACCGTTCTGCTCACCGGCGTCACGGGTGGCATCGGCGGGGCGCTCGCCGCCGAACTGACGGCCAAGGGAGCGAAGTTGGTGGTCACCGGCCGCCGTCGTGAGGCGCTGGAACCGTTCGCCGAACGGTACGGCGCGCGCACGGTGCTCGCCGACCTCGGCGACCCCGACGACGTGCGTCGGCTGGCGGACGAGGCCGCGGGCACGGACATCCTGATCGCCAACGCCGCACTGCCGTCCAGCGGCGACGTGCTCGACTACACGCCGGAGCAGATCGACCGTGCCCTTGCGGTGAACCTGCGCGCCCCGGCCATGCTGGCGCGCCTGCTCGCCCCGGCGATGATCGACGCCGGCCGAGGGCACATCGCCTTCGTCGGCTCGCTCTCCGGCAGGGCCGCGACCAAGTCGTCGTCCCTGTACAACGCGACCAAGTTCGGGTTGCGAGGGTTCTCGCTCGCCTTCCGCCAGGATCTGCACGGCACGGGTGTCGGCGTCTCGATCGTCCAGCCCGGCTTCGTACGTGACCTGGGGATGTTCGCCGCCACCGGGTCCAAGACGCCCGGCGGTGTGCGTACGGTGTCCCCGCGTCAGGTCGTCGACGGCGTCGTGCGCGCCGTCGAGCGCAATGTCGCCGAGATCAACGTCGCGCCCCTGGAGCTCCGGCTCCTGACCGCGATCGCCGCCCAGTTCCCCGGCTTCGCCGAGCGGGTGCAGCGGCGGGCGGGCGCCGAGCCGGTGATCCGCAAGATCGTGGAGGCCCAGCGCTCACGCCGCTGAGCAGAGTCCTTGGGGCCCGGACCGGCCGAGGGAGCGGCTGGTCCGGGCACGCGGGCCGGTCTTCAGCGCTGCCTGGCCCGCTCGGGCATCATCAGCAGCATGTAGAGCAGCAGCGATGCCCCGAGACCCACCGCCCAGCCGTAGTTGGCGAGCGGCTTGAGGAGCGGGATCAGGCCGTCCTCGGGGAACGGGCCCTTGCCCGGCGCGGAATGGGAGCCGCCGATGGCCAGCAGCCCGCCGACCGCGAACGCGGCCACCGCGCGCAGATTCCAGCCGGAGGTGTACCAGTAGCGGCTGCCCGGTGTGTACAGACCGGTAGGGTCCAGCACGGTGCGCCGCACCAGCCAGTAGTCGGCGATGAGGATGCCCGCGACCGTGCCGAGCAGTCCGCCGACCAGTCCGAGCCAGGTGAAGATGTACAGCTCGGGCGTCTCGGTGAGCTTCCACGGCATGATCAGCACACCGACGACGCCTGTGATCAGCGCGCCTCTGCGGAAGTTGATGAACCGCGGTGCCAGATTGGCCAGGTCGTACGCGGGCGAGACGACGTTCGCCGCGATGTTCACCGAGATCGTCGCGATCAGCACCGTCACCAGCGCGAACAGCAGCCCGAAGACGTTGTCGGTCTTGGCGGCGAGAGCGACCGGGTCCCAGATGGCGGCGCCGTACACGGCCTGGGAGCCGGAGGTGACGAGCACCGACAGCAGTGCGAACAGGGTCATCGTCGTCGGCAGGCCCAGCGTCTGGCCCCACACCTGCGCACGCTGGCCCTTGCCGAAGCGGGTGAAGTCCGGGATGTTCAGCGACAGCGTGGACCAGAAGGCGATCATGCCCATGAGCGAAGGGAAGAAGACGGGCCAGAAGTCCGCGCCCCAGCCGAGCTGCGACGGCTGGTCCAGCAGCGGCCCGAGGCCGCCCGCCTTGTTCGTGATCCACACGAGCAGGACCAGCGCACCCACGATGACGAAGGGCGCGGCCCAGTTCTCGAACCGGCGCAGTGTCTCCATCCCCCGGTAGATGATGGCGAGTTCGAGTGCCCAGAAGAGCACGAAGCACACCCACAGCGTCCACGGCTGCCCGCCGATCTCCGCCGCCTCCGCCCAGCCGCCGAAAATCTTGCCGAGCAGGATGAAGATGCCCTGGCCGCCGATCCAGGTCTGGATGCCGAACCAGGCGCAGGCGACCCCGGCCCTGATCAGCGCGGGCAGGTTGGCGCCGCGCAGGCCGAACGACGCGCGGGCCAGGACCGGGAAGGGGATGCCGTACTTCGGCCCGGCATGCCCGGTGAGCAGCATCGGCGCCAGCACGATCAGATTGGCCAGCGCGATGGTGAACACCGCCTGCTTCCAGTCCATGCCGAGCGCGACCAGGCCCGAGGCGAGCAGCCAGGACGGGATGTTGTGGGCCATGCCGACCCAGAGGGCCGCGAAGTTGTAGGTCGTCCAGTGACGGTCGGCGATCGGAACGGGCAGCAGATCGTCGTTGACGAAGCGGTTGTCGGCGGGGACCTCGCCGGGTGCGAGCTCGATGCGAGCGGTCTGTACGGACATGGGGGTGGATATCGGCCCGTCGGAGGGAGTGGGGGGAACGGTCGAGGTCATGGCGGCTGACCCTTCAGGCGTGCGCGGTGCGCGGACTTCAGCGGTTGAGTTCGGGGATGATCTCGGAGCCGTACGCGTCGATCGTCGCTTCCTTCGCGTCGTGCATGTTGTAGACCGCGAACTGGTCCACGCCCAGGTCGCGCAGCGCTTCGAGCTTCTCGATGTGCGCGGACGCGGGCCCCAGCAGACAGAAGCGGTCCACGATCTCGTCGGGTACGAAGTCCGTCGACGGGTTCCCGGCCCGGCCGTGGTGGCTGTAGTCGTAGCCGTGCCGCTCCTTGATGTACGCCGTCAGCGCCTCCGGGACCACGTCCGAGTGCTCGCCGTAGCGGGTGACGAGATCGGCGACGTGGTTACCGACCATCCCGCCGAACCAGCGGCACTGGTCGCGGGCGTGCTCCAGGTCGTCACCGACATAGGCGGGGGCGGCGACGCAGATGGTGATGGAGTCGGGATCACGGCCCGCGTCGGCGGCTGCCTGCCGCACGGTCTTGACCATCCACTCCGTCAGATAGAGGTCCGCGAGCTGCAGGATGAAGCCGTCGGCCTTCTGCCCGGCGAGCGCCAGCGCCTTCGGCCCGTACGCCGCCATCCACACCGGCAGCTTTCCGCCCTTCACCCACGGCAGCCGCAGCGGCTGACCGTCGACGACGGCCTCACGGCCCTCGGCCAGGTCGCGGATGACGCCGAGCGCCTCGCCGAGCCTGGCAAGGGTGTTGGGCTTGCGGCCGGCCACCCGCATCGCCGAGTCCCCGCGCCCGATGCCGCACACGGTGCGGTTGCCGTACATGTCGTTGAGCGTGGCGAAGGTGGACGCGGTCACCTCCCAGGTCCTGGTCCCCGGATTGGTGACCATCGGTCCCACGGTCAGCTGCTGGGTGTGTTCGAGGATGCGGCTGTAGATGACGAACGGCTCCTGCCACAGCACCGCGGAGTCGAAGGTCCAGCCATAGCGGAAGCCGTTGCGTTCCGCGCGCCGCATCAGTGAGACGACGGCCGATGCGGGCGGGTCGGTCTGCAGGACGAGTCCGAAGTCCACGTCGGGGCCTCCTGGTTCGGGCTAGTTGAGGTACTGGCAGGTGGAGCGGGGGGTGTAGACACCGTGGCCGGCCCGCCCGGTGAACTCGCGCTGGTCGATGACGACTTCACCGCGCGACAGCACGGTCTCCACCTGACCGGTGACGGTCCTGCCCTCGTACGCCGAGTAGTCGACGTTCATGTGGTGGGTGGTGGCGGAGATGGTCTGCTCGGCGTGCGGGTCGTAGATGACGACATCGGCGTCGGCGCCCGGCGCGATGGTGCCCTTCTTCGGGTAGAGGCCGAACATCCTGGCCGGGGAGGCGCAGGCGATCTCGATCCAGCGGCGACGGCTGATGTGCCCGTCGACGACGGCCTGGTGGAGCAGGTCCATCCGGTTCTCCACACCGGGCAGCCCGTTGGGGATCTTGGAGAAGTCGCCGCGGCCGAGTTCCTTCTGGCCCGAGAAGCAGAACGGGCAGTGGTCGGTGGAGACGACCTGAAGGTCGTTGGTGCGCAGTCCGCGCCACAACGCGGCCTGGTGCTCCTTGGGCCGCAACGGGGTGGAGCAGACGTACTTGGCGCCCTCGAAGCCGGGCTCGGCGAGGTTGTCGGTGGACAGGAACAGATACTGCGGACAGGTCTCGCCGAAGACGGGAAGTCCCTTGTCCCGGGCGGCGGCGAGCTCGGCGACGGCCTCCTCGGCCGATACGTGCACGACGTACAGCGGCGCGTCCGCGACCCGGGCGAGCTGGATGGCGCGATGGGTCGCCTCGGCCTCCAGCAGAGCCCTGCGGACCTCGCCGTGGTAGCGGGGAGAGGTCTCACCGCGGGCGAGGGCCTGTTCGACGAGTACATCGATGGCGATGCCGTTCTCGGCGTGCATCATGATCAGCCCGCCGTTGGTGGACGAGCGCTGCATGGCGCGCAGGATCTGCCCGTCGTCGCTGTAGAAGACGCCGGGGTAGGCCATGAACAGCTTGAAGGAGGTGATGCCCTCCTCCACCAGCAGGTCCATCTCCTTCAGGGACGACTCGTTGACGTCGGAGAGGATCATGTGGAAGCCGTAGTCGATGGCGCAGTTGCCGTCGGCCTTGGCGTACCAGGCGTCCAGGCCCTCCCGAAGCGAGTGGCCCCTGCTCTGCACGGCGAAGTCGACGATGGTGGTGGTGCCGCCCCAGGCGGCCGCGCGCGTACCGGTCTCGAAGGTGTCCGAGGCGAAGGTCCCGCCGAACGGCAGCTCCATATGGGTGTGCGCGTCCACGCCGCCAGGGATGACGTACTTACCGGTGGCGTCGATCGTGCGGTCCGCCGTCCAGGTCTCGGCGGCAGCTGTGCCGTGGGCGGCGAGGGCGGCGATCCGCCCGTCCGCGATGAGCACGTCGGCGTGGATCTCGTCGGCGGCCGTGACGACCAGGCCGCCGCGGACCAGGGTGCGGGTGCTGCTCATGCTGGGTGCGCTCCCTTACGTACGTACAGTCGACTACACGCTGCGCAGCGCCCGTTCGAGGATCGATGCGCCTTCCTCGGCCTCGGCCACGGTCAGTGAGAGCGGCGGGGCGATCCGCAGGACGCTGGTGTTGTGGCCGCCGCCCTTTCCGATCAGCAGCCCGCCCTCGCGCGCGGCCTCCAGGACCTTCGCCGCGGCCTCGGGGTTCGCCAGGTCGGTGCCGGGCCGCACCAGCTCGATGCCGATCATCAGCCCGCGCCCGCGGACCTCCTGTACGGCCGGGACCCCGGCGCCGATGGCGCGCAGCCGCTCGATCAGCAGTCCGCCGACGCGACGGGCGTTGCCCTGGAGGTCGTGCTCCAGCAGATAGGAGAGGTTGGCGACACCGGCGGCCATGGTGATGGGGCTGCCGCCGAAGGTGGAGATGGAGTTGGCGTCCATGCAGTTCATGATCTCGGCGCGGCCGACGACACCGCCGACGGACATGCCGTTGCCGATGCCCTTGGCGAAGGTGAGCAGATCGGGCGGGCCGCTGCCCGCATGCGCCTGCCATCCCCAGAAGTTGTCGCCCGTACGGCCCCAGCCGGTCTGCACCTCGTCGGAGATCCACAGGATCCCGTGCCGGTCGAGCACTTCACGGAAGGCGGCGTAGAGGCCGTCGGGCGGCGAGGTGAAGCCGCCGACGCCCTGGACGGGTTCGGCGATCAGCGCGGCGACGTCGCGGGTGTGGCCCAGCAGGTCCTCGAGGTCGGCGACGCACGCCTCGATGAACTGCGCGTCGGACAGTTGGGCGTAGGGACCGCGGGTACGGACGCCGCCGTGCACGTACAGCGTCTGCAGCGGGGACAGGCTGGTCGGTGACCAGGAGTGGTTCCCGGTGATCGAGACGGCCGAGAAGGACCGGCCGTGGTAACTGTTGCGCATCGCCAGGATCTGGTTGGAGCGGCGGTGGTTGGTGGCGAGCAGCAGCGCGGTGTCGTTGGCCTCGGTGCCGGAGGTGGTGAAGAAGACACGGGCGTCGGGGATGCCGGACAGGGCGGCGATCCGCTCGGCGAGCTCCACCATCGGGCGGTTGAGGTAGAGGGTGGAGGTGTGGATGATCCGCCCGGCCTGGTCGCTCACCGCCTTGGTGACCTCGGGCAGGGCATGGGCGGTCATGGTGGTGAGGATGCCGCCGAAGAAGTCGAGGTAGCGGTTGCCGTCCGCGTCCCAGACGTGGCGGCCCTCGCCGTGGGTGATCTCGATGGGTTGCTTGTAGTAGAGCGCCACCCAGTCGGGGATGACGGCCTTGTGCCGGTCGTACAGGTGGGTCATGGCTGCACCAGGCCCTCGTAGGCGTCGGGGCGGCGGTCGCGGTAGAAGGCCCACTGCTGGCGTACGACGTCGATCAGGTCGAAGTCGAGGTCGCGTACGAGGAGTTCCTCCGCCTTGTCGCTGGCGAGGTCGCCGACGAACTGGCCGCGCGGGTCGACGAAGTAGCTGGTGCCGTAGAAGTCGTTGTCGCCGTACTCCTCCTGGCCGACGCGGTTGATCGCGGCGATGTAGTACTCGTTGGCGACGGCGGCCGCGGGCTGCTCCAGCTGCCAGAGGTAGCCGGACAGACCGCGGGAGGTGGCGGAGGGGTTGTAGACCAATTGGGCGCCCTGGAGGCCGAGTTGGCGCCAGCCCTCGGGGAAGTGGCGGTCGTAGCAGATGTAGACGCCGACCTTGCCGACCGCGGTATCGAACACCGGCCACCCGGCGTTGCCCGGCCTGAAGTAGTACTTCTCCCAGAAGCCCTTGACCTGCGGAATGTGGTGCTTGCGGTACTTGCCGAGGTAGGTGCCGTCGGCGTCGATCACGGCGGCGGTGTTGTAGTAGAAGCCCGCGCCCTCGATCTCGAACACCGGGACCACGATCACCATGCCGGTCTCGCGGGCGAGTTCCTGCATCCGGCGGACGGTCGGACCGTCCGGGACGGGCTCGGCCCAGCGGTAGTGCTCGGGCTCCTGGACCTGGCAGAAGTACGGAGCGTTGAAGACCTCTTGGAATCCGATGACCTTGGCGCCCTGCCGGGCCGCCTCACGGGCGTGTTCCTCATGTTTGGCAATCATGGATTCGGTGTCGCCGGTCCAGGTCGCCTGGACCAGTGCGGCGCGTACGACATTGGCCATGAGTTGCTCCTTCGACGGGACGTCAGAGAGCTCTACGCACGTAGATGCGGTGCGTAGGAAGAGAACGTAAGCCCCGTCACACAGCGGGGCAAGACCATCGTCATTAACCCGCTGAGTCGATCATGTTTCACACCCGAGCGGTCCACATCGAACGACTTCGGCTCAGAGATGGCCCGCCACGCGCAGGGCATGGACGAGGTCGCGTTCGTGTGCCGGGGACACGGCACGGGCGGCGGCGAGCAGGCTCGGGACGAGGCGGCCGGGATCGGGCTCGGCGACCCTGGCGGTGTCCTCCGGGGTGCGGACCCGTACGAACGCGTCCAGCAGCGCACGGGACCTGACGGCAAGGCCCTCGTCCTCGAGGGCGATCACGGCGGCGGCGATCTCGTCGGTGGAGCGTGAGACGCCCTGGCGCAGAAGCTGACGGCCGTCGTCGGCGCGGCCGGCCGCGGTGAGCGCGTCGGCGGCGGCGGTCAGCCGTGCGGCGGGCTGGGACGCGACCTCCCACAGCAGGGTGGCCCAGTCGGCGGCGAGGCCGGCGCGGTGCAGCTCGGCGGCGAGCGGGGGAAGCCAGCCGACGGGCCGGGCGGCGGCCTCGCAGATCACGGCGTGCGCCTCGCCGCTGCGGCCCTCGGCTCGTAGCCGCCCCAGCGCGGCAACCGTCTCCCGGGCGGCCCGGGAGGCGCCCTCGGGCACGGGCGCCACGGCGGGCGAGGCATGGTCGGTGACGGCGGGGGCCCCGCCGTAGCGTGCCCCGCGGGGCACATCGTCCGCGACGGGCAGTACGGGGACCGGCTGCGCGACCGTGCCCTCCTCCCCCAGGTTCTCGACCCCGGCGAACCGGGCTCCACGGGGCCGCCGCCGCTTCGCTGCCCGGGACTGCGCGGGGGGTGGGACGTCCGCGCCGGGCGGCGTTCCGGCGGGGTGCGCGCCGTCGGCGGGCCCGGCCGACTCGGCCCGGCGGTGCTGGTCGGGTTCGGCGGGCGCCGGCCGGAACCACCCGTTCGGTACGACGGACTCGACGGCAGCGGTGCCGGCGGCTGCGTAGGGCCCCTGGGCCCGGCCGCTGCCGCGAGAGGCGTCCGCCACGGGCGCGTACGCGGCGCTGTCCGGCCGGAAGCGGTCATGGGTCGCGGCGGCGTCAGGGTCTTCGGCTCCCGACCCGGGCCGGCCGGGCCGAGCAACCGGTTGCGGGTCGGCGGGTTCCTGTCCGGCCCACCCGCCGGGCGCCGCCGGGTGGGGTGCGACGGCCTGCTCCGGTGCGGACAGGGCCCTGAGTCTGGAGCGGAGTTCCGTGATGCGGGCCGCCGCACGGTGGTGGTCGTCGCGGGTCCAGGCCAGTTCGTTGGCGTACTGCTCCGCAGGCGGTGTGCCCTCCGCCTCTCCCGCCAGCAGCCCGATCAGTTCCTGGGCCCGGCCCTGTGCGTAGGTCTGCTCCCGGAGCATCAGGTCCAGCCGGTTCTCCAGCGCCTCGTGCCCGCCCGGCAGCCGGTCGTGTGCCGCCGCGGCCAGCGCGTGCAGCCGGCTTGCGCGCAGCGACTGCTGCTCGGCGTACTGCGGCCCGCGCCCGGCGGCCAGGTCCTGGAGCAGGGATTCGACCACGTCCCAGGGCGGGATCTCCACACCGTTCAGACAGGCCTGCATACCGCCCGGGTCGCGTTGCCAGAAGATCCCGTACCAGCCTTCGGACCGGTCGAGCAGCGCGACCAGATCCCCGAGGTACCGCGCGAACACCCCGACATCCACCGGGAGTTGATGCACCGCCATCGCCGCCCCTGTCCCACCGCCGGAGGGAACCTTCCGGTTCCCTGGACCCGCTGGCATTCGATCGCAGACAGGTTACGAGGCTGTGACGAACTCTTTTCAGAACGTGACCGCGATGCCGGTGTGCGGCCTCTTGCCCAGCCGAACGACCATCGCGGGCCAGTCCACGAGCCAGAACTGCCAGGTGTACTTGCGGGCCAACAGCCGCCGCACCGCGCCCGTCCCTGCCCGGTCCAGCAGCCGCGCCGTACCCTCCGCGGTCGGGGCACCCTCGGCGACCCTGCCCCGCGCGTCGCACACGGTGACCACCACACGGGTGTTGTTGCGCAGGCGCTTGACCTTCCACGAGTCGGACCGCGTCCACACGAACAGTTCACCGCCGTCCACCGCGAACCACACGGGCGTGGCCACCCCCGTCCCGTTCTTCCGGAATGTGGTGACGCTGACATACCTGGCGCTGGCGAACTTCTCGGCACTCACGCTGCGAGCGTACGTCAGCCGCCGCCGTGGGCGTCACGGGCGGCGATGAGCTCGTCCGGATGCGCCCCGGCCCGGTCGCATGCCACGTTCATCGGGTCGAGCGCCGAGCAGCCCAGCGAGGTGAGCCCGTACTCGACACGCGGCGGGTTCTCGTCGTACGCAGTCCGGCTCACGAATCCGTTCCGCTCCATGGGGCGCAGTGGCTCGGTGAGCATTGGGGGTGATCCAGTGCAGCGGGACGCGCACTTCGAGGAAGCGGCGCGGGCCGCCCTCGAGGCAGCGCAGCACCATGCCGGACCATTTGTCTCCGAAGCGGATCGGCTGTATCCGGTGCCTGCAATCCGGGTCGGCGAAGATGTCGTCCCTCAGCGGCTCGCTCATCGTGACCCGTCCCTCGTCCACGCCGGTACCGTTGACGTACTCGCGCGCCAGGCGGCGGTGCTGCGTCGATGCCCTGGTCGGGCCGGTCCGCCCCCTCGACGTGGCCGTCGACGAGGTCCGCCAGGAGAAGGCGGTCGGCCGCCGCGGGTCAGGCGTTGGGCGTGGTCGCGCACACCTCGTACGGGGCTTCGGCCGGGGTCCATGCCGACGCGCGGCCGTCACTGGTCAGCGAGCGGATCCGGAAGCACAGGGTCGTGCCCGGCGCCTGGCTGCCCCACTCGTACTCCTTCCAGCTCGCCTCCACCGTTGCGTTGTTGTTGCCGGTGTTCATCTCGTACATCGCCGCATCACCGGAGTCGTCCGCCCACCGGAGCCGGAAGGTGGTCGAGTTCACGGCCGTGACCTGCAGATCGGTGGGTGCGGCGACGGTGTTCTCGGCCGCAGGGACCCCGGTCCCGGTCACGTCCAACGTCATGACCAGAACACCCTCGCCGCTGTACATGTTCACCCGCGCTTTGTAGGTGCCCGGCCGGGGCGGGGCGAAGGTCACGTCGAATGCGCAGCCGTCAGGCTTGCCCGGCGGTGGGCACCCCGCCGGCTCCACCGCCCAGGCGGCGGGATCACTGACCGTCATCGTGCTCACGTCGTCGCACTGTGACGACGTGTAATGGAGATGCTCGCTGAACTTCTCGCCCTCTTCGATCGGCCGACCGGGGGTATAGGACCCCAGGGACACGACCTCACACTCCCCGGAATCGGAGCTGCCGCCCTTCGTCGTTGGCCGCGTCGGGGACGTGGTGACGCCGTGCCGCGTCCGGGTAGGGGCGACCGAGTCCGCCCGGCCGCCCGCCGTCCCCCCTGACGTCGAGGCTCCCTGGTTCACTGTGCGGGAGACGCCGGGCCTCGGTGCGGCGGAGCCCGTCGCCCGGTCCTCATCGCCGCCGCCGGCCACCACGGCCACCGCGAACAATCCGCCGGCGACCACCGCCGCCGCTCCGAGGCACATCGTCACGGGGTTGGTGACGATCGCGGCCAGCCCGCCGCCCGACTTGGCCGCCGTGCCGGCCGACGCGCCGTGGGCGAGTACCGCGCCGGCTCCGGCCACGGCGCCCAAAGGCACTCCAACCACCAACCCCAGCCCCCGCTTGCGCACCTCTTCCTCGTGCGCGAAGTAGGCCGCGTCCTCCGCCGAGCCCAGCGCGCGGGCCGCCTCCGCGCCGTGCTCCAGCACCCGCTGCCAGCTGCCCCAGCGAAGCGTACGGGCCAGGGCCGGTGCGGTCGCCCGCGCCAGGTCTCGTACGGCGGGGTGATCGCCCACGCGGGCCGCCGCCGCCATGACCCGGACCACCGCGGCGGCCTCGGCGGCGATCTGCTGCCGGGTGGCCGTGGACCGCACCCACTCCAGCAGCGGTGCCGCGAAGCGGGCCGCGCCCCCCAAGGTCCCGGCGCGCTCGGCGACCAGCGTGGCGAGCCGCCCCGCGGCACGGAGGCCAGCGCCGTCCGACGCGGCAAGAGCCAGCGACTCCAGCTCGCCGGCGGCCGTCCGGTCCACGTCCCCGGCCAGCGCGCCCAGCATGGCGGGCGATACGGGCAGCGGGGCGAAGGCTGCGAGGAGGCGCAGGAGCTCCCCCGCGCCATCGCTCAGCCGCGCCGCGAGGCCGACGGCGAGCGCGGACTCGTCGACGTCGAACCCCTCGCCAGGGCCAGTGACATCCGGCGTACCAGTCGCGCGATCGGCGCTCTCGGCGGCCACAGCGCCCTCGGCACCGGCACCGTTACCGCCCGCGCCCGCTGCCGTCACGCCCCGCCGTCCCCCGGTCACCCTCGTCGCGTCGGCCACCTGCACCAGGGTCAGCGGGTGCCCACCCGCCGTGGCGACGAGCCGCCGGGCCGCAGAGAGCTCGCCTCCACTGAGCGGGCGTCTCAGCTCTCGGGTCAGCAGTGCCAGCGCGGGTTGCTCGGGGAGCCCGCCAAGCCGAATCGCCCGTGCCTCGCCCGATGGGCAGGGCTCGATGGACGCCACGACGACCTCGCAGCCCGGAGCGGCGTCCACCAGCTCGGCCAGGTCCTGCCGCGAGCCGTGAAAGTCGTCGACGACGAGCAGGGCCCGGACCGCCGCCATCAGCCGCCGCATCCTGGCCGGTTCCGGTTTGTAGTCCGCCACCTCGTAGCAGGCGTGGAAGAGGTCCTGGACGAGGTCGGTGACCGGCAGCCCTGCTCCCGAAAGGTGCACCACGGCGGCCCCGTCCGCGGCGCGGTCCACCATGAAGCGGCGCAGCAGCGCGGTCTTGCCGATGCCCGGCGGCCCGTAGATCTGTACCGCGTGGCCCTCGGCCAGCCGGCGCTCCAGCGCGGCCAGTTCGAGATCGCGCCCCAGCAGCTCGGGCGCTTCGCGGGGCAGTGCACGACCCTCGGGCCGGTCCTTGCGGCGAAAGGGCGGCGGTTCCTCGGTACGCACCGATACGGAGGAGCCGCGCTCGGCGTTGATCACGATGTTCCGGTCGCCGACGACGACCTGCGCGTCGACGATGTCGCCGTACAGGCGGATGTTGCTCTCGTCGGGCATCGGACAGCCCCCTTGCGTCTCCGTGTCCCCCGTGCCAACCCAAGGCTGGTCTAGTCGCTGACCCGGCCGATTACCCACTCATCTCCGGTATTGCGCAAAATTGTTATGTTATGGGAGAGAATGAGCACCTTCCGGGGCCGGCCCGCAGCTTTCCCTCCATGCTCATCACCCGTGCCATCGTCGCGTTCACCCCTTCTCCAGATCGGCGGCCCGGCTGGTCCGGGAGGGCGTTCGCGAACACCGGGGCGGGTGCGGATCGGCGCGGGGTGATCGCCCACGTTGCGATCCGACGCGAACTCCGGCCGCGGTGCTGTCCACGAGGCGGTTCGCCGGAGCTCTCAGCGCTCGCCGACTCTGCTCAGGGAGTCCAGAGGGAGAGCAGCCCGGAGCCGAGAGCGCCCGCAGCAGCGCCTTCCAGCATCGTGCGCAGGCTCTGGCCGAGTTGGCGGAGATTCCTGTGGTCAGGCTCACCTTGATCGGCCGCCTGCAGGATCTCCGCAGTGAGGGCCTGAACGACCTGCTGTCGTTCTGCCGTCATCACGAGTACGGGGAGTGCTTGGACGACGGCGTTGGTGAAGCGCAGCAATTCGGGAAGGTTGAGTGTGGTGGCGGGGCCGGAGGCCGTCACTGTGTTGTCCCGACCGATTACGACCTGCCCGGTGACGTTCCCGGTGTGCACGTCGTAACGGTCCGGGCGGTTCTGGTTCATACGTGGTGACCTCCGTGGCGCGATTGCGAGCGGTTCGTCGGTCGGCCGGTCGGCGGATGTGGCATGCGTCTGCAGACGAGTGCCGGTGGGATGTGGACTCCCGTGCCCGGGCTTGCTCTACCAGCCCCCTTCACCGGCCGCCAAGCGACCGGCCCTCGGTCAGTATGCCTGTGCACGGCACAACTCCGCCCGAAACAAAGCGAATTGACCCGCCGAAGTGCACTTGGCTGTATACGGCGCGGACATCGGGCCAGGCCCCCGCACACGAACCGGCCCTTCGTGTTGATCGCGGACATCGCGTTCACCGAGAATTGGTTGTCCGTGCGCCGCACGATGGCAGCCGGGCCGCCCACGCCGAGCACACCGTGGCAGTCACGCACGACGGCCCGCGGATCCTCACCGCGCTGTAAGCGCCCCGGCTGTCTTGTCCGGCCCGCGACGGTCGCCCGTCACCAACGTCGCGGGACAGCAGATCTAATTGTTCTTGACGAAGCTCCTCGCCAGGCTCTTGCCGAGGGTGAGCGCCGCGTTGCGGCTCTCGATCGGCGACACCCGCGACTGCTTGAAGACGATGTAGGTGACGCCCGAGGCCGCACCGCCCGTGCTGGGGTGCGGGTCGATGCCCAGCGCCTTGGCGGTGGCGTACGAGGCCTCGCCGATGATCCCGGTGGGCCCGGTGTCGCCCACGACGGCGTACTGCACCTTGTTTTTGTAGATGACGGCCGCGACCGAACCGCCCCGGATGCCGGACACACGGTAGTCCCAGATGCTGCTGGGGCCGGGCACCACGATGAACGGCAGCTTCTCGGCGTTCAGCTGGGCACCGTCGGACTGCTGGAACGCGGTCGTCGGCTGGAAGTACGGATCGGTTTGCCGGTTGCACCGCACGGTGGGCTGACCGTCGCAGTCGATGTCCATGTCCGCCTTCCAGAACACGGCACCCTTCGCGTCGCAGACGGGGATCTTCGCGGCCGCGCCCTGGTCGCTGCGGTACTTGCCCCGGGAGATCTGCGTGCAGCGGGTGACCTTGTCCAGCAGTTGGCTCGCGGTCACCGGTGCCTCGGTGGCCGCTTCCTGCCGCGTCGCTTCGGTGCGGAACACGGGGTTGGGGGGTGCGGGCGGGGGGACCGCCGGGTCTGCGGCGGCCGGCAGGGCCGCCACCGCCATCAGGGCAGCGCCGCCGGTCGCGGCGAGAACGGTGTGTCGAATGCGCACTGGGAGCCTTTCTGTCGGAAGCCTCCCTACCCGCCGCGGCCCCGGCCCCCTCCGGTCAGCGGCCGGACGGGTTACGGCACCGGGGCGCGCCCCGGTGCCGTGTGCGTGCTCACGGGCTCGGATGCACGACCATCGCCGAGCCGCCGCCCCGCCTGACCTTCTCCGCCGCCGCCAGCCAACGGCCGTCACTCAGCCGTTGGACACCGGTCGCCGCGCCGATCTCCGGGTTCTGCCGGAAGCCATGGCCGATCGCCTGCAGTTCGGCGCGCAGCGGGCTGTTCCACAGACCCGGCTCCAGCTCCGTGGTCGTCTGGTTGCGCTGGCTGGCGCGTGGTGCCGCGATCGCCTCGACCAGGGGCAGGCCACGGTCCAGATGCCCCGTGAGGGCCTGCAGCACGGTGGTGATGATGGTCGCGCCGCCCGGGGAGCCCAGCGCCAGCACAGGACGGCCGTGCTCGAGCACGATCGTGGGCGACATGGAGGAGCGCGGCCGCTTGCCGGGGCCCGGCAGGTTCGGGTCGTGGACCGCGGGGTTGGCCGGGGCGAAGGAGAAGTCGGTCAGCTCGTTGTTGAGCAGGAAGCCGCGTCCGGGGACGGTGATGCCGCTGCCGCCCGTGGACTCGATCGTCAGCGTGTAGGCGACGACGTTGCCCCACTTGTCGGCGGCGGTCAGATGGGTGGTGTTCTCACCCTCGTACGTGGTGGGGGCTGCCGTCCCGGACGCTTGGCAGGCCACGGGGTTGCCCGGGTCGCCGGGGGCGAGCGGACTGGTCAGCACGGCGTCGTCCTTGATCAGGCACCCGCGCGAGTCCGCGAACCGCTGGGACAGCAGCCCCTTGACCGGCACGTCCTCGAAGGCCGGGTCGCCGACCCAGCGCCCGCGGTCCGCGAACGCGATCCGGCTCGCCTCGATGAAGCGGTGCAGATACTGCGCCTGCGAGGACTTGGACAGGTCGGTGCGCTCCAGGATGTTGAGCGCCTCGCCGATGCTCGTACCGCCGGATGAGGACGGTCCCATGCCGTACACGTCGAGACCCCGGTAGGACACCTTGGTGGGCGCGCGCCGCACCGTCTCGTACGCCCGCAGGTCGCGCTCCGTCAGATCGCCGGGGCGCACCACGCGGGTGGCGCCCGGCGCGAGGGGCGGTGTGCGTACCGTGCGGACGATGTCCTCGGCGATCTTGCCGTTGTAGAGCGTGCCGACGCCCTTGCGGCCCATCTCCTTGTAGGTGCGGGCCAGATCGGGGTTCTTGAAAACGGTGCCGACGACCGGAAGTTCGCCGCCCGGCAGGAACAGCTTGGCGGTGTCGGGGAAATCCGCGAAGCGGGCCCGGTTGGCCTCGGTCTGGGAGCGGAAGGTCGCGTCGACGGTGAAGCCGTCGTCGGCGAGGCGCTGGGCGGGCCGCAGCAGCTGCCGCAGCGGCCTGCTGCCCCAGGCATCCAGCGCGGTCTCCCAGGTGGCGGGGGTGCCGGGGGTGCCGACCCCGAGTCCGCTGGTCATGCCCTCCTCGAAGGGGATGGGCTTGCCGTTCTCCAGGAACAGGGACGCGTCCGCGGAGCGCGGTGCGGTCTCGCGTCCGTCGATGGTGTGGACGGTACGGGACTTCGCGTCGTAGTAGACGAAGAAGCCGCCCCCGCCTATGCCCGCCGAGTACGGCTCCGTCACACCGAGCGCCGCGGCGGTGGCTACGGCCGCGTCCACCGCGTTCCCGCCGCGCCGCAGGACCTCGATCCCGGCGGACGACGCGTCGGCGTCGACACTGGCGACCGCGCCGCCGTGCCCGACGGCCACCGGGGACTTGACGGGCGGCGCCGGGGTCGGCGGCGCCTGTGAGGGCGGTGCGGCCGCCCCGATCGAGACCATGGCCGCGGCAACGGCCAGAACCGACACATTTCGTGCGGCGGAGCGACGCATCCGTACCTCCAGTCAACGTACGTCCGCGCAGCGTAACTTCACCGCACCTCCCCCGTCAGGACCGCCTCGAACAACGGTCCGCGGCACCGATAGCATGCGCGCCCATGACTGACGACGTTCGCAATATCGTGCTCGGCGTGGTGGCTGCGGGAATCAGCGCCACGGTCGGCTGGCTCGCCCGCACGTACCTCTGGCGGCGCAGACTCCGGCGCAAACAGGGCTTTTTCGGGCTTCCAGGAAACTCGGAGTGCATGCTCGTCGTCAACCGCGAGGCCGGCCGTGACGGGTCCGTACACCGCTTCGACGTCTTCGCGCTGCTCGAGCTGTCCGCGCTCATCAAGGACTGCGGCGCCAACTCCCAGATCGTCTGGCACGACATAGCCCAGCAGGGCTTCGGCGAACGGACCGAGTTCTGCGTCGGCGGCCCGGTCTCCAACCGCCGGATGGCCGCCCATCTCCACTCCCTGCTGCCCGGCGTGAAGATCAACACCGATGCGGAGCCCGGCCCCGAACAGGGCGCGTTCCAGATCGGCTCGGAGCGCCACCTCATGGAGCCCGGCACCGCCGAGTACGTGCTGCTGGCGCGGCTGACCGCGGGGCAGGACGCGCGACCGGTCTTCCTGTTCTGCGGCCAGCGCGCGATCACCAACCAGGCGGCCACCCGCTATCTGGCACGCCACCACGAGAAACTGGCCCGCAAGCACGGCGGCAACTCCTTCTGTCTGCTCCTGAAGGTGGTCAACTCACAGGCGTACGGACCGGACGTGGTCGAACTGGTCGCCGATGTGACCCAGGCGGCGCAGGCCCCGGTCCCGGTCCCGGCGTCGGAACCGGTGCCGTCGCCCCGCAGGTCCCGCCGCGCGGCGAGCTAGTGGCTCGCCAGGCGTCGCCGGCGCCCGGCCAAGGCCGCGTTACAAGCCATTAGCATGCCCCGGTGGAGAAATTCCGGTTCCGTGACACCGGGGTCGTGGGTGAGTTCGAGGTGCCCCCGCTCCGGCCCCGGGCAACGCAGGCACTGCCGTTGGCGGATCCGCGCCTGCTGCACCTCTCCGACGACGGCGGCAGCGTCACGGCGGCCGTGCACGGCGGCGTGGGGCTGTGGGACGTGGGCACCGGAGCACTGCGACGGTGGCACGACGACGCTGACACCGCATGTCTGCTGGACTCCGGCAGGGTCCTGCTCGTGGCCGAGTACGCACAGATGCGACTGGTGCGCTATGCCTGGCCGACGATGACGGTCCTTGACGAGCTGAACCACCCGCGGCCCGGGTGCGGTGGCGGCATCGAATCACTGGTGCTGTCCCCCTCGCAATAGCTCGTCGCCGCCTGGTTGAACCACAGCCCGCACCGGCGTCCCTGCCCCGGTTCGACGGGGGCGGCTGGTTCAGCCCCCGGGTGACGACGCCGAGCAGCAGCGCCGGCAACCAGGTGGATCACCTGAAGGACCTCGGGCCGCCAAGCCACTGGTCCACGTTGTGCCGATCAGACCGCCGTCAACGGGAGCGATTTGAGGCCGTTGATGAAGTTGGACACCAGTCGGCGCGGCGGACCCGCGGTGGTGTACGGCGGCAGCAGGCGGAGTGCCTCCTCGTGCAGCACCCGCAGCTGGAGGCGGGCGAAATGCGCGCCCAGGCAGACGTGCGGGCCGTCACCGAAGGAGACATGCGGATTGGGCGTACGGGACAGGTCGAGGCGCTGCGGGTCCGAGAAGACCCGCTCGTCGTGGTTGGCGGAGGCATGGAAGACGACGACCTTGTCTCCCGCCCGGATCGGCTGCCCGGCCAGGGTGGTGTCGCGGGTCGCCGTGCGCCGGAAGCTGAGGACAGGGGGATGGCGGCGCAGGAGTTCGTCGACGGCGGGCTCCGGCCCGGCCTCCCCGGCCCGTAGTCTGCGCTGCTCGCCGGGGTTCTCGGCCAGCTCGAGAAAGCCGCCCGGGGCGGCACTGCGCACGGTGTCGTTGCCGGCGACGGTGAGCAGGAAGAAGAACATCTCCAGCTCGGCGTCCAGGAGTTCGGACCGGGCGAGGGAGGTCATGATGTCGTCGGCCGGGTTGCGGCGCTTGTATGCGGCGAGTTGCTGGGCGTAATCGAACATCTCCTGCAGCATGGCCGGTGAGCGGGGGTTGGCAGGCGTGCCGTCGGGGCCCAGGACCGGCGGTTCGTCGGGGTCCTGGTAGGCGATGACGCGTTCGGTCCACTTCAGCAGCAGGCCGCGGTCGCTGTCGGGGACGCCGAGGAGATCGGCCAGATTGAGCAGGGCGTAATCGTCGGTGACGGTGTGGACGAGGTCGAAGTCGGGTCCCGACTCCCTTGCCCCGGCGAGGAGCCCGCGGGCGCGTGAGCGGGCGGCGGCGGCGAAGCGGTCGATGCGACCGGGGACGAAGGCGCGGCTCACCAGCCGCCGGAGTCTCGCGTGGTCCGACGGGGTCTCCCCCGCGAGACGTGGGGACGGGTCCTGGTTGAGCATCATGCGGCGGATGAACGGCAGGTCGGCCGGGTCGGGGTCACGGATCTGGGTGGCTCCGAGGTGAGAGGAGAAGCTGGCGTCCTTCAGAACGCGGACCACATCGGCATGCCGGGTCACCGCCCAGAACCCTGGTCCGGCCGGCCAGCCCAGGACCTCGTACTCCTCCTGCCGGGCGACCGGATGGTGGTTGCGCAGCTGCCGGTAGGCGTCGTGCGGCAGTCCGGCGGCGTAGATCCGCGGGTCGAAGACATCGGGCACGCCGGGCACAGGCGGTTTTGGCGTCATACCGGAGCATCGTGCACGGCGTCGTCCGCGCGCAGGAAGTCCTCGACGGTGCGGATCAGCTGGAGCGGGGTCTCGTCCATCGCATAGTGTCCGGCGCCCGGCAGTTCGACCAGTTCCGCCGCCGCGAACCAGCGCTGCCAGGTCCGCCGCATCAGGTCCGTACCGATCGCCGGGTCGAGCGCACCTGTCACGGCCAGCGCCGGGATCGTCGAGCCCGACACATCGGCATGGAAGTCCTCGCCGGCCCAGGAGTCGAGCCAGGCGCGGAACGCTTCGGGGTCGCTGCGGGCAACGGACCTGTCCACCATCCGGTCCAGCCATGCGGCCGGCCGCACGGAGCCGGTGGTGAGGTCGATGATGGTGCGGCGGTGTGCGGGCTGCTCGGCCGCCGCCGTGAACAGCTCCCACTGCTCGGGCGGCATCGTCATGCCGGATGCGGGTACGGGCGAGATCCCCACGATCCGCCGTACACGCTGCGGGGCGGCCGCCGCAACGCGCTGGACGACGGACGCGCCCATCGAGTGGCCGATGAGCGAGAACGAGTCCCAGCCGAGCCGGTCGGCGAGCGCAAGGACGTCGGCGGCGCCCTCGTTGGAGGTGTACGCGCCGTCGGCGTCGCGTGCTTCGCCGTAGCCACGCAGATCGACGAAGAGGTAGGTGAAGTTCTGGCGGTCGAGGTCGGGCAGGGTGGTGGCGAAGGCGGCGCGGTCGGCGAACCAGCCGTGCACGGCGACGATGCGGTGCGGGCCGGAGCCGTGCAGGGAGTGGGGCAGCAGGAAGGGGGCCACGGCTTCTCCGTTCACCGGCGCAGACATACGCCACCACCGTGCGGTCAACGGCCCTGGCGGGCAAGGCCCGGCCGGGGACCCGACCGGGCCGGCTGGCGCGTTTCGTTCGCGCGTGCGTGCCCCGCCGACGTCATGGTCGCAGCCCCTTGGCGGCCGTTGGGTGGTCCGCTGCCGGGCGGACCGCGGAATTGGCCGGAATCGGCTCGTCCGGACCGGTGACGGCCAAGTCGCCGCGCCGCGGCGGAAGATGAACTGACACGACGTCCAATAATTGTTACGCGCGCGTAACTTACCGGGGAGTTACCGCAGGTACGCCCTCCAGGTTACCGTCGGGTCACTTCACTGTGACAGATGAGTCGGACGAACGAGGAGTGACGCCGTGGGACTTCACCGCAAGGTTCTGCGCACCACCGCCATCGGTACGGTTTCCGCTGCGCTTCTCGCCGCGCCCACCGTCGTCGCCACGCCTGCCGCGGCGGCCGGCGCACAGACGGCTCGGACGCAGTCGGCCGGGGCACCGGGCTTCCGCTTCGTCGACATCGAGGGCGACGGCGGCACCGTGCTCAAGGCCAATGTCTTCACTCCCGCCGACTGGGACGGCAGACGGACCTACCCCGTGATCGTGCTGCCGACCAGCTGGGCCCTGCCCCAGGTGGAGTACGCCGCCCAGGCCGCGCAGCTCGCCGACTCCGGCTATGTGGTGGTCAGTTACAACGTCCGCGGCTTCTGGCAGTCCGGCGGCGAGATCGAGGTCGCCGGGCCGTCGGACATCGCCGACGCCTCCAAGGTGATCGACTGGGCGCTCGCGAACACCCCGGCCGATCCGGACCGGGTGGGCATGGCCGGTGTCTCGTACGGCGGGGGCCTCTGCCTGCTCGCCGCCGGCCACGACAAGCGGATCAAGGTGGTGGCGGCGCTGAGCGGCTGGGCCGACCTCGTCGACTCCATCTACCGCAACCGCACGCAGAGCCGGCAGGCCACGGCGATGCTCGCCGGCACCGGATATCTCACCGGCCGGCCGAGCGCCGAGTTCCGGCGGATCACGGCCGACTACTACTCCTCCGACCTCTCCAAGGAGCCGGCGCTGCTCGCCTGGGGGAAGAAGCGCTCCCCGCTCACCTATCTGGACAAGATCAACGCCAACGGCGCCGCCATCATGATCGGCAATGCCTGGGGCGACACGATCTTCCCGCCCAATCAGTCCGCGGACTTCTACGAGAAGCTCACCGGCCCCAAGCGCCTCGAGTTCCGCCCCGGCGACCATGCGACGGCCGAGATCGGCGGCCTGTTCGGCCTGCCCAACGACACCTGGACCAGCACGCGCCGCTGGTTCGACCACCACCTGAAGGGTGTCGACAACGGCGTGGACCGCGAGCAGCCGGTGCGCATCAAGAGCCGTTCGACCGGCGCGTACGAGTCGTACCCGGACTGGAAGTCGGTGGGCGCGAACAAGCGCAAGATCGAGCTGGCCGACTCGGAGCACCTCTACGCCAACTGGGATTCGGGCGCGAACGGCGGGATCCTGTTCCTGTCCAGCATCCTGGACCAGTTCGCCAGGCTGCCCCCGATGGCGTCGATCCCGCTGCTGCCACGGGTCTTCGCCGCCGTCTGGCAGTCCGAGCGGTACGGCTCCGCGCAGCACGTCCGCGGCACCGCGCGGCTGCACACCACGGTCACCAGCACCAAGGAGAGCGGCACCCTCATCGCCTATCTCTACGACGTGGGCCCGCTCGGCCTCGGCAAGCTGGTCAGCAACGCCCCGTACACCTTCCACGGCCGGACGCCGGGCCGGCCGTTCAGCGTGGACCTGGACCTGTTCTCCACCGCCTACGACGTACCGGCCGGTCATCGTCTCGCCGTGGTCGTCGACACTGTCGACCCGCTCTACATCGAGCACAACCCGTCCGGCGCGCAGCTGACCTTCTCCTCGTCGGCAGCCGACCCGTCCTATCTGTCGGTCCCGCTGCGCGAGGAGTGATCACCGGCTGCAGCCGGCGGGTGCCCCTGCCTCAGGCACGGGGAGGGTGGTGCTCCATGAGCTGCTGCCCTCCCCCTAACGGATCGACGGCGCCTGACGGATCGACGGCCATACGCTGCCCTGCCCCAATCTCAGCTGTGTCCGGTCAGCGCAAACTATCCAGCGCGGAAAGGGACTTCGCAGCCGACACGCATAAATAGGGCATAAGCCGTATTAATCAGGCCTCGGCCGCTTCCCCGTACACCTGCGACAGCTCGGGCGCCCCGTTGACCGCCCACTCCAGCCCGGCCTCGACCACGCTGATCTCACGGCCGGACGCCAGCCGGACCACCGGATGGCCGCCCGGCCAGATGTGCCAGTGCGCGCCGGGCACCGTCCGCACGATCACGGTGCCCAGGTACAGGCCGGCGTCGTTGCCGAGCCAGGGCAGCTCCTCCGGGTCGTCGCGCCAGCGCGGCGGCAGCTGGTCGAGCGCCGTCAAGGAACCCGGGGAGTCGTCCAGTTCGAGTCCCGCCTGGCCGGCCCGGACCCGCAGCAGCTCGCACTCGGACAGCAGCTCGGCGACCGCCGCCGCACGCTCCGGATCGGTCTCGGTGTCGGCGGCCGACTCGCCCTTCTCCCGTTCATCGCCGTGGCGTCCCAGCCAGTTGTCCAAGAAAGGGATGTTCATACCACTCACCCTCGCATCCCTGACAGGGAGCGCACCACTGGGCGCGCGTCAACAAACGTCAGATGTCCAGGTCGACAACAACCGGTGCATGGTCCGATGCGCCCTTGCCCTTGCGCTCCTCCCGGTCGACATAGCTGTCCTTGACCGCCTTCGCGAACGGCTCGTTCCCGTACACCAGGTCGATACGCATGCCCCGGTTCTTGGGGAAGCACAGCTGGCGGTAGTCCCAGTACGTGAACGGGTGGTCGTACTTGAGCGGGCGCGGCACCACATCGGCGAGCCCGCGACCGCGCAGCGCCTCCAGAGCCGTGCGCTCCGCCGGGGTCACATGGGTCATGCCCTCGAAGAAGGACGGGTCCCAGACATCGTCGTCGGTGGGTGCGATGTTGAAGTCGCCGAGCAGCGCGAAAGGCCGCTCGCCCGGGGCGTCCGCGGCAACGGCCGTCCCCAGCGCCTCGAGCCAGCGGAGCTTGTACGCGTAGTGCTCGTGGGCGACCTCGCGGCCGTTGGGCACATAGACCGACCACACGCGGGCCGGGCCGCAGGTCGCGGAGATCGCCCGCGGCTCCTGCACACCGTCGTAGTCGGGGCCGCCGGGCAGGCCCCGCACGACGTCGTCCAGCCCCACCCGGGAGACCAGGGCCACGCCGTTCCACCTGCCGGTGGCGTTGATCGCGGATTCGTAGCCGAGCTCGCGCAGCTCGTCGGCGGGGAACTGTTCCTCGGTGCACTTGGTCTCCTGGATGCACAGCACGTCGGTGCCGGTGCTCTCCAGCCAGGCCAGCAGCCGGGGCAGCCGGGCGGTGATCGAGTTGACGTTCCAGGTGGCGATGCGCATGAGCCACAGCCTAACGGCGAGGTGTGACAGTCACAGATCCCGCGCCTCGCCCGGGGCCAGCCGGCCGTGGTCGGCGCCGCCGAGCTCCCCGATCTGCCTGTCGTAGATGGGCCGGGCGAGATCGGTGAGCAGCGCGTCGTGGATGTCGATGGCACGCCGCGGCTTCACCTCGCGCACATAGTCGATCACTTCGGAGATCTTGCTCCACGGGGCCTGCACCGGGAGCATCAGCGTCTCGACCGGATGACCGGGGACGGTGAGCGCGTCGCCGGGGTGGAAGACCGAACCGTCCACCAGGAAGCCGACGTTGGTGATCCGCGGGATGTCGGGGTGGATCACCGCGTGCAGCTCGCCGTGCACCTGGATGTCGAAGCCGGCCGCGGTGAACGAGTCGCCGTGGCCGACGGTGTGCACCCGGCCGGGAAAGGCCGGCGAGAGCTGGTCGGCAACGCTGCGCAGGGTCCACAGCCCTGCCGCCGGGTTCGCCTCCAGCGCGGCCCGCAGCCGGCCCTCGTCGAAGTGGTCGGGGTGTTCGTGCGTGACCAGGATGACGTCGGCGCCGAGGGCGGCGTCCTGCTCGCTGAAGCCGCCCGGGTCGATGACGAGCGCGCTCCCGTCCTTCTCCAGCCGGACGCAGGCATGGGTCTTCTTGGTGAGCCTCATGCCCTCCATCCTGCTACGCCGGGGGTCTGGTCTCCTCCTGGATCACGGCCTGGGCCACCTTGAACGCGGAGTTCGCCGCGGGAACGCCGCAGTACACGGCGGCATGGATCAGGACCTCCCTGATCTCGGCCGGGGTGAGACCGTTGCGCAGCCCGGCTCGGGTGTGGAAGGCCAGCTCGTCCAGGTGTCCGCCCGCCACCAGCGCGGTGATCGTGATGATGCTGCGGGCGCGCCGGTCCAGGCCCTCGCGGGTCCAGACCTCGCCCCAGGCGTAGCGGGTGATCAGCTCCTGGAAATCGCCGGTGAACTCGTCGGCGGCGGCCGCCGCCCGGTCGACATGCGCGTCGCCGAGCACCTCGCGGCGGATCTTCATCCCGGCGTCGTACGGATCGGGCCGCGGCGACCGGTCGCCGGCAGGCCGGTCGGGCACGGCGGCCGCGATCTCGGCGACGGGGGCGACGGGCGCCGATGTCACGGGCACGACGGGGACAGGGATGGCCGTGAGGGTGTCGTGCCAGGCGGTCGCGAAGTGGTGAAGCAGCAGGTCGGTGACGGCGGCGGGCTGCTCGACGGGTGCGAGGTGGGAGGCGCCGGGGACCAGGGCCAGGCGGGCGTCCCTTATCCCGGCGACCAGGGTGCGGGCCTCGGCGGGGCCCGTGACCTGGTCCTCGGAACCGACCAGCACCAGGGTCGGCACACCGAGCATGCCGAGTTCGGAGCGTACGTCGAAGGCCGCGAGGGCCTCGCAGGCGCCGATGTAGCAGCCGGGGTCGGTGGTGCGGACCATTTGGACCGCCCACTCGACGATCGCGGGCTGGGCTGCGGCGAAGCCCTCGGTGAACCAGCGCTCGGGCGCGCTGCGGGCCATCGGGTCGAGGCCGTTGGTGCGCACGATCACACCGCGCTGGCGGAACTCGTCGGCGGTCCCGAACCGGGGCGACGCGGCGACGAGCGCGAGCGAGGCGACCCGTTCCGGATGGCGCAGCGCCAGCTCGATGCCGATCGCGCCGCTTACGGCGCAGCCCGCGTACCCGAAGCGCTGGACTCCCAGCTGGTCGAGCGTCGCGAGCAGCCGCTCGGCGAGTTCGGGTACGGAGGTGGCGGCGTGTGCGGGGGCGCCGCCGTGGCCGGGCAGATCGAACCGGATCACTCGCCAGCGCTCGGACAGCTCGGTGATCTGCCGGTCCCACATGTGCCATGTGGTGCCCAGCGACGGGCCGAGGATCAGCGCGGGGGCGTCGTCGGGGCCGTCGATCCGGTACTGCAGGGTCTTCGGGGGCGTCTGCGTCTGACTCACGTGCCCCACGGTAGTGAGTGGAATGACCTGCTCCGGTCAGGGGGTCGAAGTCGAGACGACATACACCCATGGACGGGTCGGTTCGGTCAGATCGACCGTGATGTCCTGGCTGGGCCGCGGATCCTTCTGCGGATGGCGGGTGCCGGCCCAGGCGCGCCCCTGCAGTCCGAAGTTCCAGCCGACCACCTCGGCGTCGCGGTCGCCGATGGTGACCTTGCCGTCCTTGAGCGCGGCACGGCTGGTCCCCACGCCGTCCAGGAACGCGTCGAGCCCGTCGGGCGAGGTACGGAACTGGACGTAGAGCCGGCTGGTCTTCCAGTTGCTCGTCTCGTAGTAGCCGACCCGCCAGGAGCCCTCCGGGATCGGCACTTCGAACACGCGGCGCTTCATCAGCGAGGGCCACTTGTCGCGCAGGCCGGTGGCCGCGGACTCGGCCTCCTTGTCACGGCCGCTGGCGCGGCTCTGCTCCGCGGAGATGACCAGATAGCCGGCCGGGATGCCGACGAGCAGCACGATGGTGATCGCGGTGAGCCAGCGGCGCAGCAGCATGTGCCGTCTGTCCTCGGGCATGCGGGTACTCGTCTGGGTCGGCGCGGACGGGCGGGACATGGTCATGAAGGGGGTTCCTGGGTCGTCCGGACGGAGCTGGGATTGCGCAGGGCCTGTGCGTAGCGTTCGTAGCGCTCATGGCGCTCGAGACGGCGGCGGTTGGCCCGGCGGAAGCGGCGCGCCACCAGGCGGGCCAGGTCCGCGGCCCCGACCATACCGGCCTCGGGGCCGAGCTGGGCCTTGGCGATGCGGGCCTCGGGGCGGTAGCCGCGGCCGGTGAGGTGACGGCGGAAGGCGTCGCGGGCGGGTCCGATGAGCAGGTCGTCGGCGGCGCTGACACCGCCGCCGATGACGAAACAGGACGGGTCGAGGGCGGCTGCGAGGTTGGCGATGCCGACGCCGAGCCACTGGCCGATGTCCTGGAGGAGCTCGACGCACATGGCGTCGCCCTCGCGGGCGAGCTCGGTGATCAGCGGTCCTGTGATGTCACGGACATTGCCGCCCACGCGGTCGATGATGTTGTACGCGACCGGGGAGTCCGCGGCGGCGAGCTCGCGGGCCTCGCGCACCAGGGCGTTTCCGGAGCTGTACTGCTCCCAGCAGCCGCGGTTGCCGCACGGGCAGCGGTGTCCGCCGGGCACGACCTGCATATGCCCGAACTCGCCGGCAACGCCGTACTTGCCCCGTTTGACCTGGCCGTCCTGAAGGATCGCGCCGCCGATGCCGGTGCCGAGCGTGATCATCACCAGGTGGTCCTCGCCGCGGCCCGCGCCGAAGCGCCACTCCGCCCAGGCGGCGGTGTTGGCGTCGTTGTCGACCAGGACGGGGACGGCGAGACGGGCCGAGAGCGCGTCGCGCAGCGGTTCGTTGCGCCAGGCGAGGTGGGGTGCGAAGAGCACCTTGGAACGGTCGGCGTCGACCCAGCCGGCCGCGCCGATGCCCACGGCGTGCACATCGTGCCGGTCGGAGAGATCGAGGACCAGCTCGCAGATGGTGTCCTCGACGACCTTGGGGCTCTTGGACTTGTCGGGGGTCTCGGTGCGGATCTTTTCCAGGATGACGCCATCGGCGTCGACGACACCGGCCATCACCTTGGTGCCGCCGATGTCGATGCCGACGGTGGGGACCCGGGGCGCGGTGAGGTGCGAGCGCCGCTCGCGGGTGCCGACGGTCTTGAGGACGGTGGCGCGGGCGGTGCCTCGGTGCGTGAAGTCGCGGTACGTGCTCAAGTCGTCCCTGCGGGTGCTGGATGGCCGGTCCGGATCACCGGGGCGGGCGGCGCTCGCCGTTCTCGATGCTAGTCGGCGGGCGGCTCGTCCTCCTTCACCGGATGACCGCCGAGGTGGGTCGGGGCGGGTGCGCGTTCCAGTTCGTGACGCAGATCCTCGAGCTCGCTGCCGCCCGCCATCTGGCGGGTGAGCTCGTCCAGAGTGACGGAGTCCTTGGTGTGGCCGGCCGACATGAGGCCGCGCTTGAGCAGGACGAAGCGGTCGCCGACCATATAGGCGTGGTGCGGGTTGTGGGTGATGAGCACCACGCCGAGCCCTGCGTCCCTGGCGGCCGCCACATACTTCAGCACCACTCCGGACTGCTTCACCCCGAGCGCCGCGGTCGGCTCGTCCAGCACCAGCACCTTGGCGCCGAAGTACACGGCACGGGCAATGGCGACGCACTGACGCTCGCCGCCGGACAGCGTGCCGATCGGCTGGTCGACGTCCCGCAGGTCGATGCCCATACGCAGCAGCTCGGACCGGGTGGTCTCGCGCATCAGCTGGACATCGAGGCGCTTGAAGAGGCCCGCGCCCCTGGTCGGCTCGGAGCCGAGGAAGAAGTTGCGCCACACCGGCATCAGCGGGACGACCGCGAGGTCCTGGTAGACCGTGGCGATGCCCCGGTCCAGGGCTTCGCGGGGACTGGCGAGAGTGGTCTGCTCGCCCCCGATCAGGAAGGTGCCGGCGTCGTGCCGGTGCAGGCCGGCGATGATCTTGATGAGGGTGGACTTGCCGGCGCCGTTGTCACCCAGCACGCAGGAGATCTCCCCTGCGTGCACCTCGAGCGAGACGTCTTCCAGGGCGCGGATGTTTCCGTAGTACTTACTGACCCCCGCGAGCTCGACGAGGGCCGTCCCGGTCTTCACCGATGTCACCGTGTCGCCTCCGCACGCTTGCGTACCCATGCGTTGAGCAGGGTGGCCAGAAGGAGCATCGCTCCGAGGAAGAACGTGAACCAGTCCGGGTTCCACTCCGCGTACACGATGCCCTTGCTGGTCATGCCGAAGATGAACGCGCCGACCGCCGAGCCGATCGCGGAGCCGTAGCCGCCGGTGATCAGACAGCCGCCGATGACCGCCGCGATGATGTACGTCAGCTCGTTGCCCACACCCTCGCCGGACTGCACCACGTCGAACGAGAACAGCAGATGCTGTCCGGAGACCCAGGCCGCGAACGCGACACCCATGTAGAGCCCGATCTTGGTCCGCTCGACCGGGACGCCCACCGCGCGGGCCGCGTCCGCTCCGCCGCCGACCGCGAAGATCCAGTTGCCGGCGCGCGTGCGCAGCAGGATCCAGGTGGCCAGGGCGATCAGCGCGAACCACCACAGGATCGTGGACTTGACCGTCGTGTCACCGAAGAGGGGGGTCTCGGCGAACACCTTCTTCGCGGACTCGAAGCCCTCCATGTCGCTGATCGACTTGGTGGAGACCGTGCCGCTGATCAGCTTGGTGAAGCCGAGATTGAGGCCGGTCAGCATCAGGAACGTGCCGAGCGTGATGATGAAGCTCGGCAGTTTCGTACGGGTCAGCAGGAAGCCGTTGAAGACTCCGACGGCCAGGGTGACCAGCAGCGAGACGCCCACACCCACCCAGATGTTGGCCGTCATCTGGTAGCTGAACATCGAGGAGATCAGCGCGGAGCTGGTCACCAGCACACCGGCCGAGAGGTCGAACTCGCCGCCGATCATCAGCAGCGCCACCGGCACGGCCATGATGCCGATCGTCGACGCCGCGTACAGCACGGTGGAGAAGCTGGACGCCTGCAGGAAGGAGTCCGCGACGACGGAGAAGAAGACGAAGACCGCCACGGCACCGACGACCGAGCCGAGCTCGGGCCGGCCCAGCAGCTTGCGCACCGGCGAGACGCGCAGCAGCCGCTCGTCGGGGCTCTCGGGTGCCTTGTCGGGTGTGGCAGGTGGTGCGGTCGCGCTCATCGGGTCCCCCGCTCCGTGTACTGCTCCAGTTCGGCGGTGTCCTTCTCGGTGACGATCTGCGGGCCGGTCAGGACCGGCCGCCCGCCGCCGAGCACATCGGCGTTGTACTTGTACAGCCACAGCAGGTCCACGGCCTCGTAGCCCTGGAGGTACGGCTGCTGGTCGACGGCGAAGCCGAGCGTGCCGGCCTTCAGGGCCGCCACGACCTTGGGATTGAGGTCGAAGGTGTCGATCTCCGCCTTGGACCCGGCGGTCCGCTTCGCCTGCACGGCGGCGTCCGCGAACGGCGCGCCGAGGGTGACGACGGAGTCGATGGACCGGTCGGCCTGGAGCTTCGCCTCGATGGACGCCTTGACGTCGGGCATGTTGGTGCCGTCGACGTACAGGTTCTGCAGCTCGCCGCCGAAGGTCTTCTTCGCTCCGGCGCAGCGCTGCTCATGGCCCACGTTGCCCTGCTCGTGCACGACGCACAGGGCCTTCTTCCTGCCGCGCCTGCCGAGCTCGTCGCCGACGGCCTCGCCGGCGATCGTCTCGTCCTGTCCGATATGGGTGAGCGCCCCGTATTCCTTGGACTGCTCGGAGCCCGAGTTCACGGTGATCACCGGGATGCCGGCCTTACGGGCCTTGGCGACGGCGTCCTTCATGGCATCGGGCTTGGCGAGGGTGAGGATCAGCCCGTCGACCTTCTTGGTGATGTACGAGTCGACGAGCTGGGCCTGCTGCTGTCCTTCCTCGCTGTGCGCGTAGAGGAAGTTGATGTTGTCCTTGGCCGCTGCCTGCTCGGCGCCGCTCTGGACGATGTCCCAGAACGTGTCGCCGTCGCCGGAGTGGGTGACCATGGCGAAGGTCCACTTCGGAGTGGTCACGGCGGCCTTGCCCGTGGCGTTGCGGGCGGCCTCGCGCGCATCCTCCGCGCGCTTTCCCCCGGTGCTGCTGCATCCCGCGAGAGCGGCTCCGAGCACCGCTGCCAGCACCGCGCCGAGCGCGCGTACCCCTGTTCCTGCCCGTGCCACGACGCCGTGCCCTTCTTGCCGTACTCGCTGCTGTGCCTGGTGCGGCCGGGTCTCGCGGTGAACCGCACCGGCCGCCCAAGTATGGGTCACGGCTGATCGCGGGGTCGTCATCGGGTGCGTCATCGGGTCCCGTCGGCGGTCAGCCTCTCCAGGGCCTCGACATCCTTCTCGGTGACCAGGGCCGGGCCGGTCAGGATCGGCTTGCCACCGCCGATGACATTGAGGTTGGTCTTGTTGAGCCACAGTTCGTCGATGGCGAGATAGCCCTGGAGGTAGGGCTGCTGGTCGACGGCGAAGGCGATCTCGCCGGCCTTGATCTGCTTGACCACATCGGCGTTGAGGTCGAACGTGTTGACCTCGGCGCTCGAGCCCGCGCCCGCCTTGGCCTTGACGGAGGCGGCGGCGAACGGCGCGCCGAGCGTGACGACGGCGTCGATGTCCTTGGCGCTCTGCAGCTTCGCCTCGATGGAGGAGGTGGAGGAGGGCATGTCGGTGCCCTTGACGTTGAGGTTCTCGACGCTGCCCTTGAACGTCTTCTTCACACCGGCGCAGCGGGCTTCGAGGGAAACGTTTCCCTGCTCGTGGATGACGCAGAGCGCCTTCTTCCTGCCGCGCTTGTTCAGTTCCTCGCCGACCGCCTCGCCCGCCACGGACTCGTCCTGGCCGATGTGGCTGAGCGCACCGAGGTCCTTGGAGAACTCGGCGCCGGAGTTGATGGTGACCACGGGGATGCCGGCCGCGACGGCCTTCTTGACGACGTCTCTCATCGCCTCCGGCTTGGCGAGGGTGACCACGATCCCGTCGACCTTCTGGTCGATGTAGGTCTGCACGAGCTGCGCCTGCTCCTTGGCCTCCGGGTCGGCGGCGTAGAGGAACCTGACGTTGTCCTTGCGGGCCGCGACCTCGGCGCCGCTCTGGACGATGTCCCAGAAGGTGTCGCCCTCGCCCGAGTGGGTCACCATCGCTATCTTCATGCGGGCGGTCCCGGCGGCCTCGCCCCCGCCGCCGTCCGACGGCTTCTCGTTCGCGTCCTTGCCGCCGGAACTGCTGCATCCGGCTACGACGACCAGGGCACTTGCGGCGAGCAGGGCTGCTGCCGTGCGGGTGGTACGCATGGTGGGTCCGCCTTCTCTCCCGGCCGCCCGGTTGCGGCTGGGTGAGTTTCTACGGCTGCCCCGCCACCCCGTCAAGACTTTGTCCGAACATTCTTACGCGAAGCGCCGAGTGGGTGGCGCGTCAGGGGCGTACGAGGAGCTGGAACTCGAAGGCGTACCGCGAGGCGCGGTAGATGTGCGAGCCGAACTCCACAGCCCGGCCGGTGTCGTCGAAGGTGGTGCGCTCCATGGTCAGCAGCGGCGCTCCGGCCGCCTCCCCCAGCAGCCCGGCCTCGGCCTCACCGGCGGCGCGGGCCCCGACCGACTGCCGGGCACTGTGCAGCGTGATGCCCGCGGCACGCATCATCCGGTACAGCCCGGTGGACTCCAGCCGCTGGGTGTCGCAGTCGAGCAGTCCGGCCGGCAGATGGTTGCGCAGCCGGGCCATCGGCTCGCCATGGGCATAGCGCAGCCGCTCGATCAGCTGGACGTCACTGCCCTCGGGGATGCCGAGGGCAGCGGCGACCTCGGCGCTCGCCGGTTCGACGAGGTTGCGCAGGACTTCTGTGGCGGGCCGCTGCCCGGCCGCCTCCAGATCGTCGTAGAGGCTGCTGAGCTCCAGCGGGCGCTTGACCTGGCTGTGCACGACCTGGGTGCCGACCCCGCGGCGGCGCACCAGCAGCCCCTTGTCGACCAGCGACTGGATGGCCTGACGGACGGTGGGCCTGGACAGACCCAGACGGCCCGCGAGCTCGATCTCGTTGCCGAGCAGGCTGCCGGGGGTCAGCGTCCCCCGTTCGATGGCCGATTCCAGTTGCTGCGAGAGCTGGAAATAGAGCGGGACCGGACTGGTGCGGTCCACGCTCAACTGGAGGGACAGGGACGGCTCCGTCTCGTGTCTGGGCTGCTTGGGCACGTGGGCGAGCGTAGTCGCAGGGAATGTTGACGGGAAGTCGTGAGGTTCGATTGTCAGGACAAAGTCTTGACAGGGTGGCGGGCCCGGCTTCACCTTTGGGCCATGCGCATCGGACTTATCGGGACAGGCCGTATCGGCACCTTTCACGCGGGCGTGCTCAGCCGCCACCGGGAGGTCGGTTCGCTGGTCGTGGCGGATGCCGACAGGGGGCGTGCCGCCGCGGTGGCCGACCGCATCGGAGCCACCGCGGCCCCCAGTGCGCACGAGATCTTCACCTGGGGCGTGGACGCGGTGGTGATCGCCTCCGCGACCGCCTCGCACGCCGAGCTCATCGGCCGCGCCGCCCGTAGTGGCCTGCCCGCGTTCTGCGAGAAGCCCATCGCCCTGGACCTGCCCGGCACACTCGAGGCACTGCACGAGGTCGAACGGGCAGGCACGGTCCTCCAGCTGGGCTTCATGCGGCGGTTCGACGCGGGCTACACCACGGCCCGGGAACTGGTGCGCTCGGGGAGGCTCGGCCGGCTGCACACCGTGCGGGCCGTCACGGCCGACCCGGCTCCGCCGCCCGCCGCGTATCTGCCGCTGTCCGGCGGTCTGTACCGGGACTGCCTGGTCCACGACTTCGACATCCTGCGCTGGGTGACGGGCCGCGAGATCGTCGATGTGTACGCGACCGGCTCGGACGCCGGGCCCGCGATGTTCCGTGAGGCGGGTGACGTCGACACGGCGGCCGTACTGCTCACCCTGGACGACGGCACTCTGGCCACCGCGACCGCCACCCGCTGCAACGGCGCCGGCTACGACGTACGGATGGAGCTGGCCGGCGAGCTCGACACCGTGGTGGTCGGCCTGGACGACCGTACGCCGATCAGCTCGACCGAACCCAAGGGCCCGTCGGCGGCAGACAAGCCGTGGCCGGGCTTCCTGGAGCGGTTCGCCCCGGCGTACGAGGCGGAGCTGGATGCCTTCGTCCGGCTGGTTTCGGGCGAGGTGGACAACCCGTGCGACGGGCGGGAGGCGCTGACGGCGCTGCGGGTCGCCGAGGCGTGCGAGCTCTCTCGCCGGGAGCACAGACGGGTGCTGCTGGAGGAGATCCCGGCGGACTGACCCGCCCGGCCCCGCCTGCTGCGGGTCGGCCCTACCAGGTGACAGGCAGCCGCTCGGGGCCCCGGATCAGCATGCCGGCACGCCAGGTCACGGCGGCCGGATGCGTGTCGAGGGCCAGGTCCGGGCAGCGCTCCAGCAGCGTACGGATCACGGTCCGCGCCTCCAGGCGGGCCAGCGGCGCGCCCAGGCAGTAGTGGATACCGTGCCCGAAGGCCAGATGCCCGCGCGTGTCCCGGCGGATGTCGAAACGGTCCGGGTCCGGGAACCGGTCCGGATCGCGGTCGGCGTCGGCCAGGGCGACCAGCACCAGCTGCCCGCCGCCCGGGATGGTGGTGCCGCCGATGTCGTAGGGCTTGACGGTGAAGCGGTAGGTGGGGGTCTCGACGGGGCCCTCGTAGCGCAGCATCTCCTCCACGGCGCTGTCCATGAGCGAGAAGTCGGCGCGCAGCGCGGCCAGTTGATCCGGGTGGCTCAGCAGGGCGAGCACACCGTTGGAGATGAGATTGACGGTGGTCTCGTGTCCGGCGACGAGCAGCAGCCAGGCCATGCCCATCAGTTCCTCACCGCTGAGCCGGTCGTCGCCCTCGCCCTGCGACGCGTGGATGAGCGCGCTCATCAGGTCGTCCCCGGGCTGCGCCCGCTTCTGGGCGAGCAGGCCGACCAGATACTGCGTCAGCTGTCCGGCCGCCGTCTTCCGCGCGGCGCGGTCGGTCGAGGCGAGCGCCGTGTTGGACCAGCCGCGGAAGGAGTCCCGGTCCAGGAACGGCACTCCGAGCAGTTCGCAGATGACAGCGATGGGCAGCGGGAAGGAGAGAGCGTCGACGAGGTCGGCCCGCCCGGCCGGCAGCATGGCGTCCAGCAGCTGGTCGGTGATCTCCTGGACACGCGGGGCGAGTTGCTCCACCCGGCGCATGGTGAACTCACGGGCGACCAGCTTGCGCAGGCGGGTGTGCAGCGGCGCGTCGGCGCTGAGCATGGTGATGCCTGAGGCGAGCCGGCCGATGCCGAGTCCGGGCGAGACGTTGCTCCACTCCTTGGACAAGGCCGCGTCGGCTAGCGCGGCGCGCCCGGCCTCGTATCCGACGATCAGCCAGGCCTCGTGCCCCTCGGGCATCCGGATCCGGTGCACGGGGCCGCGGGCACGTAACTCGGCGTAGACGGGATAGGGATCGCGGGTGAAGTCCTCGCCGAGGGCGGCGAGATCGACCAGGGCGGCGTTGCTGGTCACGGTCTTTCCTCTCAGGTCTGGGAGAAGCTGCGTGAGTACGTCGCGCACTACGCTGCGTGCCTCGGTCCCGGGACCGGCCTGCGGGCGGAGTTCGTCACCCTCGCTGACCACCACATGGCGCGCCCGTTCCGCCATGGCTGTCTCACCAGCGCACCGGGAGCCGGCGCACCCCGCGCATGAGCAGGCCGGGCAGCCAGTCGTACGCGTCCGTCGGCCGGGTCAGGGCGAGGTCCGGGCAGCGCTCCAGCAGCGTACGGATCGCGACGCTCGCCTCCAGGCGGGCCAGCGGCGCGCCCAGGCAGTAGTGGATGCCGTGCCCGAAGGCCAGATGCCCGCGCGTGTCCCGGCGGATGTCGAAACGGTCCGGGTCCGGGAAGCGGGCCGGGTCCCGGTCGCCTGCCGCGATGCCGACCAGGACCATCTCGCCGGGCGGGATCACGATGTCGCCGACCGGGACGGGCGTGGCGCTGAAGCGTACGGTGCCGGTCTCCACCGGCCCGTCGTAGCGCAGCATCTCCTCGATCGCACCGTCCAGAAGCCCGAGGTCGGCGCGCAGGAGGGCGAGTTGGCCGGGGTGGTCGAGCAGCGCCCGTACCCCGCCCGAGATCAGATTGACGGTCGTCTCGTGGCCGGCGATCAGCAACAGATAGGCGAGGGCACGCAGTTCGGCGGCGGAGAGCCGGTCGTCGTCCTCCGCGCGGGTGCGGATGAGTGCGGAGAGCAGATCGTCCGCGGGGCCGGCGCACCGTTTGTCCTCGATGAGGTCGTCGAGATAGGCGGCGAGTTCGTGGACCGCCGCCTCGCCGGCCTCCGGACCGGTGGGCGCCACGACCTCGTTGGACCACTTGCGGAACGCTTCGCGGTCGGCGGCCGGAATGCCGAGCAGCTCGCAGATGACAGTGATCGGCAGCGGGAAAGCCAGCGTGTCCACAAGGTCCGCCTGCCCGGCCGGCAGCATCGCGTCCAGTAGTTCGTCGGTGACCTGCTGGACGCGGGGGCGCAGCGCCTCGACCCGGCGTGCGGTGAACTCGCGGGTGACGAGCTTGCGCAGCCTGGTGTGGTCCGGTGGGTCCACGACCAGCAGATAGGGGCCGACGACCTGCTCGTCGAGCATCGTCGCGGCGATGGTGGCCGGTGACTTGGACAGTCGCGCGTCGGCGAGCGCGGCTCGTGCCTCCTCGTGGCCGACGATCAGCCAGAAGAGGCCGCCGTCCGGCGCACGCACCTGATGCACGGGCCCTCTCTCACGCAGCCGCGCATAGTACGGATAAGGGTTCGCGGTGAAGTCCGCCCCGTACTCCCCCAGGTCGACGATCGTCATCGCCTCAGACTACGTCGTCCTCCCGGTCGTCGAGCAGACCGGCGTCATGGGCCAACAGCGCGATCTGGACACGGTTGTTGAGGCCCAGCTTGGCCAGGATCCGGGAGACGTGCGTCTTGACGGTCGGCACGCTCATGTACAGGGTGGCCGCGATCTGTGCGTTGGACCGGCCGTGGCCGACGGCGACCGCGACCTCCCGCTCGCGTTCCGCGAGCGACTCCAGCCTTCCGGCGGCGGCAGCCTTGCGGGTGCCCGGGTCGCTTGCCGCGACATGGGTCATCAGCTGCCGGGTGACGGCCGGGGACAGCACCGGGTCGCCCGCCGCCACCCTCCGTACCGCCGCGACGATCTCGGCGGGCGGCGTGTCCTTCAGCACGAACCCGGCCGCCCCCGCGCGCATGGCCCTCAGCACCTGCTCGTCGGCGTGGAAGGTGGTGAGCACGACGACCTCGGGTGCGCCGGGCCTGCGGCGCAGCTCCTCGGTCGCGGTGAGCCCGTCCATGACCGGCATCCTGATGTCCATCAGCAAGGCCCGGACGCCGAATCCGCCGTCCCCCCGTGGACCGTGCTCCAGCCGTCCGCCGGCCAGCGTGGCCCGTTCCGTCAGCCCGATCAGTCCCTGCCCGGAGCCGGGGACCGTCTCGATGTCCCCCATGGGGGCGGGGTTGTCGACCTCGACGGTCAGCCCGTCGCCCGGCCCGCCGCGCACGGCCACGGTGACCTGCGCACCCGGTGCGTGTTTACGGGCGTTGGTCAGGGCTTCCTGGGCTATGCGGTAGACGGTGCGGCCGGTGGCGGCAGGTACCGCGTCCGCGTCGTCGACGCGGTTGTTGAGGACGACCCTCATCCCGGCCACCCGGGACTCCTCGACCAGTGCGCCGAGCGTGGCGAGAGTCGGCTGCGGCCGGTCGGGTCCGTCCGCATCGCCGGGCTCGCGCAGCACGCCGATGATCTCGCGCAGGTCCTGGAGCGCCTCATGGGCACTTTCGCGGATCACGCCGGCAGCCCTGGCGACCTCGGCCGGGGGCGCGTCCGGCCGGAATTCCAGGGCGCCCGCGTGCACGCTGAGCAGGGTCAGCCGGTGAGCGAGAACATCGTGCATCTCGCGGGCGATGGCCTCGCGAGCAAGCCGCTGCGCCTGCTCGGCACGCAGCCGCGCCTCCGTCTCGGCCCGGCGGGCGCGCTCGCGCAGAGCGAGGACGAGCTGCCGGCGAGCGCGGACGAGCATGCCCCAGCCGATCATCAGCAGGACGAGGATCACCCCGGTGATCACCGATACGAGCAGCGACATGGTCGGATCGGGACGCACCAGTGACTGAACGGTGCCGGAGACGACGGCGAGGGCGCCGACGATGACGACAGGCTTGAAAGGCCGGTGCACGGCAAGGCTGAACAGGCTCAGCAGCAGCGCGCCTCCGGCCACCGGGGCGACCGCGCCGGCCACGACGAGGACGACGGCAAGCGTGACCGGAGCGCGCCGGCGCACCCACAGGGCGCAGCAGGCCGCGGCACCGACGATCTGGTCGGCGAAGACGACGAGATCGGGATTGCCTGCCTTCACGGCGGTCCCGGCGGTGAGCAGTCCGATGCCCGCGGCGATCGCGAAGACGAGGATGTCGACGACCCAGTCGCGTACGGTTCGGCGCGGCCTGACCCGCGCCCGGTGTTCGGGGAGGTCCGCCTCCAGGGGGTCGGACATGGCCGAGGGCAGCAGCCACGGGTACTCCGTACGCGTCATGGCGACGAATCTACGGAGGGGAGAGCCTGGTCGGGACCGTACGGACCCGGGAAGCCACCAAAGTCGCACAGGCTCAGACTTTCGACGGCCACCCCGCATCCCGACGGCCGACGCGCCACCGGGCAGGTGCCCGGGAGCCTTTGGCCATGAGGAAAATCTGCGAGGTCGCCGGCTTCATCCTGTTCCTGTGGGGCGCGGCCGGAGTACTGCACGAGTTGACCGGCTGGTTCCGCCTGTGGGGGGGGTGGTGCGGCGCCTGGACTTGCTCGACGGCTACGAGCTCTACGCGAGCGTGGTGCTGACGGTGGTGGGCCTCGCCCTCATGACGGCGACGGGCCGCCATGGGCGTCGCGCGTAGGGAGTTTCGTTCAGATCAGGCTGGGGAAACGCCCCCCGGATCCGGCCGGCGGTGCCCGGAGCCCGGGGCTGCTGCCGGCGCGGAACGGCACCAGCTCTCCGGGCCGGGCACTCCCGGCTATCCGAACTGGCCGGGCTGGTAGTCGCCGGCGGGCTGCTGGATGATCACGTTCAGCCGGTTGAAGGCGTTGATGAGGGCGATCAGGGACACCAGGGCGGTGAGCTGCTCCTCGTCGTAGTGCTTGGCCGCGTTCGCCCAGGCCTCGTCCGTGACACCACCGGTCGCATCCGCGATGCGGGTGCCCTGCTCCGTCAGCTCCAGCGCAGCGCGCTCGGCCTCGCTGAAGACCGTGGCCTCCCGCCACGCCGCGACCAGGTTGAGGCGCGCCGAGGTCTCACCGGCGGCGGCGGCGTCCTTGGTGTGCATGTCGAGGCAGTAACCGCAGCCGTTGATCTGACTCGAGCGGATCTTCACCAGTTCCTGCGTCGCGGCCGGCAGTGCCGAGTCCGAGACCACCTTGCCTGCCGAGGTGAAGTACTTCAGGACCTTGCCTGCGGTCGGGCTGCCGAAGACGTTCAAACGGGCATCCATGGTGTGCTCCTCTGCCGTTGTCGGTGGCTACACACCTCTGACGGAACGGCTCGGCACGATGTGACATGAGCGAATGTGACGTGCGTCTCCCCTTCCCGCGCTGTGGGAGCGAGCACCAACGACGAAGTTCTGGGAGCGCTGCCGAGACGCCTCCCCCGAGGAGTCACCGCCCGCGTCGCTCAATGCCGGCCGTCGGCCCGGTCGGCGGCCTCGTTGAGGCGGGTGATCTCGGCAGCGTGCTCGCTCATCCGGTTGCTGACACTGCCACTCGTGTAGAGGACCGCGCCGACGACCGAGAGCGGCACGGAGAGACCGAGGACGGCGAGGGCCTCGGGCCAGTCACGCTCGTCCGCACACGGCGACTCGTCCGCGCCCTCGTTCGCCGTGCCCCACTCGGTGAACAGGCGTGCCCTGCACTCCCTGCCCTCGTCCTCCTCGTACGGCAGGGCGATCAGCACGGCGCACCACACCCACAGCAGCGCCGCCACGGACAGCAGGGCGAGGCCCCATGCCTGGGTCTTCTTGGCGCGGGCGCGGAAGTTTATGTCGTACACAAGCGATCGCATGGCGGTCGAACCTAGCAGGCAGGCTTGTCGGCGGCCCGCCGCCCCCATGTGGTGCCGGCGAGGACGAGTGCCGCGCCCACCAGGCCCGCGGCGCCGGGGTGTTCACCTCCGACGGCGATACCGGCCGTGGCCGCCCAGAGGGGCTCGGTGCCGAGCAGCAGACTGACGCGGGACGGCGATGTGCGCCGTACGGCCCACATCTGCACGAAGAACGCGAACACGGTGCAGAACACGGACAGGAACAGCAGCCCGGCCCATTCGCGCGGGCCGAAGCCGACGGCCACGGCCCACGGCGACGCGCCGGTGCCGGGAACGGCGGCCAGTGCGGCGAACACCGCGACCGCGCCGCCCAGTTGGACCGTGGTCAGCGAGAGCGAGTCCGCGCCGCGCACCGCCTCGAGCCGGGCCATGGCCAGCACGTGGACGGTCCGGGCGAGGGCGGCGAGCAGCATCAGAAGGTCACCGAGCGAGGGGGTGGTGAGTCCGCCGCCTTGGGTCAGCAGTACGACTCCGGCGAGGGAGAGGCCGGCGGCGGCCACGAAGGCTCCGGAGGGGCGCTGCCGGGTCAGTGCCGCCTCGGCGAGCGGCGTGAAGATCATGGTGAGGCTGATGATGAGCCCGGCGTTGGTGGCGGAGGTGTGCACCACCCCGTACGTCTCCAGCAGGAAGATCCCGCCGAGTACGAGTCCGAGCAGTCCCGCACCGCGCCACTGCGCCGCGGTGAGTGTCCGCAGCGTGCGCTGTCCCACGAGGGCGAGCACGGGCAGGACGAGCGCGAAGCGCAGGACGAGCACGGCCACGACGGTGTGGGTGGTGGTGATGCCCTTCGCGGCGAGATAGCTCGCACCCCAGACGGCGGCCACCAGCAGCACGGGCAGGTCGGTGAGCCAGGCCCGGCGCGGCGCAAGGGCGGGGGCGGGTACGGCGATCGACGACACCTGGTTCTCCAACGGATACGGCCTGGTGGAGACCCCGGCGGCTCGCACATGGAGCGATCACCGTACCGGGACGAACCCCGTGGGTGCTACATGTTTCAGTCGGCCTCGTAGGTGCGGTACCCGGGCGGGCACGCTGCCTGACGGAAGCCCGCGGCTGGGCAGGGGCGCGGAACTCCCGCGCCGGACGGGCTTGGTTCCCCAGCCCGTCCGGTCAGAGATCAGCCGCCCAACTCCTGGTGACGGGCGCTCAGTCGCGCCGCCCCCCGCTCGGTCAGCGAGCCGAGCAGCCGCAGCCGCGAGATGCCGCCGTCGGGATAGATGTCGATCCGCACGTGCGTACCAACCGCCGGGGCGGGCAGCACGAACCGGTGGTTGGTGTCGGGCTGCAGCCGGGTGCGCGCCAGCACCTCGGTCCACTTGCCCTCGGGTCCGTCCTCTGCGTCCCGTACGGACAGGGCCGCCCAGCCCGCGCTGTTCCCCTTCAGATACGCGGTGTCGATTTCGACGGCCCGGATCTCGGCCTGCGCCACCAGTTGGTAGCGGATCCAGTCGTTGCCCTTGTCGCGGCGGCGGCGGGTCTCCCAGCCGTCGTCCATCTTGCGGGAGCGGCCGGGCTGGACGGTGTTGGTGGCCGGGGAGTAGAAGCGGTCGGAGGCGTCCTCGACCTGTCCCCCGTTCTCCAGAGCGACGAGGTCGAACGTGCCGAGCACGCCGAGCCACCGCGGGTCCGGTGCGACCTCTCCGTGGACCCGCAGCCGGGCGATGCCGCCGTCGGGGTGCTGGTTGACCCGCAGATGCGTGAAGCGCTGCTCGATGTCGACGGGGAAGCCGTTGGCCGCGTGGCCGCCGACAGGGGTGCGGGGCACGAGGGTCGTCCACTGCACATCGTCGGTGAGCAGGTCGTCGGGCGAGGGGGAGCCGGCCACCGAGGCGCCCTCGATGGACACGGCCTGCGGGTAGTTGCCGCGGAAGTGGGCGGTGTCCACGACGATGCCTCGTACGACGCCGGGGGCACCGAGGCGTACCAGCGCCCAGTCGTGGTCCGCGTCGGTGGGGTGCGGCTGCTCGGCCGACACTCCGCGGCGCCGGCGGGTCTCCCAGCCGTCCATGATCTTGCCCTTGTGACCGAAGTGCTCCGGGTCGAACTCGGCGGCCCCGGGCTTCAGCAGATTCTCGCGCTCGGCGAAGAACTCGTCGTTGGCGGCGATGACACCCGCGCCGAGCTGCCGGTCGGCGAGGTCCACGTGGTGCGTGAACGGGAAGTCGGCGGTGCGGTAGTCGGCGTACGGGTCGCCACCGCCGTACGGACTGGCGTCACCGGTGAAGGAGGGGAAGGAAGGGAAGGACACGATCAGTTGTTCCTTTCGAGCAGCCTGCCGGACGGCGCGGCCAGGGTGCCGTTCTCCACGATCCGCTCACCGCGCAGCCACGTCGATCTGACGACCCCGTGCAGCGTTCTGCCGGCGTACGCGGTCACCTGGTTGCGGTGGTGCAGTGCCGCCGGGTCGACGGTGAAGGTCTCGTCGGGCGCGAGCACGGCGAAGTCGGCGTCACGGCCCGCCTCGATGGCGCCCTTGCCGTGCAGTCCGACGAGTGCGGCGGGGGCCGCCGACATCCAGCGGACGACGTCGTCGAGGGTGTGGCCGCGTCTGCGGGCCTCGGTCCAGATCGCCGGGAGACCCAGCTGGAGTGAGGAGATACCGCCCCAGGCGGAGGCGAAATCAGGGGACTTGAGGTCGGTGGTGCACGGGGAATGGTCGGAGACGATGCAGTCGATGGTGCCGTCGGCCAGTCCCTGCCACAGCAGATCCTGGTTGGCGGCCTCACGGATCGGCGGGCAGCACTTGAACTCGGTTGCGCCGTCCGGGACTTCCTCGGCGGTGAGGGTGAGGAAGTGGGGGCAGGACTCGACGGAGATCCGTACGCCCTCGCCCCTGGCGGCCGCGATCAGCGGCAGCGCGTCGGAGGAGGACAGATGCAGCACGTGTACGCGGGCGTTCAGCCGGCGGGCGTGGGCGATCAGGCTCTCTATCGCGGTGTTCTCGGCGTCGCGCGGCCTGGAGGCAAGGAAGTCGGCGTACTTGGGCCCGGACCGCTGGGGTGCGGACGCGAGATGGTGAGGGTCCTCGGCGTGCACGATCAGCAGGCCGCCGAAGCCGGCGATCTCGGCCAGGGAGCGGGCGAGCTGCTCCTGGTCGAGCTCCGGGAACTCCTCGACGCCGGACGGCGAGAGGAAACATTTGAAGCCGAAGACCCCGGCGTCGTGCAGCGGCCGCAGTTCCTTGACGTTGGAGGGGATCGCGCCGCCCCAGAAGCCGACGTCGATGTGCGCCTTGCCGCGGGCGACGTCCCGCTTGGTCTCCAGATGACCGGCGGTGGTGGTCGGCGGCAGGGAGTTGAGCGGCATGTCCAGCAGCGTGGTGATGCCTCCGGCGGCGGCGGCGCGGGTCGCGGTCCAGAAGCCTTCCCAATCGGTGCGGCCGGGGTCGTTCACATGGACGTGGGTGTCGACGAGGCCGGGGAGCAAAACGTCGTCCCCGAAGTCCTCGAACCGCGCCCCGCTCGGCACCTCGGCGTCGTACGCCCCCACCGCCGCGATCGTCCCGTCGGCGACGGCGACCGTCGCGGCGCGCGCCCCCTGCGGGGTGACCACGCGCGTCGAGCGCAGTACCAGGTCCACGTCGCCGTTCCCGTCCACGTCGGACACCCGCTGCCCCTCTCTTCCCGCTGCTCCGGATCCTGTGTTCCGGATCCCGCTGTTCCGGACCACGGCCAAAATTCAACGAACTGTTGAAGGAGTCTTCACCCCCCGCCCCTGCCCGTCAAGACCCTCTTCCCCCAGCATGCCGCCTCCCCGCCCGCCTAGCGGTTTCCATAAGATGGAAGTAGAATTTCGCACAGCAAAAGCTCGCTTCCCCCGAGGGAGAGGGTCGCCCGATCCCCCGGGCGACCGCAGACACAGGGACGAACGGCCCCTGACCGGCAGGGACGCCCTGCCGGGAGCGGTGTGCCCGGCGCGAGCGCCCGGTAGGCTGCTGGCTTGCCCTGCCTGCCCGAAAGGACCGCCGACGTGCCGACGTCCAGCGCCAGCACCACCGACGCAGCCAAGTCCGCCTCCAGCGGCGGCGTGCAGTCCCTGGAGCGCGCCTTCGACCTGCTCGAACGCATGGCCGACGCGGGTGGCGAGGTCGGGCTGAGCGAGCTCTCCGCCAGCAGCGGACTGCCGCTGCCCACCATCCACCGTCTGATGCGCACCCTGGTGGTCTGCGGCTATGTCCGGCAGCAGTCCAACCGCCGCTATGCGCTCGGCCCCCGGCTGATCCGGCTCGGCGAGTCCGCTTCCCGGCTGCTCGGCACCTGGGCCCGCCCCTACCTCGCTCGCCTGGTCGAGGAGACCGGCGAGACGGCGAACATGGCCCTGCTGGACGGCGACGAGATCGTGTACGTGGCGCAGGTGCCGTCCAAGCACTCCATGCGGATGTTCACCGAGGTCGGGCGCCGCGTGCTGCCGCACTCCACCGGTGTGGGCAAGGCGCTGCTCGCGCACACACCCGCGGACGAGGTACGGGCGCTGCTGGCCCGCACCGGCATGCCGGCAGCCACCGAGAAGACGATCACGACACCCGACGCCTTCCTGGACGCGCTCGAGCTGGTCCGCCGCACCGGGTACGCGGTGGACGACAACGAGCAGGAGATCGGCGTCCGCTGCCTCGCCGTCCCCGTCCCCGACTCCCCCACCGCGGCCGCGATCTCGATCTCCGGACCGGCGGGCCGGGTCACCGAGGCCGCCATGGAGAAGATCGTCCCCGTGCTGCAGCAGGTGGCCAAGGATCTCTCCGAGGCGCTGGCGAACACGTCCGGGCAGGGCTGAGCCCGGGGCCGGACGCGGACCGGGCGCGCGGGTATTCAGTATCCGGCCGGTCGCACCAGGCCCGTCTCGTACGCGAAGACCGCGGCCTGGGTCCGGTCGCGGAGACCCAGCTTGACCAGGATCCGGCTCACATGGGTCTTCACTGTCTGTTCGGCGACCACCAGCCGCTGGGCGATTTCCCCGTTCGACAGTCCCTGCGCGATCAGGGACAGGACTTCGGTCTCACGTTCCGTCAGGCTGCCGACGCGGTCCTTGAGCGGGCCGCGGGGGGTGCCCGTCATGCGGGAGAACTCGGCGATGAGCCGTTTGGTGATGTTCGGGGCGAGCAGTGCGTCGCCGGCCGCCACCACCCGTACCGCCTGGGCGAGTTCGTCGGCGGAGGCATCCTTCAGCAGAAACCCGGACGCGCCCGCGCGCAGCGCCTCGTACACGTACTCGTCGAGGTCGAAAGTGGTCAGTACGAGGACCTTGACGGTGGCGCCGTCCGCTTCCGCGATGCGGCGGGTCGCCTCTATGCCGCCGAGTTCGGGCATCCGGATGTCCATCAGAACCACGTCAGGGGCAAGTTCGGCGACCTTGGCGACGGCGTCGATCCCGTTCACCGCCTGTCCGACGACCTCGATGTCGGGCTCGGCGCCGAGCAGGACCGTGAAGCCCTGACGGACCATCATCTGGTCGTCGGCGATCAATACACGGATGGGGGTCGTCACAGGTGTAGTCATGGGCGTCCTCAACGGAGTCGGGGTCAGTCGGCCGCGGGGCGCGGGGCGGGCAGGATCGCGGTCACTTCGTAACCGCCTTGCGGGGTACGGCCGGTGGCGAGGTGGCCGCCGAGCATGGCAGCGCGTTCGCGCATGCCGAGCAGCCCGTGCCCGGCGCCCGGCGAGGGCGGGACGGGGGCGTCCGGCGCGGTGTTGGCGACCCGGATGCTGAGCTCTTGCGAGCCGTAGCCGATCTCCACCTGCACCCTCGCGCCGGGCGCGTGCCGCATCGCATTGCTCAGCGCCTCCTGCACGATGCGGAAGGCCGACAGTTCGACGCCCGGCGACAGCGGTCGCGGCCTGCCGGTGGTCTCGGTGGTGACCGTGAGCCCGGCCCCGCGCACATTGCCGACGAGCTCGTCCAGCCGGTCGAGGGTGGGCTGGGGGGCGTGCCGTACCCCGTCCGCCCGCGCGTCCTCGGAGCGCAGCACGCCGAGAACCCGGCGCAGTTCGGTCAGGGCCTCGACCGCGTTCTCGCGGATGCCCGCGAGGTTCTCCTTCAGCTCGTCCGACGGGTCCTGGACCAGATGCGGGGCGACCTGCGCCTGGATGGATATCACCGACATGTGGTGGGCAACCACGTCGTGCAGCTCCCGGGCAATACGGTTGCGCTCTTCCAGCAGGGTGCGTCGGGCGCGCTCCTCGGCGGTGAGCACCTGCTGCTCGACCAGCCGTGTCCGGGCCACCCGGCTCATGCGCAGCGAGACACCGACCACCACGGCGGTCGCGAAGGAGAAGACGCCCCACTGCGTGAGGACACCGTTGTGGACATCCGTGGCGAGGGCCAGGTTGACCACCCCCGTCAGGAGGGTGATCCCCAGCGCCTCGGCCGCGATCCGCGGCGGGACCCGCAGCGCCAGGAGGAACAGGACGAGGGTGTGCAGCGCGATCCCGGCGGTGTTCCAGGGCCAGTGCTCGAAAGCCCTGTCGGCCTCCACGAGCTCCGCGATCAGGAAGAGCGTGAGCGTCGACAGCCACCAGGCGGGCACCGGGCGGGACAACGCGAGGACGACGGCCGCCGACTGGAGCACAGTGAGCAGCGGCACGAGTTCCCAGGCTTCCCTCCCCGGGCCGTAGTCCTCCAGGTTGAGCCAGAGCAGGAGCACCGCGAACAGCACCGCATGGGCATGCGGCAGCCAGCCCAGCCATCCCCGGCGCGGCAGCGGGTCGCGGGCCACCGTCCACAGATCGTCGCGCAGGGCGCGGGGCGCGCTCAGCAGTGCTGCCACCAGCCGCTGCCACCCGCTCTTCCCGCCCCGCTCGTTCACAAGATCCATCCTAGGTACGCTCCTTCGCCGCCGGGCGGGCAGGCCGCTGTTCGCGTACGACCCGGGTGCCGCCGCGGCTCCCCCGCCGCTTCTGCTCGTACGGGCCGAACGCCGCCCAGCACACCAGCAGCGCCACCGCGAACACCGGCAGCCAGGCCAGGCGGGCGAGCACCCATCCGGCGCCGTCGGGAACGGTGTGCAGGCCTGCCGGCGGCCCGCCCGCGACCAGGCCGGTCGCGGTGACCGCGATCATGGCGGTCTGATGCCAGAGGAAGACCGTCATGGCCGAGAGGTTCACCAGCGCCACGGCCGCCCAGGCCGCGGGCCGCCGAAGGATGCGCCGCAGCGGGCCGAGCAGCAGCAGGGCCGCTCCGCACTGGGCGAGTCCGAAGGCGACGGCGGCGAGGGTGGGCGGGTTGAGGTTGGAGATCCCGGCTCCCGGCACCCCCACCATGGAGGCCGGGTACCCGGCCCACAGGACGAGGCCGGCGGTGGCGGCGGCTCCGCCGAGCAGCAGCCCCCATGCTGTCGGGCGGCGTTGCAGGCTGCCCCGGGCCCAGGCCGCGCCGAGGCAGTACGGGACCAGCCAGCCCGCCGCCACATTGATCCAGCCCAGCCAGGCCGGCCCCGCCAGGCCGAACCGGATCAGGTCGACGTGCAGGACGACGGCGAGCGGCCACAGCGGGTGCAGCTTCGCCACGAGCGGGGTCGCCGCCGTCAGTGCCGCGAAGACCAGCAGGAACCAGAGCGGCGACAGCACCAGCTTGAGCAGCGTACGAAGGCTCTCCTGTTCGGCCCCGGATCCGAGCATCGTCACCGCCACCACGGTCCACACCACCAGTACCGCGGCGACCGGCCTGCACAGCCGCGCCATCCGGGCGCCGAGCCACTGCCCGTACGTCGCACCCGCGGCGCGGGCCGAGGATCGACTCTTCACCGCCACATGCCCACCCACCAGGAAGAAGACCGCCAGGGTCTGGAACACCCAGGAGACGGGGGCGAGTCGGGGCATGTGCTGGAGCGGACTCGCACCACGCAGCGTGCCGCTGTCGGCGACCAGGGCGGTGACCAGCCAGTGGCCGAGCACCACACCCAGGATGGCGAGGGCACGCAGCGCGTCGACGGCACGGTCGCGGCCGGGAGGCGTCGCGGCGTCGATACGCCTGATGAGGTCACGCATGACGGCCGTCCTCGGCGGGGGTCTGTCCGCCGGCGATCCGGGCGATGTTGCTCAGGGAGAGGGAACCGGGCTTCAGATAGTCGCTGTGACCGCCGTCGCCGGCCGCGAAGACACGGGCACCGAACGGTGCGGAGACCGGATCACGCCCTAACCCGACTGTGCCAAAAGGCAGCTGGAGCTGCGTGTGCGGCACGTCCGCGATCCAGTCGTCGGCGCCCCTGCCGGCCCAGACGGTGGCCCGGGTGCGCAGCGCGGCGGCGTTGTCGTAGCCGACGCCCGGGCTGCCGTACAGAACGATGTCGGCGACCTCCGGGGCCCGTGCGGCGCGGGCGCAGACCGCGGAACCGTAGGAGTGGCATACGAGCGAGATCCGGGCGGTCTGCCTTGCGCCACCCAACTCCCTCACGAATTCCTGAAGTTCGGGTGCAGCGTCCTCCGCACGGTCAGGTGTCACCACCTCGGGGCTGAGCGTGCCCGGCGTCCTGTACCCCAGCCAGGCGACCACGGCGGACCGGCCACCCATCTCCCGCTGCAGCGCAGTCGCACCGGTCCGGAAGCGCTCGTACGTGCCAAGACCCGTGTCCGAGCCCGGCACCAGCACCGCGATCCGCTCCGCCCGGGACAGATCACCGAAGACCTCGGCGATGCGGCCGTCGTCCCGGCCGTCGAAGAACAGGAAGCTGCGCGCCGGGTCCGCCATGCCCCGCAGAACGGCGGCCCGGCGCCGGTCGCCGTGCCCGGCGGCCATCCGCTCGGCCGCTCGGATTCCGTCGCGCTGGGCGCCGTATCGCTCGGCGAGGGCGGCGGGAGTCGCGGACCCGAGAGGGGTGAGGGCAGCCGGCACGGGCGCCGGTACAGCCGAGGGGCGGGCCGCCGCCGACACCGCCCCGGCCACCGAGGCGGCGACGAACGCGGCGAGCAGGGTGCGGCGCAGACGGCTGGTGCGCGGGCGGGACGCCATGGTGGATGGTCCTTCCGTACCGGATGACAGTCGAGCTTTCCGGTACCGAAGCTATGGATCACACCGTGTGGCCGGCGTCCCGCCAGGGAGTGCACCTTGCGCGTAGCTCAGAAGTACTACGGGTGGAACTCAGGCCCGGTGGACAGCAGCTGTGCGGAACGAGACCCAGGTTCCGTACGTCCCGGCGCGGGCGGCGACGTAGCTGGGGCGTGCCCGGCAGGCGCTGCCCGCCCTGCCGGGCACGCCCCCGCAGTCCTGGTCGCGCAGGCTGTGGCGGCCGGCCCCGCGCCAGGTGGCCGTCACAGCGCGCGCTGCGGCGGAACCTCGCCGAACAGGTCGACCGCGTTGCGCACCTGCATCAGCGCGGGCGCGAGGGCGCTCACCGAGCCGATCGCGCCCGCGATCAGGAGTAACGACCTTCGCATCCGCGGGATCTCGGGATTCCCGGCAGCCACCATGGCGGCCAGCACGGCCAGTTCGTCCTCGGCGATGGCCCGGTCCGAGAACTCGGCCGGATGTCCGGCCAGTTCACGGCGGAGCCGGGAGACGGCAGCGCGCAGCTCCGTCGCTCGCAGATCCTCGCCGCTGCCTGTCACCCGCGTCTGCCCCACGCTCCGCAACAAAGCCCCGCCCCTCGCACGTCCCTGTGCCCGGTTTGACGACCCAGGGTCATTGGTCGAGCGCCCTGGGTTGCGGGCCAGTTAACGCCATCCGGCCCGCAACGCGCCACCGCACGGACAGAATTCAGTACGAGGGCGAGGCGTCCATGGCATTACGCCACACCGTCACATCCACGGTGATGAACTGGCTGGGGTCGGTGTCGGACGACTTCCCCTGGTAGGTGACCACCCCGACATGACCGGAATCCGTCAGTACACAGATCTTCGAGCCCTTCGACAGGAGGTTCAGCTCGATGGTGTCGGCGTACCGGGTGTCGCTCCGACAGGTGTCCAGATCTCCGGCCTGACCGTTGCGCAGCAGGATCAGCCGGCCGTTCGTCGCCTCCACCCGCCTCAGATCCCACTCGAACTCGAAGTCCGGGTTGGAGTCGTCGTTGAGGGGCTTGACGGGGTCGTCGTCGAGCCTGATGTGGTAGTCGTCCACGATGTCGATCCCGGTGTACGTCTTGGGCGTCGGGTCCGCCACCGGCTCGTCGGGCGGCGTGTCCGGACCGTTGTCCTCGCTGCTCGGCGTCGATGCGTCATCCGCCGGGGTGTCGTCCTCGGGCTTGGTCTCCGGAGTGGAACCGCCCTTGTCCTGGTCCCGGCTCTCATTGCCCTTGCTCTCGTCCTTGCCGGACAGGGCCAGGTACGCCCCACCGCCCGCGGCACCGCCGAGGGCCAGCATGACGAGAACGGCGATGACGAGATTGCGCGCCTTGTTCTTCTTCTTGGGCGCGGCGGTTCCGGTGGCCGCCAGGGGCGTGGGGACCGTGCCGTACGGGTGACCGGGCTGGCCGGGGTGCGCCGCCTGGGGGTATCCGTACGCCGGGGCTTGCGGGGCCGTCGCCTGCGGATAGCCGTACGACTGGGGCTGGGGGTGCGGCTGGGCGGGCTGCTGCGGCGCCGGGCCGAACCCGGGCGGCGGAGTCGTCGGCGCGGCGTGCGCGGTGGGCGTGGGGGTCGGCGCGGTGGGCGGCTGGGCCGCCGGAGGCTGGGCCGCGACGGCCTGCTGCCCGCCGGCCGGGGTGACCGGCGGCGCCGGCGCGGCCTTGCGGGTGGTGATCTCGGCGGCGACGACGCTCGGCAGCCACTCCTCGGGCCGGCGCAGCACGGTTTCACCGTTGGCCACCTGGCAGATGCTCAGGATGTCGGCGACCGAGGGCCGGCCCTCCGGATCCTTGGCCATGCAGCGCGTCACCAACTCATGGAGCTGCTCAGGGAGTTCGCTGAGGTCGGGCTCCTCGTGCACGATCCGGTAGAGCACCCCGTGCGAGGTGCCCTCGCCGAACGCCGCCCTGCCGGTCGCCGCGTACGCCGCGATCTGGCCGAGCGCGAAGATGTCGGTGGCCGGCGTGACATGGCTGCCGGCCGCCTGCTCCGGGGCCATGAAGGACGGCGTTCCGATGGTGACGCCGCTGCTGGTCAGCGACGTGGCGTCGGCGGCGCGGGCGATACCGAAGTCGATGACGCGCGGTCCGTCCGCGGCGAGCAGGACGTTGGCGGGCTTGAGGTCGCGGTGGACTATGCCGGCGCCGTGGATGACCTGCAGCGCCTCGGCGATCCCGGCGACGAGCAGCAGGACGGTCTCGACCGGGAGCTTGCCGTGCTGGGCAACCGCGTCGGCGAGGGAGGGCCCCGGGACGTACGCGGTGGCGAGCCAGGGCTGTTCGGCCTCCGGGTCGGCATCGATGACAGGAGCCGTGAACAGGCCCTGCACGCGCTGCGCGGCCTGCACCTCCTGTGCGAACCGCCGCCGGAACTCGGGGTCCTGGCCGAAGTCGGGCCGGATCACCTTGATGGCGACGGGCCGGCCGCCCGGGGTGTACGACAGGTACACCTTGCCCATACCGCCGGCCCCGAGGCGGGCCGCCAGGCGATAGCCGGCGACGTTCTGCGGATCCTCGTCCCCCAGTGGCTTGAATACTCCCTGGTGCGCGCGCCCACTCATCGATTCTCGATCCCCCATGGCGAACCTCACTATTTGGAGTTGAACCTTATCCAAGGTCCCCTCCTGCTCTCCACGTCGGACGACCCGCGGTGCGCGGGCGGTTGCAGCCCTGGGACGGAGAGTGCGCGTTCGGCGCAGCGCTTCGCCCGGATATGAGGTAGGGAGTCCTTATGCCACGACCAGAATTTCCCTCACCCGCTCAGAAACCCGTTGTCGCGGGGCTGTTGCTCGCGGCAGGCGGGGGACGGCGGCTCGGCGGCCGGCCGAAGGCGACGCTGGCCTACCGCGGCCGGCCGCTCGTCGAGCACGCGGTGCGCGTACTGCGCGAAGCCGGGTGCGACCCGGTGCATGTGGTGCTGGGCGCGTCCGCCTCGCGGGTGCGCGAGGAAGCCGATCTGTCCGGCTGCGTGGTCGCGGACAACCCGGAGTGGGAGGAGGGGATGGGGTCGTCGCTGCGGGTGGGACTGAGCACTCTGCCGTCCGGCGCCGACGCGGCGCTCGTCCTGCTGGTGGACCAGCCGGGCATCGGCACGGCGGCGGTGGCGCGGGTCCGTGCCGCGTACCGCTCCCGCGGTTCGCTGGTGGCTGCCGCGTACGACGGGAAGCGCGGGCATCCGGTTCTCTTCGGCGCGGACCACTGGGGGGGCATCGCGGCGAGCGCGGTCGGGGACCGCGGAGCGCGTGCGTATCTCACGGAACATGAGGCCGATGTGGAGCTGGTCGAGTGCGGCGACGTGGCCGAGGCGTACGACATCGACACGCCCGAGGATCTGACACGCCTTGAATGAGCACCGAGTGAGCGGCGTGGCACTGAGCGCCACGATATGTCGACCCAGAGAATCTCGACATCAACAAACCATTGAACTTCCACCATGCGATAACTACTATCCACTGTTCAGAAGCGCCCGACCCGTCGGACGGCGCCCACCGGTCCGCACCGGAGCCCTGGCACCGAGTGCCACCTCACGTCGGCCGGGCGGGCACCCGCACAGCCCCTGTACCGACACTCGCCCCGGCACCGCCTCGCACCGCACCGCCCGTGAAGCTCGCTGAAGGAAGTGACAGATCATGTCCGCACCAGCGCCGTCCCCGCTGGCCATCGTCGACGCCGAGCCCCTGCCCCGCCAGGAAGAGGTCCTCACCGACGCGGCCCTTGCCTTTGTGGCCGAGCTCCATCGGCGGTTCACGCCGCGCCGCGACGAGCTGCTCGCCCGCCGCGGTGAGCGCCGCGCCGAGATCGCCCGCACCTCCACCCTGGACTTCCTCCCGGAGACCGCCACGATCCGCGCGGACGACTCGTGGAAGGTCGCCCCGGCGCCGGCGGCCCTCGACAACCGCCGCGTCGAGATCACCGGGCCCACCGACCGCAAGATGACCATCAACGCGCTCAACTCGGGCGCCAGGGTCTGGCTCGCCGACTTCGAGGACGCCTCCGCCCCCACCTGGGAGAACGTCGTCCTCGGCCAGCTCAACCTGATCGACGCCTACGAGCGCCGCATCGACTTCACCGACCCGAAGTCCGGGAAGTCGTACGCCCTGCGGCCCGCCGAGGAGCTCGCGACCGTCGTGATGCGCCCGCGCGGCTGGCACCTCGCCGAGCGGCATCTCCAGCTCGACGGGACCCCGGTGCCGGGCGCCCTGGTCGACTTCGGCCTGTACTTCTTCCACAACGCGCAGCGGCTGCTCGACCTCGGCAAGGGCCCGTACTTCTACCTCCCGAAGACGGAGTCCCACCTCGAGGCACGCCTGTGGAACGACATCTTCGTGTTCGCGCAGGACTACGTCGCCATCCCGCAGGGCACGGTCCGTGCGACCGTCCTGATCGAGACGATCACGGCGGCGTACGAGATGGAGGAGATCCTCTACGAACTCCGCGACCATGCCTCCGGCCTGAACGCGGGCCGCTGGGACTACCTCTTCTCGATCGTCAAGAACTTCCGTGACGGCGGCGCGAAGTTCGTTCTCCCTGACCGCAACGCGGTCACGATGACAGCCCCGTTCATGCGCGCGTACACCGAACTCCTGGTCCGCACCTGCCACAAGCGCGGTGCGCACGCGATCGGCGGCATGGCCGCGTTCATCCCGTCCCGCCGCGACGCCGAGGTCAACAAGGTCGCCTTCGAGAAGGTCAAGGCGGACAAGGACCGCGAGGCGGGCGACGGCTTCGACGGCTCCTGGGTCGCCCACCCCGACCTGGTCCCGATCGCGATGGCATCGTTCGACGCGGTGCTCGGCGACAAGCCCAATCAGAAGGACCGGCTGCGCGAGGACGTGTCCGTGGCGGCCGGCGACCTGATCGCCATCGACTCCCTGGACGCGAGGCCCACGTACGAGGGTCTGCGCAACGCCGTCCAGGTCGGCATCCGCTACATCGAGGCCTGGCTGCGCGGCCTGGGCGCGGTCGCGATCTTCAACCTGATGGAGGACGCCGCCACGGCGGAGATCTCACGCTCCCAGATCTGGCAGTGGATCAACGCGGGTGTCGAATTCGAGCACGAGGGAAAGACCGTGCGGGCCACTCCTGAGCTTGCGCGCCAGGTCGCGGCCGAGGAACTGGAGGCCATCCGCGCCGAGGTGGGCGAGGAGGCGTTCGCATCGGGCAACTGGCAGCAGGCGCACGACCTGTTGCTGAAGGTCGCGCTGGACGAGAACTACGAGGACTTCCTCACGCTGCCCGCGTACGAGCAACTGGTCGGCTGATCCTGTCGCGATACCTCCGCACCACCCCCGGTACAGCACAGCACAGCACCGGGGGCATGTGCGTCTTCGCCGCCAGGTTCCGGACGGGCGATCAAGCGGGGAGCCTCTGATCGGCGGGAACGGCCGCGGCCGTTCCCGCTGTTCGTCAGCGGCCCCGCATCACTGGGCCGAGGGGAAGACGAAGAAGCCCTTTTCCGTGTGGAAGTGTCCGTAGCCGGAGGGCTCGGAGAACAGCGGGACGTTGTCCACCGGCAGGCTCTTGGCGAGCACCTTCTTCGTGCGGGCGTCGACAGCGAGCACGGTCCGGCCGTCCCCCTCCCCGTCCGTAGTGCCGTACAGCACCCCGTTCGGAGAGAACCGCAGCGGTGTCATCGGATTCTCACCGTCCTGTTGCGCCCAGAGTTCCCTGCCGTCGGCCAACTGCCACACCGCGCTGCCCTTCTCGGTGGCAGCCGCAGCCAGTTGGTGATCGGGAGAAAAGACGGACGACCCCTCGGTGTTGATCGTGTCGGCGGGGCTGTCGGCGTAGGCGTACGTGGTGGAGCCGCCGATCTGTTCGCCGCTCTTTATGTCGTACGTCGCGGTGACCCAGGTGTCCGGGGTGAAGGCACCGGCGCCCCATGCGGTGAGGATCCTGCCGTCGCGCACGTCGAGCACGCGCAGGGATCCGCTGGTCCGCTCCTTGTCGGCATCCAGCTTCACACCTGCGGGGGGAGTGACGTCCGCAGTGCTCCACACCTTCTTGCCGGTGGCGAGGTCGGACATGACGAGCTGCGTCGGCTCGTCCGCATAGGTGGACGCGTTCTCCACGTGGAAGGTGTACGTGCCGGTGATCAGCGGGGCGTGCGCCGAGCCGCCGTCGATGTCCTTGTTGCGCGGGTCGAAGGAGCAGGTCGCCTGGGGGCCCGTGCAGGTGACCGTGCGCGGTGCGCCTCCGTCGAGGGGAGTCAACCGCAGGCTCGCATCACCGGCTGCCTCGACAAGATGGCCTTCGTGGACATGGAAGGGGCCGCCCGCCCGCTCGGCCTTCCCGAGCTCCGCGCCGTCGCTGCCGTAGACGGTGACGGTCACGGTGGTCTTCTCCGCGCTCAGCCTGTCGGACTCCGTCGTGCTGTCGGCACGGACCTCGACGGCCGGCACACCGTTGTGCCAGGTGGTGGCTGCGACCCGGCTGGCCGACACTTTCAGGCTCTTGTGCACTTCGCCGGTCTTCACATCACGGAATTCCAGGGTGAGGGGCTCCGGTGCATCGCTGGAATGCAACGTTCCCGTGCTGCCGTCGACCGGGTCGTCGTCGTACGGCCCGCCTGTCGCGTACGTGCCCCCCGAGCCCTTGACAAAGAGGAGGGTCTCACCGAGGTCGATCGCACCGGCGGGCGGAAGGCTCCAGGCCTGCTTCTCGGCGAGACCCGGTATCGCCGGTCCGGCATAGACCGGTCCCTTGCCCGCCGTGTCACCCTCGGACGCGCCCGAGCTGTTCTTCCCGCCCCGGCCGTCGGCCTGTGTACCGTCGGAAGGGCTGCAGCCCGCGACGAGTCCGAGTGACAGGACGAGACCGGCCGCCATCGCTGTGTACTTGTTCATGTCCCCGCTGTTTCTGCCCGGTTGGCCGGGTATGGTTCCGCATGCTTCCCGCGAGATGATCTTCCGGGATCCACCGCAGCATAGGCACGGGGTCGACGGTGGCCAAACGGGCGGCGGAAACCTTTACTTGCTCACCACAGCCCACTGCCCGAGGGCACCTGGCGCCCGCCCGGGCCCGCTTGCCGAGGGGCCCTCGTGACGGATGTCGCAACCTCGCTGGGGTCTCACCGCACCGGGAAGCCGAAGACGTACCCCTGTTGCCGCAGCCACGGCAGAACCTGCCGCAGGGCATCCACCGTCTGGCTGCGGTCGCCGCCGGCGTCGTGGAAGAGGACCGTCGGACCGTTGGAGATCTCGTTCTTCACGGTCTCGACCATCGTGGCCGCTCCCGGCTGCTTGAAGTCCTTGGAGTCCACGTTCCAGCCCAGCGGCCGCATGCCCCGCGAGGCGGCGAGCTGACGGCTGTACGGGGTGAAAGCGCCTCCCGGAGCACGGTAGTAGAGAGGTTCGACACCGCCCGAGGCTTCGGTGATCATCCGCTCAGCGTCCAGTATCTCCTTGGCCTGGCGGGCACGTGACGCGGTGTCCATCGTCGTGTCGTGGGAGACGGAGTGGTCGCACAGCCGGTGACCGTCCGAGACCACGGCCTTGACCAGGTCGGGGTGGGCCTGGGCCTGCGTGCCGACCATGCAGAAGGTCGCCTTGACGCCGTTCTCCTTGAGCACCGCGAGGACCTGGGGCGTCCATGCCGGGTCCGGACCGTCGTCGATCGTGATGTTGACGCCCTTGGGGCCCTTGTCGGAGGCGTGGGCGATGTCCATGCTGACAGCGGGGGCGGGGAGCTTGGGATCCGGCACGGAGGTCTGGCCCGCGATCGGCTTCGGCTTCGGCGGGGCGGCCGGCCCGGCCCCGGCGGGGGCGGCCTGAGTGGTCCACGCCGCGGCCAGGGCGGTGAGCCCCGCCACTCCTACGGCCGCCACCAGTACACGGCCGTTCGTCCCTCGGCTTCGACTGCGCCCCATGTCCGCCCCCTGCCCTTTCCTACGCCTGCACCCGTCTTGCATCCGGGAGGACGGGGTGGGGACGTCAACGGATGCGGCTGTTACCGACCCCGAACAATTCCGCCGTGCCGCTCCGGCGGGCAGCCTTGCCCGCCCGCATCGCTCAGGGCCAACTGAGCTCGCCTGAGAGGCTGATGAAACGTACGAAGGCACGGCAGATCAGGGGCGTGGAGCTACGACCGAGCCCACGGTGCATCCGCAGGAACGGCTGCAGCCGTTCCCCCTCCGCATCGCTCAGATCACCCCGCCCCATGCCCGCGTCAACGACCCGGACACGGGCAGTGACATGATCGGCGTACGAGTCCTATTCGGCCTTCTCCGCCGTATCCGCCCTGTCGGAGTGGCCGAGGGTCCGCCCCGGCGCCACACGGTCGCGCACCAGACGCTTGACGGCCGTCGGCTCCGGAAAGCCCTGCTTCCTCCGGTCCCACACCACCTCGCCGTCGACGCGCACGACGAGGACACCGCCGGTCCCGGGCTTGAGCGCGAGCTCGTCGAGCTCCGCCTCGAAGGTGGTCAGGAGTTCCTGGGCGAGCCATGCGGCCCTCGGGAGCCAGCGGCACTGTGTGCAGTACTCGATCTGCACACGGTGCCCGGCGCCCGGGGACGGGGTGGGCGAGTTCACGGGTGGCGCCACCTTTCGGTCGATGCGGGCGTCCGGTACGGAACACCGTGACCGCCACATTGTCGCGAACGACCCTGCCCGCACCGGGTTTCGCCCTGACAACCGGGCGCACCCGATCGGCTTGATCCTCCCGGGCAGCCAGGTGTGCAGCGTATGGGGGCCCGTCCGGGGTCCGTCCCCCCACCCGCACGGGATACTCGAGGGCGTCGCGAACGACTGTGTGGCAGGCTTTCCGGGCTCGGTCGATCATTCATGCGACCACAAGGCCCTGACCAGCCCTGCCTTTTCGGAGTCACCATGCGACGTCCCCCCATCCTCATCGGCATCGCCGTGCTGTTGTGCGCCGGTTGCTCAGGTGCCTCGGGAGACGACGCCGCAGGCCCGGGCTCCGCTTCCGTCCCACCGACCGACCACGGGTCCGCCGTCCGTGCCGCGGTGGCCGCGACCGGGAGGAGCACCGCCCGGATCGACGAACGGATCGAGGTACGGGACGGAGACACGACCTACAGGATCTCCGTCACCGGCAGATTCGACCTGGCGAAGGACAAGGGCCGGCTCTCGGTGGACTTTCCGGGCGGGGCCATCAGCCACCTGGACGAGACCTTCGCCGGCGACACTGTCTATCTGCGCGGCGTCCAGGGATCCGAGAACACATGGGGCTCCATCGCGCGGGACAAGGCCGAGGCCCACTCCGCGCTCCGCGCACCCGTCAACGACCCTGAGCACGTGCTCCGTCAGGTGGCCGCGATGCGCAAGGCCTCGAAGGTCGGCAAGGAAGAAGTGAACGGAGCGCCCGCCGTGCACTACCGCGGCATGCTCGACCACGCGACGCTCACACTCCGGATGGCACCGAAGGCACGGGCCAATGCCGAGAAGATGCGCGACCTGCTCGACAGCGACATCCCCGTCTTCGCCGATGCCTGGGTCGACGAGAAGGGACGCCTGGTACGCGCCCGCCTGTCGCTCACCAGCATGACGAGTGTCACGGCGACCATGACCTTGTCGGATCTCGGGAAGCCTGTGACCGCGAACGCCCCGGCCCCGGGGGACGTGATGCCGCTGTCCTCGACCGCCGGCGTACTCCCCGGCTGAGACCGGGGACTGCCCCAGTACACGCGGACCACCGGTCGCGCCCGGTGGTCCGCCGCGCGTCCCCGCTGGTCAACAGCGTCGGTACGACGCAAGCATGGGAGCCCTGGAACCGACAACCAGCCCGCCCGCCAAACTCGTTCCGCGGGATCGACGAGGCCCTGGCGACCTGGCGCACGGAGGTCGCCCAAGGCCGCGCTCTGATCGCCGAGGCGTCGCTGGACGACTGCGGGCCCGCTCCCCTGCGACGAGGCGGGCTACGTCGATGACGAGGGGGTTTCGCTGCGCTGGATCCTGATCCACATGATCGAGGAGTACGCCCGGCACAACGGTCACGCCGACCTGCTCGGGGAGAGCGTCGACGGCACGACGGGCGCGTAGCGCGGGGCGGGGGTGCCTGTTGGTCGAGTCCGCATGCGCTTCCACGGCAGATGCGAACTTCCGGCACACGACCCGCTCTTCGCGCCCTAGCATGGGTGGTGACCGACGTGATGTGGGGTGGGGTGGGCCAGTGGCGTGGCGGAACATCCTGGACGGCGCACTGGACGTCATCGCACCCGGTCATCCACCGACCGACGGGCACGACAGGGCCGACGTCTTCCACGAGCGCTTGAGACTTCACTGGGCCTCCGCCTACGCCGCGTTGGGGCCGCCGCCCCCCGAGGACACGCGGACGTTCGCGTACGACTCCCACCTTCGCGCGATCGATCTGGTTCGTGGCGGCCAGACCGCCCCTGCGGCCCAGCTGCTCAAGGGACTGGCGGACGCCGGCAGCCTGCGGGCCCTCACCGACCTCGGAGTGCTCCGGTTCCGATCGGGCGCCGTACAGGAAGCACAGAACCTCTGGCGGGAGGCGTCGACCCGGAGCGACACCCGAGCAGAACACTACTTGGGCCTGGCGCTCGTCCGGGTGGGCGACAGCACACAGGCCGAGCGGTGTCTCCGGTCGGCGTTCCACAGCGGTCATGCCTTGGCGGGCAAGGATCTCGGGCTGCTCCTGCGTCGCGCGGGGCGGCTAAAGGAAGCCGAACGTACCTGGACCGTGGCATCCGAACAGGGCGTGGCAGACGCGGATTCACTGTTGGGCCTTCTGTGGCAGGAGCGGGGCGACCTGGAGCGCGCCCAGCGGTGGTGGCTCCGGGGCGCAGACCGCGGAAGCTCCCACGCCGCCTACAATCTCGGGCTGCTGCTCGCGGAGCAGGACGAATTCCTGGAGGCGGCCAAGTGGCTGCGCCGGGCGTCCCGGGCCGGGCACGCAAGGGCTTCCGCCGGCCTGGCATGGGTTCAGCGGCTCGAGGACGCGTTCCTTTCCCGGGTGTACCCGGAGGGCGACACCGACGCTGACAGCAGCATCGAACCCGTCAACGGCCGGGAGCAGTGATGGCGCGGCAGGACGAAGGCCCCGGTCCCCGTTGGGACGCGAAGGTCGCCAAGGAGTGGGAGACCGTCAAACCCGGCCTGGCGGCGGAGATCTGGGAGGAATTCCGCACGGACGAACGCCATCGGCGGCGCCTGGCCTGGGCAGCCGTCGGCCAGCGAACCGCGGGGCAGCTGTTCGCCCTCACTTCCGTTGCTGCCATGCTCCTCTTCGCGAAGTACAGCCTCGACGCGGGCGAGCCACTGGTCGCGGCGTTCGCGGTCGGCGCGCCGTCGGTCTCTCTCGCGGTGATCTTCGGCCTGTCCCGTATGCCCGGGCGGACTCTTGAGAACGCGCTGGGCAGGCCCGCACGCCGCGTCACAGCGGTCGCGGCCGCCCAGCAGACTCCCCCGCCGCCACCTCCCGCGGGCGGAGCTGTCTGAGGACCCCTGCCGGACTTCCGGTGGTGGTCGGAGGTGTCGACACCGGGTCGCGGCAGGCGCGGGCACGCTGTAGCGGCTCGGGGTACTCCCGGCCCTGCAGTCGTGCGGGCCGGGCACTGTCCTCATCCGAGCCGCGGAGGACCGCATCAGGTCACGTGGCCTCCACCGGGCCGAGCTCGCGGCGGAGGCAATCCGCGGGCCCGGGTCCCGTACCGGCGGCTCTTCTCCAGCCCGCTCGCGAAGGCCGCGAATTCCGAGCGCAGGTCCTCCCGGAGCTGCCGCAGAGCGCGGTGAAGCTCCCGCAGGGTGGGGTCGTTCGGCGTCGCCCCCCGACGTTGGGCGACGGCCCATCGCCTACGCACCGATCTGTTCGCCGAGGCCCGCTACGCCGACTGCCGGGGCAAGGGCCGGCTGAGATGGCGCAGCAAGGCCCCTGCGGTGGGCGTGCTCAGTGGAATCCTGTAACTGCGAGGGGAGTTGGCTTTTGAGGTGAAGGGCAACTCAGGAGATTCCCGGGCCCTCCGCGACTATTGGTGGGACAAGGCCATCAGCGGGCGTAGTTCTCGTACGGAGGTCGCCGGATTCGTCGGCCGGTTCTTCGACGAGTCTTTGACGGGCGGCCTCAATTCATCTTGTGTGACGACGAAACCAGTGCAAGTGTAAACAGCCACACACACCTGAGAACGACCCATTCACGACCGAAAAAGGAGGGGCCATGGTTGACCGGCTATCAGCCGATGAGCAACTGAAGGTCGACGAAAAACTCTCCTCATCCAACGGGATCTACGAACTCGTTATGCAGGGTGATGGCAATCTTGTGCTGTATCAACGGAAGAGTCCGTTCACGTTGCCGGGCCAACTTCGGAGGCCATCGCGAATCCCTCGGCTCCAACTGGCCGGAGTCAGCGGCCTCACCTTCCCCTTGGGAAGGTCCACTGCCTACTGGGCCACTGACACTTGGGCCTCACCGGCGCCGCAACGCCCGGTCCGCGCAGTTCTGCAGAAGGATGCGCACCTGGTGCTCTACGACAAGGATGACATCCCTCGGTGGGGTTCCGGGACGTGGGGTCCTGCCTTCGTGGACCCGTACCTCGTGCTGCAGGACGACGGAAACCTTGTCATCAAGCACGATGGCGTACGGTCCGTTTGGGCGACGGGAATCCCCGGCGGAGCAGGCGCGATCAACGCCGCTGGACTCGTCGACGCGGCTGCCGGCCTGTCCGCCTCGCTCGATCATCTCGGCCGACTGCCGGCGGTGGTAACCGGTTCCACGGACGTCGCCCCTCCCCAGGCCTCCACAGTAGACGCGAACGGCGTCGCCTACACCGTGACCGAGCAGCGCCGCAGGCTGGTCAACGAGACCGTTGAACATGCCTTTCTCCAAGACATCGCCGCCATGGGCGTCTGGCCGGGGCAAGTGATCCAGGGCGGGCCCCTCCTTGCGGGCGACGTCGCGCCGGTCGGCCCGTTCCCGAGGGTGCCGGGCACGGTGAACATCGTCACCGACCTCATCTCCAACGTTGCCGGCGCCGGACAGAGCAGCCTCCTGCAGGAACCGACGTCGGCGAGTGTCGATGCCGCACGCCGCTCGATCATTCAGCAGGTCAACCCGACGGATTCCCCGGGCGTACTCAAGGTGGGCATCGACAAGGCTTCGACACTGCGTGAAGTCGGCGTCAAACTCGGGATTTCCATCAAGGGGTCGAGCTTCGGTGTCGACGCCAACGCGACTCTCAACCAGACATACAAACAGAGTGTGGCTGTCGCTGTCATCCGGCAGATATTCTATTCTGTCACCTTCACTCCGAGTTACCCGCAGGCTCGAGGCTTCTGGGACGCAAGTGTCGACTTCGACGACATCGCACCGTTCGTCGGGGCAGGCAACCCTCCGCTCTACATCGACAGCGTTCAGTACGGACGACTCATCTGCCTGACCGCACGGGGCAGCTTCTCCAGCTCCGAACTCACGGCGGCGCTCAGAGCAAACATTCAAGCAGCCACAACGGTAAACGCCAACGTGGGTGTACGAACAAAGGAGGTACTGGAGAGCTCAGATGTGAAGGCGTACACCATCGGAGTGCCGGGCGGACGCAATTTCCAAACGCTCGCGGATCCCATAGCCGAACTCCAACAGGTCTACCGGAGCGGCCTCATGTTCAATTCCCAGAACCTGGGCGCTCCGATTTCCTTCACGGCCCGTCACGTTGCCGATGGAACACTGGCACGCGTGGGACTCGCCGCCGAGTACGTTCAGGCGCTGACTGCCCAGGGCGCTGACGTGACGGGAGCTCACTTCTTCCCCTACGACGGTCCGGGAGGGGGGCTCGTCGACACCGGTATCAACGTCAACCCGGGAGACAAGGTAACCGTGCGTACCACGGGCGAGATCTGGTCCGGCATCTTCCTCGCAGGTTTGCACGGCCCGCAGGGCTGGCCCGGGCACAAGGCGGACGGTGCTGCCCCAAAACCCGATGGCACCGCATTCGCGTTGCTCGTCTCGTTCGGTGGCGCGGCAGGCAGCTGGATCGAGACCGGACCGTTCTGGGAAGGCACCCCGCCGGGCGGGAATCCTGGGCGACTGTTGCTCAACATCAACGACAACAACCCGTTCAATGGGAACGACTGGCGCAAATTCGACACCGTGGTCGACGTGCGGCGCGGCGATGCCGGGTCGGCAGGGGTCTTCGTCTAGGACCGCGTTTGAGATCTCAGCAGTAGCGGGGCTCAGGTCAGTAGCCGGATGCCGGGAGTCTGGGCGTCGGTGACCAGCGGGGCCGCGCAGTGCGGCCTCTGCGCGCCCCGTCGGCGAACGCCGGCGTGCGCGGCCCTGCGCCGGCCGCGGGCAGCACGGTCCGCTAACGTTGACGCAGCGTCAGGACCAGTAATCGGGGGTGGGCACACGTGCCAGGGAGTAAGACGGACGCCATCGCGGCGGCTACGCTCGTTCTCGCGTTGACGGTCCTCGTCGGCAGCGTCGGCGTCAACGAGGGCGTTGGCGTCCGCACCGAAGGCGAGGCCGTCCAGCAGATGGAGGCGGGCGAGGTGATGATGATCGGCAACGACGTCTTCGTCCTCGAACACCGCTAGATGCGCAAACTCATCAACGTCCATCGGCACCCGCGCCGGCCGTCGATCGTCTTCGCCAGGCCCTGTCGTCAAAGTGGCACGGGCCAGGCGGGACTTTGACGAACGAACCCGGCGGGTCCCGGCTACCCGGGAAGGCGGAAGCCGTTGAACAGGTCGTCCATGCCGCGCAGGGCCAGGCGGGCGGGGGTGGCCCGGACCGCGAGGTCGCGGGCCGCCACCGCGAGCGGGTTACGGAGGGCGCCCAGGCGGCCGACCCGGCGGGCGCGGACGCGCACGGCGTCGGTACGGTCACGGCGGGCGGCGGTGTACGCGGCGAGAGCGGCCGGGGTGGAGTCTGAACTGTCACCGCTGTCTCCGGCGGGCAGCAGGTGGGCGAGGACCACCGCGTCCTCGATGGCTTGGCAGCCGCCCTGGCCGAGGTTGGGGGCCATGGCGTGAGCGGCGTCGCCAAGCCAGGCGATCCGGCCGTGGTGCATGCGTGGGAGCGGGGCGGCCAGATCGTAGAGGTCGTTCCGGAGGACGTCGGCGGGGGCGAGGCGGCCGACGCGGTCCAGCAGGGCCGGAATCGGGTCGTGCCACGAGCCGAAGCGATGGCGGAGTTCGGCGCGGTGGTCGGCTGACCGGGTGCCGGCCGGGACGACTGCGGTGGCGTAGAGGTACAACCGGCCGTCGGAGAGCGGGGTCACGCCGAACCGCTCGCCCCGTCCCCAGGTCTCGCTCATGGCCGGTATCCGGAGGTCCGGGGCGTCCACGATGGTCCGCCAGGCGGTCTCGCCGATGTAGTGCAGGCCGGGGTGGGCGGGAAAGTACGCGCGGCGCAGCGGGCTGTGGATGCCGTCGGCGGCGACGACCAGATCGGCGGGAAGGTCCGGGCCGGCTGCCGTACGGATGGTCGGGCGGCCCGCGGCGTCGTCGACGGCGGTCACGGCGGTGCCGTAGCGGAGGGCCTCCGGCGGCAGGGCTGCGGCCAGGGCGGCGGCCAGAGCCGGGCGCGGGACGGCGATCGGGGGCATGCCGTAGCGGGCTGCCATGTCGGCGATGTCGGTCCGGGTGAGCCACTGGCCGTCGGAGCGGCGTAGGCCCATCGTTGTGGGTACGGCACTGCCGGCGGCGTGGGCGGCGTCGACGTCGATGGTTTCGAGTGCGCGCAGGGCATTGGGGGCGAGTCCTATGCCGGCGCCGGTGGTGGGGGGTTCGGGGGCGCGTTCGCAGACGGTGACGTGCCAGCCGCGGCGGTGCAGTGCGATGGCGGCCGTGAGGCCGCCTATTCCGGCCCCGACCACCACCGCGTGACGTTTCGGCATGGAACACCCCTCCGTTCGGTTCAGGAATTCTCTACAGTTGTAGAGGCCGGATGCCGTTGTTTGCGGCTGGTGACACGGTTCTTGCCGGCACCCCGTGATCCCCGTGGGTTCAGGGAAACCGAAGATCCTTCAGTTGCGAACCCACGGATGCACCGATGTGCGTCAGGCCGATGCATCCGTGGGTTCGAGTGAAAAACGAGGATGCTGAGCGATCCGAAGGGCTTCGGCGGTAACGTCGGCCGGACGTCCTCGGGTTATGTCGGCCGCCCGCCGAACTGCCAGTTGTGCACCTCGATGTCGGCGTACCGGTCCGGGGTCAGGATGGCGCGTGCCGTGTCCGGGTCCGGCGCCCGGAGCAACGCCGCCGCGCCCAGCCAGGTGGCGCCGTTGTCGGACAGCAGCGGCCCGTAGGCGATCAGCTCGTCCTGGTCGGGCGGCACCGCGAGGTCGGCGGCATGCCCCGTGCCGAGGCCGAGTACCAGGTACCGGTTGCCGCCGGTCCGGCCGCCGGGGAAGTCCCACATGGTGCGCCCCAGCGTGTTGCGCCACCGTCGCAGCAGCACGTCCCGGTACACGCCGGCCTGGTAGTTCGGCTCGTCGAAGGCGAACGCGCGGGCGGCGAGGGGATCGGGCAGGTCGACGATGTGCACGCTTCCGGTGGGTGTATCGCCGTCGCCGGCGAAGGTCGGGCCCCGGGCGATCATCTCCTTCGCGTACCGGTCCATATAGGACCAATGCTCTTCCAGCAGCTCGTCGCGCAGCGGCAGGGAGCCGGGCCGGTCGTGGTGGTAGCAGAGGAACTCCATGCCCAATGATCTCTTCAACGAGGTGACCAGGTCGAGCTGGTTTGACTGCGATGACCGCTCGTCAGCCTCGCCCAGAAACACGCGAGTCGATTCCGCGTAGCGGATGGCCGTCTTCTCGTCGATGCCGAAGACGAGCGCGAGGTGGAGCGCATCGGCGCCGTGGTTGAGGGCCTCTTCGAGCCGGCGGTCGACGCGGCCAGGGGCCGGACGCGGCCGTCGACGACTTCGCCCGGTAGCAGGGGATGCGGATGGGGCCGCCGCCGCGTTGGCCGAGCTGCTCGCCGACCGGCTGCGGGTGCACGGCTCCGACCACCTCCACACGGTGAACTCCCGCAACCTCCTCGCCCGGTGGCTACACGTAGTCGATATGACCCGGATCACATGCGCCGAACCGATCAGTTCGATCCGCCGCTCCCGTCATACAAGCAACGACACCGCGGTAGCGGGACGACAGCCGATCGGCGGCCTACCGCACTTGGCACGCAGATCGCGAGAACAAAGATCATTCAAAGACAAGAGACGGGACACTGCCGACATGACTGAAACCGTGAAGGGCCCCGCCGGCTATTTCCCGTCGATCGAGAAGAGGTACGGCCGCCCGATTGCGGAGTGGAAGGACCTCATTCGTTCCTCGCCCCTGACGAAGCACATGGAACTTGTCTCCTGGCTCAAGGCCGAGCACGGACTGGGCCACGGCCACGCCAACGCCCTTGTCGCGCACACCCTTGCCGAGGACAGCGCAAAGTAGAGCGTCCGGAAAAGGCTCCCGGCAGCGGCACGGCGTCCCACCCTCTGTGCGATGCGCGTGGCCCGGGCGTCGTCCCGGGCCTGTCCGACGGTGACACGCAGGAGCTTGGTGTCGCCTTCGCCGTCGCCGACGAGTTGCCGAGTGAGGTCGAGGCACATGTCGGCATGGGCGGCCGAGAATCCTGATGGATCGACGGGTCCTGCCCCACCGCTGCCATGTCCGGCCGCGCGACGACGCCTTCAGGACATCGCCGCCCACATCCGGTCGGTCACGGCGACCGCCGGGCGCGCATCACCGGTCCCGCCGCTGCCGGGGCCGTCCACCCGTACCGCGATGGCGATCAGCCGACCGCCCTTGTCCCTGGCGTACGACACGGACCAGGCGGTCGGCTCGGAGCCGTACGACCCGGTGGACGGTGCGACCCAGCCGGTCGTACCGACGGCGCTTTTCCCATCAGCGGCGTCCTTGAGCGCCGATTGCAGCTGCCCGGCAGTGCTTTGGCTGATGACCCGGCGCGGTGCCGCGGAGGATGCCCCGTGCTTGGGCTTCTGTACGGTTCCGTCGCCGAGGACGACGGTGTCGACCACCGAAGGGGCCACGGACCGGCCGCCGTTGGCGATCACTGCCATGACCTCGGCCATCTTGAGTGGCGTGGCCCTCACCCCGCCCTTCCCGATACCGGACAGGGCGACCTCGGTGTCCCTCACATCGCCCGTGGGGTAGGTGCTTTCCACCATCCGTACGGGGACATCCGACGCGTCGTTGTTGAAGCCGAACGCCTCGGCCGTCGCCGCGAGGCTGCTGTGACCGAGCTCGGCGGCGATGCCGGCGAAGACGTTGTCGCACGAGTGCCGGAGCGCGGTCCGGATCGAGGCGCGTGCGCACGGGGCGGCATCCGAGGTGAGTTCGGTCGTCGTCCCCGGCAGGGTGTAGGGCAGCGGGACGCTCGTGGCCTGGTCGACCGACCGGTACAGCCCCTTCTCGAGCGCGGCAGCCGCCACGACGAGGTGAAACGTCTCGCGCGGCTCCACGGCCTCGCGCAGCGCCCGGTTGATCACGGGTTTGTCGCTGTCGGACACCAGCTCCCTCCACGCCTTCTCGTCCGAGCCGGAGTACCCGCTGAAGGCGGACGGGTCGTACGAGGGCGTGCTCACCAGCGCCAGAATGCGGCCGCTGCCGGCGTCGAGGGCAACCGCGGCGCCCTTTCGGCTTCCCAGAGCGTCGGCGGCGGCCGTCTGAAGTTCCGGGCGGATCGTCGTGACGACATGGCCCGAACGGCTGCCCCCGCCCTTGACGCCGGCGGACAGCACCTCGTTGTACACGGATTCGAGGCCCGTCTGCCCGTAGGCCATCGACCGAAAGCCGGTGACGGCGGCATACAACGGCCCCGACGTGTAGGTTCGTTGGTACGGGACCCTCTCATGCCCCGACGGCTGTGAGCCGGTGACCGGCCGGCCGGCGACGACGATGTTCCCCAGACCCTCGACGGGGCGAGGCGCGTCGTCGGCACTGGTGGACGAAGGCCCTTTGCCTTTGGGGCCGCCCGCGCCATCGGTATCCGTCTGGGCCGAACACCCGAGGGCCAGCAAGGGAAACACAGCCACAACGGTGGGTAAGACGGTACGGCGCCGGCTCGTCGTCTTCATGACGATCAGCCTAGTCCCGTAGGGGCAACGTTGACTTCGGGAGGCGTTTCGCGGCACCTGTCGTGATCAACGTCGATGAGTCTTGGGTTCTGGCACAGATCTTGGGGAGCGAACGCGGAGGGTGACCGCAGCGTTCGAATGCGGTACACGGATCGAGCGTGAGACCGCGTACGCCGTACCGCGCCGAACAACGAGTAGTGACGCTCCGTCAAGTGTCCGTAGATCTCCCTCATTTGTGGTAGCGGCCGGTGACGGTGCTGGTCATGCAGGCCGACGTATCGTTCTGGGACTCGCTGGTGTTCGATGGGATCGACGACCTGGCCGTCGAAGCGGTGACCGCCAGCTTCGGCACGGTCGAGGTGGTAGCAAGAGGCCGGGCGACCTGGGTCGTCTGTCCGGACTGCTGTGGCTGCTCGAACCGGTACACGGCTCCTACCAGCGCAGACTCAGAGATCTCCCGATCGGCGAATTCCACGTCGTGATCCTGTTGACGGTCCGGCGTTTCATCTGTGGCACGGCGGACTGCCCGCGCCGGAGGTTCGCCGAGCCGTTCGCGCAGTTGACCACCCCGTACGCGCGCTTCACCCGCCGGCTCAACCGCGCCCTGGAGCGCTTCGGGCTGGCGCCGGCTGGACGGGCCGGTTCCAGGCTGGCCGCCCAACTGGGCCTTGAAGCAGGGAGGATGACCTTGTTGCGCCGGTCATGGCGCTGCCGGATCCGCAGGGCAGCACTCCGCGGGTGCTGGGTGTGGACACGGCCGCCGGGCACATCCGCGACTTCGGCGAGATACTCACCGATCGCCTCGGCACCACGCTCCCCAGCTGGATCGACGTCGTCGATGCCAGCCAGTTGCCCGGCCTCACCGGTTTCGCACTCCATTTGCTCCGAGACCTCGACGCAGTGACGGCCGGACTCACCCTGGAATGGAGCTCCGGCGGCACCGAGGGCGCCGTAAACCGGATCAAGAAGATCAAGAGGCAGCTCTACGGTCGAGCCGGATTCGAACTACTCCGCAAGATGATCCTGCTTGCAATAGCCTCCGCGGCCATCAGGCAGCATGAGCCTGGCTCGTCGTCGCGCCACGCGCATGGCCGGGAACACGGCGGCCCGGCAGGTCGGCGAGCGGTACCGAAGTGAATGACGGAGGCAAGACATGAAGACAGACGCGGACATGGATTCGCTCCGCTGGGCGGTGGCCTGGATGTGCGTCACCTTTACCCGCGGCCTGAGCCCCGAGGAGGTCTTCACCCGGTACGGGGCCGACCCGGAACAGGCACGCCTGCTCGAATGGGACGCAGCCTCGGACCTGCCCGCGGGCGACTCCGGCGACGGGATGATCTCGCTGTTGCGGTCCGGGAGGATCGGTGAATGGGCCTTCTGCGTCGAGGAGGAAGGTGGCATCGGCTTTGGGGAAGAAACGCTCGCGGCGCTGTCTCGGGGCACTGAGACGTACAGCCTGGCAACGACCGAGGGGATCGACGTCTTCCAGTACTGGCGTGACGGCGAGTGCGTCGAGTACTTCGAGCCCGGCAAGGAGCACACCCGGTCCGGCCCCTGGTGGGATCGGGTGGAAGCGGCGCTCGCGGCACACGAAGGCGAGGATGCCGGGATGGCTCCTGTGGTGGCCCTCGTACTGGACCACCTCGGGATCGCCCTGGATGACGCCGCCCTCGCTAGGCCCTGGCCCAGCCTGACGCTCGCCGAGGACGACGCGCCGTCGGCGCCACTGGGCGACACCTACGCGGGCGAGGGGCCGGTTCCGCCTGGGACTGTCGAGATCTTGTAAGGCCCCGCAGCGGTCCGATCACGACGGGGTAACCCTCCGCGTTCGCTCCCCAAGATCTGTGCCAGAACCGAGTCTTGACGTCACTCAAGCGGTGGGCCGACCGGCGTCCACCGGTGGGTCGGGTGTGGCGCTCAGGGGCAGGAGCTGCGGGCGTTTCGCGGTGCGGCCGTCGCCGGAGGACCGGCCGCGCAGACGGCGTCCGAGCCAGGGGCCCAGGAACGAGGCCGCCCAGCGCAGTTCGGCTCCCGCGGCCTGCCGGCCGGAGGGGACCGCCTGTGGCGGCAGAGGAAGCGTCCAGGCGTCGTCGCTGCCGGACAGGTGGAGGGCTTGGGCGAGGGCTGCGGCGATCCGCTCGTGGCCGAGGGGGCTGGCGTGGAGTCGGTCCGCGGTCCACAGCCGCGGGTCGGTGGCGACGGCGTGCCGTCCGGCTTCGGCGACCGTGACCCCGTGGCGGGCGGCCGCGGCGCGGATGCGGGTGTTGAGGTCGATCACGCGGGACCTGACAGGCCGGGCAAGAGGCGCGATCTTCCCCACGTCGGGGAAGGTCAGGGTCACCACGTGGGCCCCTGCGGCCGTGAGTGCGGCGAACATCTCCTCCAGGTGCCCGGCCACCTCCGCCGCGTCGAACCGGGGGCGGAGCAGGTCGTTGACCCCGGCGACGACGGTGGCGAGGTCGGGGCGCATGGCCAGGGCGGGCCCGAGCTGTTCGGCGCGGACCTGAGCGGCGACGCGTCCTCGTACGGCCAGATTGGCGTACCGAAGCCCCGGGTTGAGGGCCGCGAGGTGCTCGGCGAGCCGGTCGGCGAAGCCCCGTAGGCCGACGGTGTCGTCCCCGTCGCCGATCCCCTCGGTCTGGCTGTCGCCCAGGGCGACGTAGCGCAGGTATTCACCGTTCGGCATGGGTCGTCTGCCTTTCCCGTAGAACCCCTGCGATCCGCAGGCACCAGTCCCGGTGCTCCTGCTCGAAGGCCAGGCCGCGCAGGCCGGTCAGGTACGCCCCGATGCGCTCGCCCCGGAGCAGGAACCCCTCCTCGTCCATATCGCCGCGCATCTGTCGCAGCAGCTTGCCGAGAAGGTCGATCTTGGCCTCGGCCGCGGACGCTCGTTCCTCGAGCTGTTCGATCACCGACGCGGTGCCGATACGGTCGGCCGTCTGGACCTTGACCAGCAGGTCGTCGCGGATGAACGAGGGCTTCGCTACGGCTGCGGCGAATCTCTCCAGCTCGGAGCGACCGGCGTCGGTGACCCGGAACAGGCGTTTGTTGGGCCGGGTCTCCTGGACCACCTGCCGACCGGCGACCAGCCCTTCCTTCTCCAGTCTGGCCAGCTCGGTGTACAGCTGCTGGGGCAGGGCGTGCCAGAAGTTGGCGACGCCGATGTCGAACGCCTTCGCCAGCTGGTATCCGCTGTACTCGCCGTCCAGGAGCGCCGCCAGCACGGCATGTCGCAAGGCCATCGAAGCAGCCCCTTCCCTTTCCTTGTGCGCCCCTGCATCATACTCAAGAATCTTACTAGTCATATTCTTGAGTATCAGGAGGAGTCATGGAGACTGCCGAACGCTTCCGCGCCGCCGTGGAGAAGGGCGATCTCGCCGCGCTGGACGACCTGTTCACCGAGGACATCCGCCTCTACAGTCCGGTGAAGTTCACCCCCTTCGAGGGCAAGCCCATGGTGCTGGGGCTCTTCGGTGTCCTGCTGCGCACCTTCGAGGACTTCCGGTACGTCGGGGAGCTCGAAGGCGCCGCCGAGACCAGCGCCGACGGCACCGAGGCGCCGTCGACCGTCCTGCTGTTCCGGGCCACCGTGAACGGCAAGCAGATCCACGGCATCGACCTGCTCCAGTTCGACGGGACGGGCCGGGTCAAGGAGTTCACTGTGATGGTTCGCCCCCAGTCCGCCGTGCATGCTCTGGGTCAGGCGGTCCTTGCCGGCCTGGTCGCCGATGGTCTCGTCCCCGAGCCCGCCGACCGGTAGAGGTGCCACAAGGCGGGAACGGCCGGCCCCGCGCCCGAGACGAGGCCGGCTTCGAAAGGCACCTCCCCCTTTCCGACTGTCCGCATGTCCCGGCGCACGGAGCTCGCTCGATCTGACGGCGTGAGCCCGGCGGCCGGCAGGAGGGAGGACGACGGGGGCACACGGCGCCGGTGCGTTGGGTCGACTCGGGGAAACCCCGCGGGGAGTGACGCCGGTATGTCAACGTGGGTGGATGGCCTCGCTCTTCATCAGCCACAGCTCCCGGGACCGTGTTCCGGTCGCCGACATGGTGCGCCGGCTGAGGGCGGAGGGCTTCGAGGCCGTCTTCGTCGACCACGACCCTGATCGGGGGATCCCCGCCGGCTGCCGGTGGGAACCGGCACTGTACGCCGCGCTGGAGCGGGCCGACGCGGTGCTGTTCCTCGGGACGGAGCACTCGGTGGAATCACGGTGGTGCTTCGCCGAGCTGGCGTTCGCGCGGGCGATGGGGAAGCCGCTGTTCCCGGTGCGGGTCGCGGAGGGAGTGGGGCATCCGCTGATCCATGACGTGCAGTGGGTCGACGCCGTGGCGGAGGGGGAGGCGGCGTACGGGCGGTTGTGGTCGGCGATGAGGCGGCGCGGGCTGGGCGCAGAGGACTCCTTCGACTGGGATCCGGGGCGACCTCCGTACCCGGGCCTGAGCGCGTACCGGCCGGAGGACGCAGCGGTGTTCTTCGGCCGCTCGGATCTGATCCGGGATCTGCTGGGCCGGATCGCGACGACACTGGGCCGACAGGGACGGCCGTTCGTGGCCGTCGTCGGCCCGTCCGGGTGCGGAAAGTCGTCGCTGGTGCGGGCGGGCCTGGTGCCCCGGTTGCGGCGGCCGAGGCAGGGCTGGCTGGTGCTGGAGCCGTTCGTCCCGGGCGCACGGCCCGTGACGGCGCTGGCCCGTGCACTGGCGGTCTCGGGGCCGCGGGGCGCGGCGGACAGAGCGGCCGTCGAACGGCAACTGCGGGAGTCTCCCGAGGAGTTCGGGGAAGTGGTACGGGATCTGGTGGCCTCCGCGGCGGGCCCGGGGACCCCGGCCTGTGTCCTGCTGGTGGTGGACCAGGCCGAGCAGCTGCTGCGGCGTGAGGAGACGGGCGGCCCCGCCGAGCGCGAGCGCCGGGCGTTCATCGACATCCTCCGCCACAGCCCGCGCGGCGAACCTGCGGTGCGCGTCGTGAGCACCCTGCGCTCGGAGTTCCTCGGCCCGATGGCCGCCGACCCCGAGCTGATCGACCTCGTCCACGACCCCGTCGTCGTCGGCCCGCTGGAGCGCTCCCGGCTGGCCGAGGTCATCGAGGGACCGGCCCGCCGGGCGGGACTGCGCTACGAGCCCGGGCTGGTCCAGCGCATGGCCGAGGACACCCGGGGCGGCGACGCGCTGCCGCTGCTCGGCTACGCCCTCCAGCAGCTCTACGAGCGGCACGGGCCCGACAGCCTGGTCACGACCGCGAGTTACGACGGGCTCGGCGGCGTCGCCGGGGCCCTGCGGCGGCGGGCCGACGAAACCCTGGCAGCCTTGCGCGAGGCCGGGCACGGCGACGCCGTCATCCCGACGCTCCTGCGGCTGGTGGCCGTGGACGACCACGACGAGCCCCTCGGCCGTCCCCTCGCCAAGAGCGGCCTGGCCCCGGCCGAGCGGGCCGTCCTGAGTGCCTTCACCGAAGCCCGGCTCCTGGTCAGCGACAGCACCGCCGACGGCGGTGCGGCCGCCGTGCGGGTCGCCCACGAGACCCTGCTGCGGGCCTGGCCGCCACTGCGGGAGGCGATCGCCGCCTCCCGCGACGACCTGCGCACCCGGGCCGAGCTGGAGCGGCTGGCCCGCGACTGGGACCGCGCCGGGCGGCAGGGCTCCTACCTCCTCCGGTCCGAGCGGCTCCGAACAGCCGAGGCATGGACGGCCGGCCGCACCACGCCGCCCACTGCGCTCGTACGGGAGTTCCTCGACTGCTCTCACGCCCGGGACCAGGCATCACTTCGACGCGCGGCGGACCTGCTCGCCGGACGGGTGCTCGCCGACCTCGAGGACGACCCGCAGCGGGCCGTCGTACTCTCGCTGGCGGCGATCGAGGAGTACCCGCCGACGCCGAGAACGCGATACGCCCTGGACCGGGCCGTCCGCACCTCGCGCCTCACCGGGCTCATGACCGGGCACACCGGCCCGGTGAACTCGGTGGCCTACGCACCCGACGGCACCACCCTGGCAACGGCGTCCGACGACGGCACGGCCCGGCTCTGGAGCGTGGACGAGCGGCGCGAACTCCTGGTCCTTGAAGGGCACACCGGCCAGGTCTGCTCGGCCGAGTACGCCCCGGGCGGCGACCGGGTCGTGACGGCCTCGGCGGACGGAACGGCGATCGTGCACCGGACGCAGGACGGCAAGGCCGTGCTGCGTCTGAAGACGGGGGAAGAGGTGCAGTGGGCGGCCTTCTCTCCGGACGGCACGCGCATCGCGACGCTGACCCGCTACGGCGACCTCACGTTGTGGGACGCACTCGACGGGTCCCGTCTGCATGTGCTGTTCCGTGGGCCGGCCGGCTTCACGGTCGGCGACTGGCGCAACCGGCGCAGCTCGGTGGCCTTCTCGCCGGACGGCGACCGCGTGGCCGCCGGCTCGTTCTTTCCGGTCGCCGACGTGTGGCAGGGCGCCGCCTGCGCGGAGCCGCGCCACGCCTTCACCCTGCGGGGACACGCAATGAAGTCCGTCCACACCGCCGTGTTCTCGCCGGACGGCACCCGTGTGGTCACCGCCGGCGGCGACGGGTTCGTGGGCCTGTGGGACGCCGCAACGGGCGAGCGTACCGGCGCCGTCAGGCCGCCGGGCGCGGGCGCGGTCTACTGCGCCCGCTTCTCCCCCGACGGCACCCGGATCGTGGCCGCCGCCCAGGACGGAACCGCCAGGTTGCTGGACGCGGCCGACCCCGGCCGGCAGTTGTTCGCCCTGGGCGTCCACGGGTGCGCGGTGCTCACGGCCGCCTTCTCGCCCGACGGCCGGCAGATCGCCACCGGGGGCGAGGACGGGATGGTGCGGCTGTGGCACACCGCGCAGCAGGGCGTCCGTCTCAGGATCCCGCACGACGCCCCCGTGTACTGCGCGCGCTACTCGCCCGACGGCCGCCTCATCGTCACCGCCTCCGGCCGCACCGCGACGGTGTGGGACGCGGCGAGCGGCGCACGGCTGCTCACGGCCGCGACACACCACGACACCGTGATGTTCGCGACCTTCTCGCCCGACGCCTCCTGGATCGCCACCGCCTCGGCGGACTACACAGCCGGCGTATGGAACGCCGCCGACGGCGCGCGCGTCTCCGCGCTGTGGGGCCACGACTGCCCCGTGCAGTCCGTCGCGTTCTCGCCCGACGGAGCCCTGGTGGCCTCCTGCGCGGGCGGACGGGGCATGGGCGGCTTCCCGTTCGGCAGCATCAAGATCTGGACCGCCGACAGCGGAACCGAACGCGTCGGCATTCGCGCGGACGACGACAAGTCCGTGCTCTGCACGGCCTGGTCCCCTGACGGCACGCGCGTCGTGTCGGCCATGGGCGACTGCACGGTGTGTGTCTGGGACGCCGCCGACGGCCGGCGGCTGCTCACGCTGACCGGCCACACCGACACCGTCGCGGCCGCCACCTTCTCACCGGACGGGCGGCGCGTCGCCGGTGCCTCGTACGACGGCACCGCGCGCGTCTGGGACGCGGTGAGCGGGCAGGCACTGTTCACCCTGGACGGCCAGGGGTACCGGATGGGTTCAGTCGCCTACTCGCCCGACGGCAGCCGCATGGTGACCGCCTCGGCGGACGGAGTGGCCCGGGTATGGGACGCCGCCGACGGCGCCCGGCTCACCGATCTGCCGCACCCCGCGGGCCTGATCTGGGCGGAGTTCTCGCCCGACGGGACTCAGATCGTGACGGCCGGGGAAGAGGGCGTCGCCACGGTGTGGCGCTACGACACCGCCGAGCAGCTCATTGCTCTCGCACGCACCCGCGTCTTCCGTCCCCCGACCGACGCCGAACGCCAGGAATACGGTCTGCCCACCGCCCCCGGAGCGACGCCGGCCGCACCATGACAGCAAGCCGCCGACGGCCCTCAGCAGCGGCCCACGCCGCCTGCACGGGGCAGAGCGGACCGGCCTGTCCCCCAACCAGGCTCACCGCCCGGCACGACAACGCCCACCGAGCGCTGCCACCCGTCGACGTTCAGCTTGCACTCGACGCTCGTATCAACATCAACCAGCTGTCCGGTGACTACAACGTCGACCCGGCCACGGGCAAAGATGTCAGTCTGGAGGAGCTGGCCGACCGACTCACCGAGCACGGTTGGTGGGACAGCAAGCATTTCGAGCTCACGATGACTGACGGTCAAGTCGCCAAAGTGCATGAGATCTGGCGGCCCTGACAGCACCACCCCGGAAGCCTGCGACCGACGATCCTCGCAGCGGAGGTGTGACGTGGCCGCCTGAACAGGCCGGTCCTCGTCAGGCGACCCAGGGCTCCGAGATCGCCCTGTTGTTCACCTCCGCCGAAACCTCAACGGCGCCGCGACGGGCAAGGGCCACTGTTGACGGCAGTTCGCGCTGGCCCCGCAATCGGCCTCTTCTCCGTTTCCGGAGTCAGCCGCCCTGCGAACCCCGGACAGCGGTCCCCTGTCAGTGACACGGGATAAATTCCCCGCGCACGAAGAGGCGACCGTCAGCAGCAAGGACAAACCCCGTGAGCATCCACATGCACTTCCGCGCCGTCCCGATCGACACGATCCGGGAGGACTTCGGCTGGTTGACCGAGTTCATGCTCGCGGCCTGGGACAAGCACAGTGACGAGTACGCATCCGGAATCAGCACCTCCATCGAGGCCTTCACTCACGTCAACGACCTTTTCACCAAAGGAACTGACGACGGCGACGACCCACGCGAGCGGAGCACCTTGCCGATCTACGGCGGGCGCCACATAGAGGACCCGAATCATGTCGATCTGGGCTTCTTGATCCTCGACCCGAACCAGGTCCACGCGGCGGCGGAGTTCCTGCAGACAGCGTTCGACTCGCTCTGGAAGGCGGCTGGAACGCAGCTCTACGGGCGGATCAACGGGTGGAACGACGTCCAGATGAAGGATTTCTACCTCCCGCACTATCTCGATCTGCAGGCCTTCTACCAGCATGCGGCTTCAGCGGGCCACGCTGTGATCAAGGTCGTCTGGGCCTGAGAGGCTCCTTCCCCCTGGTCCGCATCCGTGAGACCACCCCGCCCCATGCCCACATCAACGACCCGGACACATGAACCAGTCACATGGTCGGCCGGCCAAAGGTCACCATGAACCTCCGCCGCCACCACCTTCGCCGCCGCCGACCCCTCCGTCGGAGTCGCCGGTGCCGCTGGAGCCGCTGGAGGAGAGGGGTGTTCCCGGAGACCGCCGCGGCGGCGATCAGGCCCACCGCCATCGCCGGGCCGTACCGTGCCGGCGCGGTCGAGCGGCGGACGGCGCCGGTGGCGGCGGGTGCCGCCATCGACGCGGTGACCGCCTGCTGCCAGCTGGATTCCTCGCCCACTGCCACCGCCCACGCGGTGTACAGCTCCAGCTGGTTGTCGTCGGTCGTCTCACCGGACAGGTGCGGGAACGAGTCGGCCATGAACCGCCGGAACGATTCCACTTGGAGCCACAGGGCGGCGCCGCGGGCGGTGCGGGTCCGAAGCTCCCAGGAGCGGAGCCACAGGGCGAGGCCGGTACCCGCGACCACCGCGCTCGCGACGACGGTCGGCCACCCCGCCGAGTTCATCCAGACGGTGAGCACGCTGCCGAAGGGGGCGGCAATGCCGATCCGCCGCGTCGTGCGGGATCGGTGCTCACCGGCCGGGTCCCACAGGCCGCTGGTTCGCTGCCAGTCCGCCAGCCTTGGTCCAGGAGTGCCACTGCCGCTGCGGAGCGAGTTGCACGAGCCGGACCGTCCTGCGCCGCCGCGCACACCCGCGCCTCCGGCTGCCGTGACCTGTGCGCCCCCCGAGGCTCTGAAGCGACGAAATGCGAAGCACGGGGTGACGAAATGAGCGATGGGCTCAGGAGGAGTGGCGGCCCTGCGCGTCCGTTGTCCTTTGACAATGAAGTCAGCCGCTTGGCCAACGAATCCAGCCGAGTGACGAGTCGCTTCCCATCCCTCAGGGGCGGGAGGGACCCTTCAAAGCCCAGCGGGTCGCTCCTTCGGGTGCCAGTCCGCCTCAGACCAGTCGGACTCCACGAACTCGTCGGGAACCTGCCCACAGGGGGCGTAGACGCTGATGAACAGAGTCGTGGTCGAGTTGTTCCACCGCACGTCGACCTGGTCGCCGCCTTTCGGGTTTTCGAATCGGAAGCCCAGTTGGCGGAAGGCTGCGCCTGCACGGTCGCCTTCGTGGGCGAGTTTCCAACCCTTCTGCACCAGCTGCTGGCGCACGCGCCGCTGCGCGTCTCGGGCTGTGGCTTCGGGGACGTCGGGCACGCTCCAATCGAGACCGAAGCTGCGGACGTCGCTTCGTGCCTCGTCAATGTGGGCGATGCTCCTCAGCCCGCGGTAGTAACAGGCGCCGGTATCGACCCTGCCCGAGTCCGCGGCGTACTCTTCGGGCAGCGCAAAGCTGTCGTACACCTCGTCGGACCGGGCCTTGAGCCGTTGCGCGACCGCGTTGGGGTCGGCCGAAGGATACGGCGCGCCGTCCCACACAACGTTCCCCGCCACCACGGCAACGCCCAGCAGCGCCACCATCACCAGCCCTGTGACGGCATACAGGACGGACCGCCTGTATGCCCGGGCTCTAGATACAAGGCTCTTGAACATGCATGTGACGGTAGGCGTCAGCATTGCGCGACGCATGAGTAACCGTACTCAGGAGAGTTCTGGAGCACTCACCAACTGATCATTTCGGAATGAGGTCCGGAGTCGTCTCAAGCAGATGACGCTGCAGGCGAGTTGGAGCAGGCGGAGGTGAAGTCGGCGCGTATCTCGCAGCGGATCCGCAGGCGTTTGAACTGGTGGAGCCAGGCGAAGGTCCGCTCGACGACCCAGCGGGTCTTGCCGGGGCCAGAGCCGTGGGCTGTGCCCTTCCGTGCGATCTTCGGTGTGATGCCGCGCGCCTGGAGAAGACGGCGGTACTTGTCGTAGTCGTAGCCGCGGTCGGCGAACAGCCGGCCCGGCCGGTGACGCGGACGACCTCGGACTCCGCGAATGCGGAGGTATCGCGTCCAGCAGCGGCATCAGCTGGGTGACGTCATGACGGTTTCCGCCGGTCAGCGAGATCGCCAGCGGTGTTCCGTGCCGATCGGTGATCAGGTGGTGCTTGCTGCCCGGATGTTGGCGGTCGACCGGCGAAGGTCCGGTGTGAGCCCCCCTTTGAGAGCCCGAACATGCGAGCCGTCCACCGCCGCGTCATCCATGTCCAGCAGACCGGCCGCCCGCAATTCCGCCAGAAGGACCTCGTGCAGACGAGGCCAGACACCGGCCTCGGTCCAGTCCCTCAACCGCCGCCAGGCGGTGACCCCGCTGCAGCCGATCCTCTCGGAGGGGACATCCGCCCAGCTCACGCCCTTGCAAAGCACGTAAACGATCCCACGCAGGGCAGCTCGGTCGTCCGCCGGCAACCGACCTGGATACCGTCGGCGCCGCGGCGGTCATCAGGTCAGCAAGCCGGGACGGCGTACTGCGTCACACCCGCCGCCGTACTCGGATCGGCTACTCGATCACGTACTCCGGCCCCGCGCCCGGGTCAGCTGCTTCAGTTCGATGATGGTCGCGACGGCGCGCAGCCAGGTGGCCGCGGTGTCGTCGGCGGCGGTCCCGCCCACGAGTTCGGTGCCGGCCCGCAGCCACTCCCGTACGCGGACGGCCGCCTCCCGGCGGGGCAGGGGCTCGGGCAGCTCCGCGGCACGGGCGAGTCCGCCGGCGCGCACCGTGTCGGCGAGGAAGGCAACCGAGCGCGGCTCGGTGCCGAGGCGGTCGAGGATGACGGCTGCGGCCGCGGCGCCGTCGCCGAACAGGGCGGTGCGCCGGGTGCCGGGCTCAGCGGCGAGGCCGTAACGCAGCAGGACGGTGATGTCGAGCCGGGCCAGCTCGTCGTCCGTGCGGTCCGGCGGGTACGGGGCGTCTTCGTTCATGGCGGGGCCTCGGGTGTCTCGTCTCATCCGACTTGTCCGCTGCGGCTCAGTCGACGGTGACGGTGTAGGTGATGCGCTCGGGTGCCTGGGAGGGGGTGGTCGCCCCCGTGGTCGGGGTGGCTGAGGGTCCAGTCGTCTCGGGGGGCAGGGTGGAGGTGTTGCCCTGGCAGGTGGTGAAAGTGCAGTGCAGCAGCGTGAACCGGGTGGTCCCCTTGCCCTTGGCCTCGAAGGTGAAGGTGAGCCGGCCGCCTGCACCGGCCACCGGCTCGTCGCCGGAGTCCGACGCGTAGTCCTGGCCGCGGCTGACCAGCACGGAGCTGTCGGGCTCGGGGTCGACCAGGTACCAGTACTCGCGGGTGGAGGCGTTCTGGTCGACGGTGAGCGTGAAGCGCTCGCCTGGCTCGGCAGTGATGCTGGTGTCCTTCACCGGGCGGCTCGCGGTGCTCGTGGGATGGCTCGTGGAGCCGCCGGCCGGTTCGTCGGTGCCCGAGCCGCAGCCCGTGGCGAGAGCGAGGAGCGCGGCCGCCGCGATCGCGGCACCGCCCCTGCTACCGCGGAAGATAGACGCTGTACGCGTTGGGGAGTTCACTTTTGGAAGCCTTGCCCATGTGGCCGTTGATGAAGTCGTCCTCGCTGACCCAGGTGGTCGAACCCCAGGGGTTGTACACCTGAAGCATGTCACCCTCCTGGGCGATGATGGTCATCGCGTGGGCGCCCTTCTCGCCCGAGACGTCGACAGGCACCGGGTGCCCCTGCGCCACCGACTTCTCGACTTCGGTAAGGACCGCCCTGCGTTCGGCGGCGCTGTTCAGGTCCTGGCGCTCGTAGTCAGTGCCGGTGGCACTGCCGACGGAGGTGTCGTTGATCCGTTCCTGCCCCTCCGGCCCCATGCCGCCCCAGTTCTCGCCGCCGTCACCTTCGGTGTGCAGCCGGTGCTGTTCGGCCCAAGTCGCCCGACCGGACGTCGTCAATCAGGCAACCAATCCAGTCCACGCAGGTCAGGGAACCGGGTCCGACTATCTTCCGTGTCAAAGGACATCCGTCGACGCTCGCGTCACGGCCGGTTCCCGGTCTGGGAACGTGGGACCTGCCGGGGAATCCGGGGAAGACCGATACGGGCGGGGGTAGGCGAGTGAAGGGTGGCGCGCACGCAGCAGCCTGGGGGTTCCAGGCGTTGCCGTGTCCCGCGACCGGACCTGGCCGCCCAGTTGGCGTCACCCCGCTCCTTGACGCACGTGGTACATGGCTGGCCAACAGGCCGGCCAAGCGAGGTGCTCGCAACGCCTGCGCCCATGGCAGTCCTTTGCGGGACCTTGCGCCATCAACGCGGGACCTCCGCAGTCCAGAAGCTGGAAAGCCGCAGGTAGACGAACTCCGTCGGCCGCCTGCTCTGTCACTGATCACCTGGGGCCGAGGGCCGTGACCATGTCCGCGACAGCGAGCAGGCGCACCCGGGCGGCATCCTGGCCCAGCGGGTACAGTGCGAACACCTCGCTCCCGTCGGGCAGTTCCAGGTCGCCTCGGAGCAGGTACGCCAGTCGCGGTTCATTCGACACCTCGTCACCGTCGAAGCCCGCGTGGGCGTCCGTGTCCGGCGAGCCGATCCGGGCGGCGAAGCCGGCCACGTCCTCGCCGTCCCTGCGCCGGTACACGCTCTGCGAGCCGTCCGTGTGGCGCAGCACGACCGTGGCCGCTCGGGCCGCGGCCTGCCACACCGCGAGCTCGCCGAGGCCGACGCGCACGCCCGAGGCGAACAGGTCCGTCAGCCGGTGCGCGAGGGTGGCCAGCGCGTTCGCGTGCCGCCACACCGCGTGATGCGTACCGGTGACTCCCTTGACGACGTCGAGCCAGCGCATGGTGCGCGCCTGTACGTCGAGGAGCAGCGGCACGCAGGCGCGGCTGCTGCCGGTGAGGTCGAAGCGCTGCTCGACGGAGCGCGGGTCGAACACCGGCCCCCGGTTGCCTGGTTGGTCCCGCAGCATGAGCCCGGCGAAGGCTTCCGCCAGGTCACCGAAGGGGACGTTGTTGTACGAGTGGACGACGGCGACGACGTAGCGCACCCCGGCTGCGTCGAGCCGTTCCAGGTCGAGGTCCACGAACTCGCCGGCGCCGAGCGGAGGCGGCGCACTCTGGAGATCACCGGAGTGCACCGCGGCCCGGTCCGCGTACCGCAGGCTGGTGTAGGCGCACTCTCCGAGGTGCCGCCAGTGGGCGTCGAACATCGCGGCCGACAGGTCCAGGTCGGTCGTACCCGAGGTGGGGCTCTCCATCCAGTGCAGGAACAGGCGCAGTGACCGGCCGTCCGGTACGGCGAGTTCGCTGCCGCGCGGCAGGGTCACCAGGGCTCGGGATGCGGTCCGTTCGGTGAACGGCGCGACGAGACCGTCCAGCGCGGAGTCGACGACCGCGACGTCCACGGGTGCCGCCTGCCCCGCCCTGCGCAGCATCTCCGCCGTCAGCGCGTCGACCACGGTCCGCACAAGGGGGGCAGGCAGCGCCGGCCTGTTGTCGTCGGCCACATGGGTCCTCGCCGCCGCGCCCTTTGGGAAGAACACCCGTGCCACCTGCTCCCGGTCGCGGGTGCGGATGGCACCGAGCGCGGACAGCAGGACGGCCGGGGCCACCCGCGCAGCCACGCGCTCCAGTGTCGGGACGACGGGGTGGGAGCCGTCCTCGTCCCCTTCGTCGATCAGGCGCAGCAGGTGGTCGAGGCGCCGGACGAGTTCACCCGGTCGCTGCTCGAGCAGCGTGAGCGCCCCGGCGAGGTCGCGGGCCGCGAGGGCGGCCTCGACCCGGCCGCTCCAGCTGTACGCCGTCACCATCCGGCTGGTGAGGTCGATGCCGTCGACGGTTTCCGCGGCCGTACGCAGGGTGGCGGACAAGGCGTCGTCGCCGAGCCGGGTGCCGCGCAGCGCGGCGAAGGCGAGAGCTGCGCGCGGGAACCGGTCCGCGTGCTCGAAGGGGTGCAGGCGTTCGGCCGCGTGGATCCAGGCCCGCCGGTACCGCCGCATGTCCTGGGCCGCCTGTGCGGGGTCGAGCGTGTCGAGGGCGGACAGCAGGGCGCGGCGCAGGGCCCGGGGCACTGCGGCGAAGCGGGGGATCTCGACGAGTCCGGCGTCTCCGCCGGAACGCACCGCGAGCACGCGCAGCACATCGGTGGCCGTGTCGATGAGCTCGGCCGCAACGGGAAGGGTGGCCGGGAAGGCTGCGGGGTCGGCGAGCAGCCAGGCAACGAGGCGGGCCTTCGTCTCCCGGCCGGGCACGGTGACGGGCAGCCGGTCGAGGTCGTCGCGGGGCCTGGCCGCCAGCAGCGCTTCCAGGTCGTCGCTGTCCTGGGGGCTGAGGGCGCCGGTGCGGGCAAGCAGCGTGTTCAGTTCGAGGGCTGCGTCGGCCTGGCGGGCCGTGAGATCACCGCCGTAGGACAGGAGACGCAGTCGCGCGGGCACCGCGGTGCGGCGGAACAGCTGCCGGCGCGGGCGCTCGGGGCGCAGGAACGGGTCGGAGGGGTCGATACGGCGCTCGCACACGGGGCACGCCGAGAAGTCGGCGCCGTCGAAGCACGCACCGCACACCAGGTGGGCGCACGGCGATACGGGCACGACGGAGTCCACCGTGCCGCACAGCACACACGGCTGCTCCGGGTGCTGGAACAGCACGGTGAGCACGCGGGCGACGTAGTGCGCGTAGGTGTTGTGCGGGGTGCTGTCCGGGAAGTCGCGCAGCAGGGGCACGTGCGGTCGGTCGGCGCCGAGGGCGCTGTCGATGTCGTGGAGCAGTGCCCGGCCCACCGCGCCCATGGCCCGTGCGTCGAGCGCGGCAAGCGCGGCGCGCAGCGGCGGGGCCAACAGGTAGCCCCGGTCGACGAGGTCGGCCTCGAGCAGTGCTGCTCCGCTGTCGCCGGCCGGATCCGAGACGACGGCCGGTGTCGGTAGATACACGGTTCCACGGCGCGACAGGAGCACGGTGGCGAGGGCCCGTGAGCGGGCCATGGTGGTACGACCTGTGACTGTGGTGGCGCTGGACAAGTCTCCTTCTCCCCCTTCCCGGATGACCGGGTGTTGCGCGGGGCGGGAAGTGAGCACGCTGATTCATCAGAAGAAGTGAGAAGGAAGCACACTCGGGAGCCGCCCCGCGCTCGGCGACCGTAACAGCCGCCGGGCAGGGAGATCATCCGGTTTTCCGGGTGTGTGTCGAGACCTGGCGGCCGGTCGGGGTCAGGTGATCCGGGCGCCCGTCCCGCTCACTCGCACGCGCTTGTCCCCCTCGCGCAGTTCCACGGTCAGCACGCCCGGGCGGCCCATGTCCTCGCCTTGGTGGAGGGTGAGCACCGCTGCCTCGGGGACGAGGCCGAGTTCGCGTGTGTATGCGCCGAACGCTCCGGCCGCGGCGCCCGTCGCCGGGTCCTCGATGACGCCACCCACCGGGAACGGGTCGCGCACATGGAAGACGTTCTCCGACTCCTGCCACACCAGCTGCACCGTGGTCAGATCGAGCCGGCGCATCAGGGCTTCGAGGCGTTCGAAGTCGTACGCCAGATCCGCCAGCCGCTCCCGGCTCGCCGCGGCGAGCACCAGATGCCGGGCGCCGGCGAAGGCGATACGGGGCGGCAGCGCGGGATCCAGATCGGCGGCCGGCCAGTCCAGCGCGGCCAGCGCCTCGGCGAGGTCGGCGTCCGCGATGTCCTCGCTGTGCGGCTCGACCGTGGTGAGTGTGGCCCGCAGCGCCCCGCCCTCTTCGCTCACTGTCACCGGCACCGTCCCCGCACGCGTCGCGAACACGAGGTCGCCGGCCCCGATGCGCTCGCCGAGGGCAATGGCGGTGGCGACCGTGGCGTGCCCGCAGAACGGCACCTCTGCCTTGGGGCTGAAGTACCGGATCGTGAACGCCCGTCCGGGCTCGCCGCCGAGCCCCTCGGGCGGCGCGGACAGGAACGCGGACTCGCTGTACCCGAGGTCGGCGGCGATGGAGAGCATGTCGGCGTCGTCGAGCCCGGAAGCGTCGAGGACGACCCCGGCGGGGTTGCCCCCCTCAGGGTCGCTGGAGAAGGCGGTGTAGCGCAGGACCTCCTGCTTGATCGTCATGACCAGCGAAACTACGGCCCGAAGTGGTTTTGTTCCCGACCAACGTCAGGGGGCGCGGTGTGCCGCGGCGTGGAAACCGGGAGGCCGGCCCGGTATGGGCCATCGCGGCCGACACACGCACACATGGAACTCCCATCGACGTACAACGGTAGTGCGTCCGCGCGTCTGCCCTGGTCAACCTGCCCGTCGAGCAGCAGCGTTAGCCGCACGAAGCCAGCAACCGCCCCGCCCGCAGTACTCGTTCACGACCCCGCCACCACTCACGAGTTCACTATGCGGTTCACCTCGACACCGCGCGGCGCCCGACTCGCTCGGCGACTCGTGTCGCACCGGCTGCACGAGTGGGGCCACCCGTACGACTCCACCGCCAACTAGACGGTCACGCTGATCGCGGCCGAGCTCGTCGCGAACGCCGTGCGGCACGGGCATGCTTCCACCTGCGCCTCGCCGTGGCCGGCCGCGGCGTATCCGGGAGAGGTCCCGCCGCGGCCCGATCGTGTACGCGGATTCCGGCCGCACCGGAATCCGCGTACACGATCTCGATGAGCGGCCACGCCGGCCGCCGCCCGGACCGCTCAGACGACCACCACCGTCCGCTGCGCCGAGAAGTCGCCCCACTTGCCGTCAGGGAGCTTGGCGCGGAGTTTGATGCTGTAACGGGTGCCGGGTTCGTCGGTGACCGTCATCGTGTACGTCGCCGTCCCCGTGGGCGGCTCGGCGCCCCAGACGATGGTCGTGGCCAACGCGCCGTTCAGGAAGAGTTGGTGCTCCTTGACCGGGGCACCCGAGTCCGGTGGCGTCCACGACAGCTCGATGGTCCCCTTGCGGGCGGTCGCGGTCAGGCCGGTGGGAGCGGTGCTGGGCCCCTCGCCGGGGGCGGACGCGGTCGTGAGGTCGAGGGCCGGACTGTCGGGGGACGAGTTCTCCGCGGCGTCGCGGGCACGGACGGTGAAGGTGTAGACGGTGCCCGGCCGCAGGCCGGTCACGCGTGCCGACGTCTGCGTACCAGACACGCTGTGGATGCGGGAGTCCTCCTGGTAGATGTCGTACGCGGTGACACGGATGTCGTCGGTCGACCGCGCCCAGGTCAGGGTCACGGCCCTGCTCCCCTGCGCCCGGCCGCTCAGATTCGCCGGACGGGTGGGCGCCTTGCGGTCGTCCGGTGTCGCTTCCGGGGTGGTGACCGATATCGCCGCGCTCGGTTCGGAGAGATTCCCGGCGGCATCGCGCGCCCGGACTGTGAAGCTGTACACGGTCCTCGGTGTCAGCCGGTCGATGTCCACCATCTGCTGGGTGGCGGGAAGGGACATGACCTTGTCTCCCTGTTCGTAGACCTCGTAACCCGTGACCCCCTTGTTGTCGGAGGACTGGTTCCACATGACATGAACGGAAGTGGCGCTGCCCGCCCGGGCGGTGACTCCGGCGGGCGTCGAGGGGCGTTCGGTGTCCTCGTTGCCGCCGCACGCGGCAAGAAGGAGCACCGCCGAGCAGACCAACGTGACGGTGGTGGGGGGACGTTGCACGGTCGGACCTCCGCGGACGGCAGGCAATGGTCCAGACCTATATGGCACAGGTCCCGCTCCGCATCAACCCCGGGGGCCGCCGTTCCGGGCGTACCTTGCCGCAGCCTCATGGCTTTCTTATGGCTTCTTGAAGAACCCCTTCCGGGCAGCCTTCCGGGGTCCGTTCCGGCTTAGGCTCACGTCACACCCCCCACAACATCCCGGTGGGCGCGGTCGCGTCCGCCGGGATCTTGCTTGTTCGACCGACTTCTCCCCGAGGTGCCGTACGTATGAGTTCACACAGAGCCGCTCGATCAGGGTCCCGCTCCCATGCCCGTTCCAAGGGCGGGCCGCGGGTACGCAACATCGTTCTGGCGCTGGGCGTGATCACCGTCACGGCGGGCGTCGGAGTGACTCTTGCCGTGGGCGGAGAAGGCGACAACGGCCCGGCGGACCAGGTGGAGTCGAACGCCGCGGACGCCGTACCCGGCTCGGCGGACGACGATGCCGCGGACAGCGCGTCGCCCCTGCCCTCGCCGTCGGTGAGCCCGAGCCCATCTGCCTCACCGAGCCCGAGCGCCACCGGCTCGGCCAAGCCGAAGCGTTCGGCGAGCCCCACGGCCGCGGCGAAGACGAAGGCGCAGAGTGCGAGCGGCACGGGTGGGGCCGGCCGTCCGGCGTCCGGCGGCGGGTCGGGGTCCGGGTCCGGCGGCTCGAGCGGCTCCGGCAGTGGCAGTGGCTCCGGCAGCTCCTCGAACGGCGCCGAAGCCCAGGTGCTCTCACTCGTCAACAAGGAGCGCGGGTCGGCCGGTTGCTCGCCTTTGACCTCCAACGCGCGGCTGACCGAAGCCGCGGACGACTACAGCGATGTCATGGCCGACAGCGGCGTCATGTCCCACACCGGCCCCGACGGCTCGACCATGACCAGCCGGGTGGAAGCCGCCGGCTACGCATGGTCGACGCTGGGCGAGAACATAGCGCGGGGCCAGTCCGATGCGGCGTCGGTCATGGACGCGTGGATGAAGAGCCCCGGCCACCGGGCCAACATACTCAACTGCTCCTTCAAGGAGATAGGCATAGGCGTGCACTTCGGTGACGGCGGTCCGTGGTGGACGCAGGACTTCGGGGCGAGCCGTTAGCCGGATCAGCCCCTGAGCCGTGTCGCCGGCCGGTAGGGCCGCTAACCGCGCGCGGGTCAGCCACCGGAGGCAGGCCCTGCCACCGGAGGTGCGTCCATCACCGGGCCGGTAGGCCCTGTCACCGGTCGGCGGCTGCCAGCGCAAACGCCACCTGCACCCGCGCCCCGCCCATGGGGGCGCGGGTGATCTGCATCTCCCCGTCGGCGGCGCGGGCGGCCCGGGCCACGATGTCCAGTCCGAGGCCGGTGGACCCGCCGACGCTGACTCCGCGGGTGAGCGCCGCGTCCGGGTCGGCGACGCCGGGTCCCGCGTCATCCACCGTCACCAGCACGTGCCGGTCGGCGCGCTCCACTCGTACGGCGAAGGCCGTGCCCTGCGGGGTGTGCCGGAAGACGTTGCCGATCAGGGCGTCGACGACGGCGGCGAGGTCGTCCTCCGGGAACTGCACGGGCGTCGGCCGCGGGGTGAAGGAGCGTTCGCACGGCCGGTCCTGCTGGGCGGCGAGCACCGACCAGAAGTCGAGCCGCAGTGCAACCACTTCGGTGACCTCGCTCGGCCTCGCCGTCGCGGTGCCGGCGGCCTGGCCTGCGGCCAGCGGGGTGCGGGCGGCGGTGATGATCGAGTCCAGCTCGCTCTCCAGCTGCGCGACGGCCCCGGTGATCCGCCGGGCACCGGGTGAACCGCTCATCAGGTCCGCTTCCAGATACAGCGCGGTCAACGGGGTTCTGAGCCGATGCGACAGGTCCGCGACCATCTCTCTCTCGATCGCCAGCAGTTCCACCACCCGGTCGGCCATGGTGTTGAACGCCACCCCGGCCTCCTTCAGTTCCGGTGGCCCGTCCGGTTCCACCCGTACGTCGAGGTCCCCCGACCCCAGCGCCAGCGAGGCGCTCGACAGGCTCCGGGAGGAACGGACCACCCGGGCGCCCAGCCGGTCGGCGACCAGTACCGATCCACTCACCAGGCCGATCGCCAGCAGCGACATGACGCCCCACGAGGCCCACACCCCCCGCGTCAGGTCCGCCCCGGGCACATACGCCTCGACGACAGCCACCCGGTCCTCTGCGAGTACCACGGGCTGGAGATAGACCCATCCGTCCGCGGTGTCCATGGCGAGCGTCTCGCGCTTTCGCACCGCGCGGTCGAGCGCTTCCCGCGGGGCGTGCGGAGTGCCGACGAGCCCTCCGTCCGGGAGGCGTACGGCCAGCTGGTCCTGCGAGCCCAGTTCGGCCACCGCCTGCTGTACGTCGGCCTGCCGCGTGGTCAGGGCGAGGACCGGCGAGAGAGCGGCCGCTCTCTGCTCGGCGGTGGTGGTCACCCGGTCCCGGGCCTGTTCGCGCACCAGCAGGGCGAGGGGTATGAGGAAGGACAGGGCGACCATCGTGGTCACGGCCAGCGCGATCCCCGCGAGAGCGCGCCTCATGGGGAGGTGACCAGTTTGATCCCGATACCGCGCACGGTGTGCAGATAGCGGGGACGGGACGCTTTTTCACCCAGTTTCCTGCGCAGTGCCGAGAGATGGACGTCCACCGTCTGATCCTCCAGATACGGCTGCTGCCAGACCTCGGCGAGTATCCGTTTGCGGGAGATGACCTGGTCGGCGTTGGCGGCGAGGTAGGCGAGCAGGTCGAACTCCCGCCGGGTCAGAGCCAGCTCGCGGTCGTTGAGGTGCGCGGTGCGGGCCAGTGGATCGATCCTGAGGTCCGCGACCTGCACGACCGGCGGCCGGTCGAGGTCGCCGGCGGGGACGGATCGCCGCAGTACCGCGGCGATCCGGGCGGCGAGCTGGCCGCCCGAGAAGGGCTTGACCATGTAGTCGTCCGCTCCGGCGTTGAGAAGCCTGATGATCTCCGTGTCGTCGTCGCGCGCCGTGGCGACCAGCACAGGTACTCGTGAGATGCCCCGGATCATGCGCAGCACGTCGAGACCGTCCAGATCGGGCAGCCCGAGGTCGAGCACCACGACGTCCGGCGGGCTCTGGGTGATCTCGCGCAGCGCCTCGAAACCCTGGTGAGCGGTCTTGACCGCGTAGCCGTGAGCGGTGAGCACCTCGATCAGCGCGGCACGGATCACAGGGTCGTCCTCGACGACAAGTACGGAGGCCATGAGCAGGCACGTTAGCCGGTCCGCCACTATGGTGTCGTGCCCCGCCTCCTGCGTTACCTGCTCATCTGGCTGTCGTGCACGGCAGCCAGCGTCACGGCTGTCATGATCACCGTCCACTTCGTGGTGGGATCGACCAGACCGACCGCTCCGGTCGCGCAGTCGGCGCCGAAGGACTTCGCCGCCTCTCCGCACTCCTCGGCGACGGCACGCCCCAGTCCTTCCCTGAGCCCCACGCCCACCAAGAGCGCGCGCACGCCGTCACCGACACCGTCCAGGACGGCCGGGAAGCCTCGTACGGCATCACCGACTAAGACGGACCGCACGACCCCTCCCCCACCGGACGAGCCGTCCGGGGCGAACCAGGGCCAGGGCTGCGAGCAGGGAGGCTCGGGCGTGCACACCGTCTCGTCGCAAGGCGGGAAGGTCACCGTGCGCTACGGAAGCGGCGGGGTGTGCCTCATCTCGGCGGTGCCGAACCAGGGCTTCACGGCAAGCACCACACAGAGCTCCCCGGACACGCTGACGGTCACTTTCGAGGGCAGCAGGCACCGCTCGGAGATCACGGCGACGACCGTGCCCGTGGACCGGGCGAGTGTGCGCGAAACGTCCTGGTAGGGCGTGCTGTTGCCCGATGCAGCACGCCCGTGGCCGGGCCGTTCCGATGGCAGTCGGGCAGCGTCCGCCGCGTGTGGGGCGAACGCCGCCCCCGGAACTGCCGAGGACGGGCGTTCACCCGTGGCGACGCCCCTCCGCCCGCCTCGCCGCCTTCACTTCGTGGGCCGCCGCGCCCCTGACCCGGCCGTCCGGGTGGCGGTCGTGCAGGTCCTCCAGGACGCGGACCGCGGCGGCCGGGTTCGCATCGGCGAGGGCCGTGACGAGGGGCACGGCGCCACCCGGCCAGGTAGCGGCCACCTCGTCGAACGCGTCGAGCAGCGCCGTGGGGAGCGGCTCGAGGTCGCGTTCCTCGGCCGCCGCGGCCATGTAGGCACGCATGTCGTCGATCCAGCGCTGGTCCAGGTCGTCGAGGAGCAGCGTCGCCCGGGCGTTGAGGGGCACGTCGCCTTCCGGGGCCTGTTCGCCGCGGGCAAGGAGCGTGCGCAGGGCGTAGGCGCCTGTCACCGGGTCGGTGAGGGCAGCGCGAAGGACCGATGTGGGGATGCCGGCGTGGTCGAGGTGGCCGAAGAGCTCTGCCGTCCGCGTGTTGTGGAAGTCCGCGGACTTGGCGGCGGAGACCGCGTCGAGGAGTCCGGCCCAGGCAGCGTCGGTGCCGCCTCGGTCTGCCGTCCAGCGCGTGACGGTCGCGGCCGCGATACGGGTCGGCCAGTTGGCGATCGCGGCGATGGTGTCCGTGGCGTCCCAGGTGGCGACCGTCTCGGGGTCGGGGGCCACGCAGTGGCCCACGGTCAGCAGATGGCGCATCACGGCGCTGCCGAGCGGTGTGAGCCCGTACGTGTCGCCCGCGCGGAAGACGCAGCCGGTCCCGGTGAGCCGGTCGACGGTGCCGGCCAGGGCCTGCGCCTGGGTGTCCAGTTCGGCACGTTCCGTCTCGGTCAGGTCGGGCCTGCCGATGAGGGCGGAGAGTTCCGGCAGGGGCGGCAGCTCGTAGGCGGCGGGCTGCGCGGTGGGGACGGCGACGGGGTCGTCCTCGAGTTCCGGGGCGATGTTCCCGTCGGAGACGTCGGCGGCCTTGCGCACCACGGAGTCGGGCGTGCTGCCCCGCTCGTACAGGGTGTAGAGAATGTGCGCCCCGTCGAGGAGGTAGCGCTGGTCCGGGTCCTCGGGGGCGGGCATGGCCTCGACGACCGCCGCCAGGATGTCGGCGCCGAGTTCGGTCAGCTCCTGCGGGGTGCCCTCGTTCCAGACCGTCGTGGCGGGTTCGGGGAAGCCGCAGCGCTCGGCGAGGTCGTGCAGATCGTCGTCGCCGCCCGCCGCCAGTGTCGCCGGGATCGGGGCCGCGTGGAGCAGGACCCGGATGTCGGCGGGATCGGGCAGTGCGGGCGGGGGCGGCAGCGGGACGGAGGAGCTGCCGTAGTAGTCGAGGTGATCGTCGAGCAGCCGGTCCGCGAGGGCGAAGTGCGGCAGGGCCTCGGGCCCGGGCGCCAGGTTCGCGTGCGGGCCCGCGAACGCCTCGCTGAGGCCGGCTGCGGTCCAGCGGTCGGTCAGCTCGGAGGCGATGCCGTCCAGGTGCTCGGCGAGCGCCTCGTCCGGGCGGTCGGCCTCGAGCGGCGGGGCGGGGAGCAGGGCGCCTGCCGGGCTCGCCCCTGCCGCGTCGCGGGCGAAGGCCCCCAGCAGCGCCTGCGCGAGCTCGGCGCGCGCCGCGAAGGTCCGGGCACTGAGGTCCGGGCGCTGCAGCGGCTCGGGGAGTGGGGAGCGCTCCGCGTGCGGTGTGCGTTGGTGTTCCGTGAGCCAGGCCCGTACGGCGTCGGGGTCGTCCGCGTCGACACCGTCCGCCCGCAGCAGCGATGCGTACCAGCGCGGCCAGGTCAGATTCCACGGGTCGTCCATCGCCGCGCGGAATTCCGGCAGCGCCTCGTCGATCGCGGCGAGCAGCCGGGCGTGGCGCTTGGCGTTCAGCCGGCCGGCCGTTCTGACCCGGTCGGCGAGCACACGGAGGATGTCGGACAGGGCGTCGCGTTCGGCGGCCGTGGCACAGAGCAGCACGGGCAGGTCCTTGTGCAGCACACTGCGCACCAGCTGAGGTGTCGGCTCGGGCACGCCCGTTCTGCGGTCCGCCCCGCGCAGGGCGAGGAGGGTGAGCACGGCATCGACGGCGCGTGCGGGCAGGGCGGTGCCGCGCTCCTTCTCGGCCCAGGCGAGGAAGTCGGCGTGTCCGGTGTTCAGGGCAGCGGTACTGATCACCTGGTGAGCGTATGAGCGGCAGGCCCGGCGGGCGGGTCCAGCCACGTCGGGGTAGCCCGAACGGGGGACCGATGAGTTTCGGCGGCGGGGTAAGTCTGGTGGTCATGGAGACGAACACGAGGGACACGCCGGATCTGGGACAGGTGGCTGCCGGGATGGCGCGGCTGGCCGCGGGGGTCGACGATGCCCGCCTCGAGGATCCGACGCCCTGTCCGCGGTACGCGGTACGGGAGCTGCTCGCCCATGTCGTCGGTCTGTCGTCGGCCTTCCGAGACGCCGCGCGCAAGGATTCCGGTCCGGCGACGAACACCGACCCGGGCACCGTGAAGTGGGTACTGGACGACGACTGGCGTACGAGACTGCCGCGGCTGCTGGACGAGTTGGTCGCGGCCTGGCGTGCGCCGGGGGCCTGGGAGGGCGACACCCAGGCCGGCGGCATCACCTTCCCCGCGGCGATCGCCGGCCGGGTGGCCCTCAACGAGCTGCTCGTCCACGGGTGGGATCTGGCCCGCGCGACCGGCCAGGAGTATGCCCCGGACGAGGCGAGCCTCGAGGTGTCGTACGCGCTGATGGCGCCCTCCGCGGACGACCCGGCGCGTGGCGGGATGTTCGGCCCGGTCGTGGCCGTGGCCGAGAGCGCGCCGCTGCTGGACCGGGTCGTCGGGCTGAGCGGGCGTCGTCCGGACTGGACAGCGCGGGGCGCGTGACGGCGGGCGGGTACGCGGGTCACCACGGTCCACTCGTGGCGGCCCGGGGCCCGGAGGCCGTCAAAATCAGGTGATCGGAGGCCGTTCGTCCTGCCATGCTCGCGCCATGGCACGAACCGTCAAACCCAGTCTCTACATCTCCGTCGACATCGAGGCCGACGGCCCGATCCCCGGCCCCTATTCGATGATCAGCCTCGGCGCCGCCGTGGCCGGCCGGCAGGACGCCGACAGGTACGTCCCCGCCGACCCCGAGGCGCACACCTTCTACCGCGAACTGCGCCCCATCAGTGACGACTTCGTCCCACAGGCGCTGGCGGTGAGCGGTCTCGACCGGGACCGGCTCGTCCGCGAGGGCAGCGAACCGGCTGTTGCCATGGCCGAGTTCAGCGCCTGGGTGCGCGAAGTGGCGGTCGGCGCGCAGCCCGTGATGAGCGGCTACCCGGCGTCCTACGACTGGACCTTCCTGTACTGGTATCTGATCCGTTTCACCGGCGCGAGCCCCTTCGGGCACTCCGGCTGTATGGACATGAAGACCCTGTACGCGACCAAGGCCCGGCTCCCGCTGCGCGCCGTCGCCAAGGGCACGATGCCGCGCGAGCTGCTGTCCCGGCGGCGGCACACCCATCACGCGCTGGACGACGCCGTCGAGCAGGCGGAGCTGTTCAGCAACCTGATGGCCTGGGATCCCACGCCGGGGCCCCGGTAGGGGCGAGTGAGAATGGGGGCATGGCAGACAACCAGAACCCGGCCGCGTCCATGACCCTCGACGACCAGCTGTGCTTCGCGCTGTACTCGGCGTCGCGAGCGGTGACGGCGGCGTACCGGCCGGTGCTGGCCGAGCTGGGGCTCACGTATCCGCAGTATCTGGTGATGCTCGCGGTGTGGGAGCGCGGACCCGTTCCGATGAAGGAGCTGGGGGCGGTGCTGGGGCTCGACTACGGCACGCTGTCGCCGCTGCTCAAGCGGCTGGAGGCGGCGGGGCTGCTGCTGCGGGAGCGGCAGGCGGAGGACGAACGGCTGGTGACGGTGGAGGCGACCGGGAAGGGCCGGGCGCTCAAGGAGCGCGCCGAAGGAGTGCCGGGCTCGATGGGGCGCATCTACGGGCTCACCGCCGGGGACGCGGAGCAGCTGCGGGACCGGCTGCGCGCGCTGACCGACCGGCTCGGCTGACCGGCCGGCCCCTTGGCCGACCTACGGGCCGAGTCCGACCGGGTCGCCCCATCCACCCCGCCCGAGCTGAGATCACTTGCTCAGGATTCTCGTGGGGATCATCACATCCAGTTACATCGTGCACGATTGAATCGTGCGCTATGTTTCTCGGGAAAGAGAGAGCGGCAACAGCGAGCACAAGGGAGAGCTGCGATGGACTTCGTCAGGTACGAGGACTACACACCCGTCGAACGCCCGGGCTACCAGCAGGAACTGGACGAGGTCGTCAGCAATGTGGCCCGCCGCACCCGCGAGTCCGTGCAGCGGCAGGACGTGGGGCGCGCGGTCAGGACCGCCCACGGGAAGACCTACGGCCTGGTGAAGGCAACGGTCACGGTCGGTGAGGTGTCGGCACCGTACGCGCAGGGGATCTTCGCCACCCCCGCCACGTACGACGCGGTCGTGCGCTACTCCAACGGACTCGGGCATCTGCGCGCCGACTCATTGCTGGGCGCGGCCTGCGGCATGGGCATCAAGATGTTCGGCGTCCCCGGCACCTCTCTGCTCACCGACGAGGCCGAGGCCACCACGTTCGACCTCAACCTGATCAACAACACCGTGTTCTTCGCCAACACCGCCTACGACTACATGGTCATCGAAGAGCTCTTCGCGGAACTGCCGGACGCCCTGGTGAACCCGGCGCGGCGCAAGTCCTGGATGGGCGAGTTCCTCACCCGCCGCGGGACGCTGGCGAGTGCCGACGAGTGGCTGTGGGACGAGTTGTTCGCGATGCTCTCGTTCACCCAGGTGCAGCGCCGCAACCTGCTCTCGTACACGTACAACAGCATGGGCGCCTTCCGGTACGGCGACCACATCGCCAAGATCCGCACGGTCCCTCTCTCCCCTGTCACCCACCTCGAGGTCGATGTGCGCGCGGACGGCGAGGCCTTCCGCAACACGCTCGTGGCGGAGGCCGGTGAGCGCGACCACGCCTTCGAACTGCAGGTGCAACTCAACACCGACCTGGGGCGGATGCCCGTCGACAACACCTCGCTCGAATGGCCGGAGCAGCTCTCGCCCTGGGTGACGGTCGCCCGCATCGACGTCCCGCGCCAGGACATCGGCGGCGAGGACAACCTCACGGCGGCGGACGGCACGTCGATCACGCCGTGGCGCACCCGCGAGGACCACCGGCCCATCGGCGAGATCCAGCGCGTGCGCGAAGAGGTCTACCGCCGCTCGTCCATCGAGCGGCACCGCATCAACAACCAGCCGCGCCAGGAGCCGGCGAGCAGCGCCGAACTCCTCTGAAGGGGCCGCGTGCCGGGCCGCCCGATGCTTCCCCTCCCCGTCCGCGCGCGACTCGGCGATGCCACCCGACGCCGGTCGGCCGTACGTGGTCGACGCCCAGCCGGGCATCGTGTTGCCCGGGTGGATCCGCGGGGAGGGCGCTGAACGGCGGCCACCGGCTGAACAGGACGAACGCGGCGGCCGTGTCGCCCGACCGGGAACCTGGCGGGCGGCTCGGCCGTCTCTAGACTTCGGGCGGGCGATCGGCCCCGACCGGCGTCGAGGGGAATCGCATGGTGTGTCGCAGGTCCGCATGGAGCGTCCCGGCGGCCGTCTGTCTGCCGGACGGCCCCACGGCGTGCACCAGCGACACGGCCGGCGTGGCGGAGAAGAGCGGCAGGTCGTCGGCTGCCGCAGCAATCTGCGGCGCGCTGTCGCTGGAAGGGAAGCACGCGGCATGACCTCCTTCCACGGGATGCTGCGCGCCATCGTGCTGGCGTTCGCCCTCGTCGTCACCACCGCCTGCGCGGACGGCGGACACGCGGGGCAGGACGGGAAGGGCAGGAAGGCCGGCGGCCAGGGCCTGAACGACCCGGCGAAGAAGGACATCGCCATGCAGCTCGTCTCCAGCGCGGAGAACTCCTCGCTGGACTGGAAGGCCCAGTACAAGTACATCGAGGACATCGGCGACGGCCGCGGCTACACCGCCGGAATCATCGGCTTCTGCTCAGGAACCGGCGACATGCTCGCCGTGGTGGAGGCGTACACGAAGGAGCGTCCGGGCAACGGGCTCGCGCCGTTCCTGCCGGCGTTGCGCGCGGTCAACGGCAGCGACTCGCACGAGGGGCTCGGCCGGCCGTTCACGGATGCGTGGGCACGGGCCGCGGCGTCCGACGCCGCGTTCCGGGCGGCGCAGGACGCGGTACGCGACCGGGCGTACTTCACGCCCGCGGTCCGGCAGGCCCAGCGGGACGGCCTGGGTGCGCTGGGGCAGTTCATCTACTACGACGCGTATGTGATGCACGGCAGCGCCGACGGCAAGCAGACGGTCGGGTTCCGGTCGATGCGGAACACCGCGCTGCGCAACGCCGAACCGCCCGCGCAGGGTGGTGACGAGGCGGCGTATCTGAACGCCTTCCTCGACGCACGCGTCGACGCGATCCGCCGCGAACCCTCGCACTCGGACACCAGCCGCATCGAGACCGCCCAGCGTGTGTTCGTCCGGGAGGGCAACTTCGGCCTCGAACCGCCGCTGCGCTGGAAGGTCTACGGCGACAGCTACAGGATCGACGCCGAGTAGCCCGAAGGGCGCCTCAACTCTCTTCGCGCACAGGGGTGTACGCGACTCTCCGGACTCTGGTAGGAAAGTTTCCTAACAGAGCACGTTCGACGTACTCCCCCCATGGAGGCAAGGTGCCCGCCCCCCACAAGCGCACCACTCGTCCGCTCAGGTTTCTCCCGCGTGTGCTGCTCGGACTGGCGCTGGTCGCCGTACCGGCAACGGCGTTCGGCACGACGTCCGCCGACCGGCACGGCGACCGGCCGACGGCCGCGGCCGCCCCGGCGGCTGTCGGGCTGGACGACCCGGTGAAGAAGGACATCGCCATGCAACTCGTCTCCAGCGCGGAGAACTCCTCGCTGGACTGGAAGGCCCAGTACAAGTACATCGAGGACATCGGCGACGGCCGCGGCTACACCGCCGGAATCATCGGCTTCTGCTCAGGAACCGGCGACATGCTCGACCTCGTCGAGCTGTACACGCAGCGCAGGCCCGACAACGTACTGGCGAAGTACCTGCCCGCACTGCGCGAGGTCGACGGCAGCGACTCGCACGAGGGACTCGACCCGAACTTCACCCGCGACTGGAAGCGGGCCGCCCAGGACTCCGCGTTCAAGAAGGCCCAGAACGACGAACGTGACCGTGTCTACTTCGACCCTGCGGTGAACCGGGGCAAGCGGGACGGCATCGGTGTGCTCGGGCAGTTCATCTACTACGACGCCATCGTGATGCACGGCGACGGCGGCGACAGCACCAGCTTCGGCAACATCCGGCGCAAGGCACTGGCCAAGGCCAGGCCGCCGGCCCAGGGCGGCGACGAGCGGGCGTATCTGCACGCGTTCCTCGACGCCCGCGTGTGGGCGATGAAGCAGGAGGAGGCGCACGAGGACACCAGCCGTGTCGACACCGCGCAGCGGGTCTTCCTCGCCAACGGCAACCTGGGCCTGAACACACCGCTGGACTGGGAGGTGTACGGGGACAGCTTCCATATCGACTGACGCTGCTGGGTCGGCGAAAGGCGAAAGGCCGGGGCGCCCGGGGGACTGCTGCCCCCGGGCGCCCCGGCCGTACGCTCTCGCGATACCCGCCCCAGCGTCCCCGGAGCCCCTGGATACGGAGCCATCCCATCGGTCACCAACCATCCTCGCGGTCCCGACGGTCCCGACGGTCCTGACGATTCCAGCGGCCCCGGCGCTGCTGGCTGTAGCGGCGGTCCCAGCGGTCCTGACGATCCCGGTGGTCCCGGTAGTCCCGGTACTCGGAATCGCCGTCACGGCTCCGGCCCCCGGCACCACCGCGGCCGTAGTGGACGAGGCCGAAGACGAGTACGGCCGCGGCCACCCACCATGCGGGGTCGAGGAAGCCGAGACCGAGCAAGGCCACGATGAAGATGAGAAGCAGGACGAACATGGCAGGCCTTCCCGGAGCGGAACAGGGCATCGCTGCCGGGGACCGGGGCCTCACCGAACAGCGTAGCCCTGCCCAAAGGCTGCGGATAGCACCCCACGTCAGCGCATAACGCCAGGACCCAAATGGCCACTTGACACCTGTTCAGGAGATGTGGAGGCGACTAGCGTGCATGGTGCGGCCCAAGCCCCCGGCAGCGGCGAGAAGTTACCGCGCTCCTTCGAGGGCGCACCTTGCGCATCGATGCCGGACCTGTCTCGTCGCGAGCGTGGCCGTTCCCGTGCTCGCCGTCGCTACGCGATTCCGGCACAGCCTCGATGCGCCCCATGCGGGCACCGTTTCCGCTGCCCGCCGCGTCGCACGTCTCTGACATCTGGCGGTACACATGTACGCGCTGATCGTTCCGGCTGCAGTCCCCTTCGTCCTGCTCGGCACTGTGATGGGCCTGTCCTGGTGGGAGGACCGCGTCCTGCCACCGGCCAAGGAGCCGGCGGCAATCGCCGAGGCTCCGTCGACACCGACGGCCCCAACCGCCGTAGCACAACTGCCCAGCAGACCCACCCCGTTGACAGGAGTCTCCACTCGGCGTTGACTGACGACGAGGGCGCAGGCCTATGACGCTTCGGACTCTCCGGGCGAAGTCCTCCTCCCTCCGCTTCGCCGGGACCCCGCGGAACGCACGAAAACTTCCGCGACCCGAAGGCCTGGCCATGCTTCTCTGGATACTTCTTCTCCTGCTGGCTCTGAGCGTGTTCGGCTTCCCGATGCTGATCCTGTGGTACGTCGCGGTCGTATTCCTGGCCGTCTGGATAATCGGCTTCGCCCTCCGTGGCGCAGGCCGATCCGCCCATGGCCACAGGTAACCCGCGCCAGGCCTCGTCCCACCCGCGAAACCTTGCGCCCTGACCCGGGATCGAGGACGTGGCGAGCCGCGGAGACGGGCAAGCGTTGCCGCCTCCAGGACAGTGTCCGGTCCCTGAGATGCGGGGATTCGGCCGTCCCTCGGACCGGTCCGAGGACTAGGCTGCTGCGTGGACGTCCCAGACCCCGGCGGCATGCTGTTGCTCAACACCGATGGCTGTGAGCAGCGGCTCTTCCGTCCGGTCACCCGGCGCATCCCCTGGAGGGAACCAGGTGGGTCCCCTGTCCTGGTACACAGGCTGCCGGTCCCGGCCTTACGCCCGCCTCCGCCAACAGTACGTCCCTCCCGGTAGCGCACCAGGAGGAGCCGGAAGTCCGGCACCCCCTCATCCACTGCCCGGCTGGTCTCCCGAACCGAGGCGCCATGTCCCTACCGCAACTGAACCTCTACCGGCACGACCGAGAGAGCCGGGCGCTGATCACCCTGGCCGGTGAGATCGACCTCGACACGGCCCCGCTGGTGCGCGGATCGCTGGAGGAGTGCCTGCGGGACGGCATCCGCACCATCGACATCGACCTCACCACCGTCACCTTCTGCGACTGCAGCGGCCTCAACGCCTTCCTCCACGCATCACAGCAGACCTCCGCGGCCGGAGGATCCCTCCGACTTCACCACCCGTCACCGCTGGTGGCCAGGCTCGTCGACCTCACCGGCTGCGGTGCCCTGCTCCTCGGCCTGCCGTCCGGACACCCGGCGCCTCCTCTCCGGGGCGGCCTCGTCCCAACCGATCCGACCTCACCGCATTGGCCTGCTCCGGTCGCACCTGCCCTCGCAGGCGGTGGGCGGTGATGGCCTGGTCCCGGCAGAGGCAACCTCAAGAAGCCGGCCGCGGTGAGTCGTCGTCCATGGATGCCGTGCGTCTGCGTCGGGTGAACCGGGGGCAAGCCGAGGAGTTGTGTGAGGATCTGGCGGATCTGTACGTCGGGTCCTCGGACCTGACGCCCAGCGAGGAGTACCGCACCCGCAGCCGGGAGGACTTCCTGCACCACGTCACCGGCGACATCCGGCGGCCGGGGTTCGCCATGGTGATCGCGGAGGCAACTTCCCTGGTGGGATGCGCCTTCGGATTCCCCGTGAGGAGCGACGGTTTGTGGTGGCACGGGTTCGACGGGACACTCCCGCCCAGCATTGAGCAGCTCACCGAGTCCGGCAACGTCTTCGCTGTCACCAAGATCTTGGTCGCTGCGCCCGAGCAGGACGATGACATCGCCCGTCGGCTGCAGCAACGGCTGCTCACCGACCACCAGGCGTCGCTCGGCGCCACCCTGGTGGATCAGGCCGACCATCCGTCCCTCGCCGCCTTCCGGTCCTGGGGCTGGAAAGACGTCGGAGAGGTCCGTAAGCCGGCCGGCCCCATCGTGTTCCGTGCCCTTGTTCTTCCCCTCGGGAGCGAACGACCATGAGACTGGACGAACTTGCTCGCCATGCCTGGACCCGGTGGCCCGGGTGATGCCTCATAGCCGGTCGGCCCGGATCCAGGTGCTCGTGGCCGAACAAGCAGCCCTGCGTGGTGCCCGGGTCGGCGTGGTGGATGTGTGCACCGCCGCGGTGGCAGCCCTGCCGATCGGCGGGGCCGGGGTGTCCGCGATGTCCCGTACCGCGGCCAGTCACCCGCTGTGCAGCACCGACGACATCAGCGAGCAGCTGGAGGAACTGCAACTCACCCTTGGTGAGGGCCCGTGCGTGGATGCCTTCGCCCTCGGCTCGGCCGTTCTGGCACCCGATCTGCGGACAGGTGAAGCGCAGGGCCGCTGGCGCGTGTTCGCCGATACGGCCCTGGAGGCCGGAGCGGGGGCGGTCTTCGCGATCCCTCTGCAGATCGGGGCGATCAGCCCCGGAGTTCTCGACCTGTACTCCAGCGTGCCTGTCGAGCTGGACGCCGAGGAGTTGGCCGATGCAATGGCTTTCGCCGACACGGCGACAATGGTTCTGCTCGATGCGCGGATCGAAGAGTCCGATGCGCCGTACCGGGCCGAGATCGACCAGGCCACCGGCATGCTCACCGTGCAGCTCGGAGTCGGCATCGAGGAGGCGTTCATTCGGCTGCGCGCCCACGCCTATGCCCACGGACGGCGGCTGGCCGAGGTGGCTGCCGACGTGGTGGCCCGCCGGCTCTGCTTCCACCCGGAGACGGACACGGACGCGGATCGGGCCGACGATGATGCCTGACGCCGGTGCCGACCGATGAACGTGCTGCGCTTCCCGCCCCTCCCCGGCGGGAGTAGTTTCGACAGAGGGTGGCACGATGAATGAGCAGCTCCTTGCCAAAACTTTTGTCGAGTTGGCGGACAACCTCGTCGCCGACTTCGACCTGATCGACTTCCTGCGCCTGCTGACCGATCGCTGTGTGGGCATGCTCGGCGCCAGCGCGTCCGGTGTGCTGCTCGCGGACCTGGACGGCGAACTGCGCGTGATGGCCGCCTCCGACGAACAAGTACGCCTGCTGGAGCTCTTCCAGCTCCAGAACGACGAAGGCCCCTGCCTGGAGTGCTTCCGCACCGGCGCACCCGTGACCGTCCCCGACCTGAGCACGGAGGCCGACCGCTGGCCGCGCTTCGCCGCAGCGGCCCACCTCAGTGGGTTCGCAGCGGTCCAGGCCCTGCCGATGCGCCTGCGGGACGAGGTCGTCGGCGCACTGAACCTGTTCCGCGCCGACCCCGGCCCCTTCGACCCGGTCGGCACGCCCATCGCACAAGCCCTGGCCGACGTCGCCACCATCAGTCTGCTGCAGCAACGCTCCACCCACCGCAGCAGTGTCCTGAACGAGCAGCTGCAGACCGCGTTGCACAGTCGTGTGCTGATCGAGCAGGCCAAAGGCAAACTCGCCGAACGCCAGGGCATCGACATGGAACAGGCCTTCACCGCACTGCGCAGCTACGCCCGTGCGCACAACCGTCGCCTGTCCGACCTGGCCCGCGCCTTCATCGACGGAACCGAACCCCTCGCCGGCCTGATGCCCTGACCAGGCCCTGTCCGGCCGATCATGGCCCACCACTTCTGCCCGTCCCGGCACCGGGACCCCGACCTCGGAGGTCGTGGCTTTCCCTGACCGCTATGACGACGAGCGGCAACGCCTGACAGACGACACCCGGACCATGCTCGGCGACCTCCGCCGCAACTGGGAGCACCCTGCCGATGTCCTGCAACGGATGCGGCTGGAGTTGACGAAGGCGCACAAGGCCTATGAGTCAGCGGCGAGGAGCAGCCGCATGACATGGGTAGGCAGATCCATCTCGGTCACCGTCGGAGTTGCCGCGGCTGTCGCAGCTGCCGTGATTGTTCCTGATCTGGGCTGGGTTGCCGGGGTGGCCGGCAGAATTGCGTTCAATGTCGCCACCCGCGAAGTCCGCCCACTGTCCCAGGCGAAGAAGGAGCACCCGTTCAGCTACCTGCACCACGTTGCTCGAGAGCCGGCACAGCGAGGTCCTCGAGGGTAGGCACGCGTCAGGGGCAGCCTGAGGCTCCCGGCGAGCCGGTTGCCTTGCGGCGGTAGGTGGGCCGAGAGGACAGGCGGCGGCCCGCACGCTTCGGTCCTGGGGAAAGCAGCGCGGGCGCTCCACGGTGCCGGGCGCCGCGCTGATCGGCTGGAGGGACCGCACCGGTCAGCCGGCCGGGGCCTGCTGACCGGTCCGGCCCTTCACGTCTCGCTCTCGCAGCAGTCGTGCGGTCTGCTCGGACACCGGTGCGGCCAGCAGTGCGGTGACCAGGTCGATCAGTCGGCTCGTGAACAGCCGGTCGTCCCCACGAGGGCGGGCCGCGGCACGGGCCGCGAGTTCGGCATGGCAGAAGCGCAGGGCGGTGAAACGGGTGTGGAGCACCGTGGTCGACTCGGGACGCAGCAGAGGCTCCACCAGGCGCCGCCAGGCGTAGATGCTCGACCCCTCGTTCGGCACGACGAGCTCCACCAGGGGTTCGGGCCGGTTGAGCAGTTCGGCCACGATCTGCAGGAACTCGCGGCCGCCGTCGGGGTCGGCGAGTTTCGCGGCGGCCGGCAGCACCAGGGCGGCAGCGAGGGAGCGAAGATCAACGGTGCCGCCGTCCTCGTACTGCTGCAGCAACACCTCCCGGCGGGCGTCCACCGCAGGGGTGTGTTTGTCGAGTACGGCCCGCAGCAGACCAGCCCGGTCGCCGAAGTGGTACTGCAGGGCCATCGCGTTGCGCTGGCCGGCGGCCCGTTTGATCTCGCTGAGCGAGACACCGTCGACGCCCTTCGCCGCGAACAGCTGCTCGGCGGCGCGGATGAGTGTGCCGCGGGTGTCCCGGGGCTCCCGGCTCCGGGGCGACGTGGCCGGTTCGGGCGTCTCATGTGCTGTCACGGATGCCCATGGTAGCGCCATCACGACAAAGTGATACGGTCGCATTAAATGCTAATGCAAATACCTTGATGCACGTGGGAGCCCCATCCATGTCCTTGGACTTCGAGACCGACCCCGACTTCCAGCGGCGACCCGACCGGATCGATGCAACCGGCGCCACCCTGCGCCTGGATGGAGGAATCCAGTGAAGGCACTGACTTTCCACGGCCGCCACGACATCCGTTACGGGGACGTTCCCGACCCGGCCGTCACCAGCCCCACCGACGCGGTCGTCCAGGTCACCACGGCCGGTATCTGCGGCAGCGACCTGCACATCTACGACGGCAACGGGTTCAGTCCGGAGATCGGCTACACCCCGGGACACGAGTGCGTCGGCGTGGTCGTCGACACCGGCGACCAGGTCACCCGCTTCAAGCCCGGCGACCGGGTCCTGGTTCCCGCCTCGGTCGGCTGCACCCTGTGCAGAACGTGTGCGAGGGGGCTCACCGGCAGGTGCGAGCGCGCCCAGGCCCCGACGGACCTGTGCTACGGAGTGAGCCCGCAGCTTCCGGGCAGTCAGGCCCAGGCCCTGGCGGTGCCCCACGCCGAGGTCAACCTGGTGCACTTGCCCGAAGGCATCTCCGACGATGCCGCCGTCGTCCTGACAGACAACGCCCCTACGGCCTGGTACGGCTGCCGCCGCGCCCGCATCCAGCCCGGCGAAACGGTCCTGGTCATCGGTCTCGGGCCGGTCGGCCTCATGGCCGCCCAATCCGCCTTCGCCATGGGCGCCGCCCGCGTGCTGGGCGCAGACCTGGTCGCGGAGCGCCGCGCCTTCGCCGCCACCCTGGGCGTCGAGCCGGTCGAGGGCGAGGACGCACGGACGGCCGTACGGGAGATGACCGCAGGACGCGGACCGGACGCCGTGATAGAGGCCGTGGGCTCGGACGCCACCATCCAGCTCGCCCTCAAAGCCGTCCGGCAGGCCGGCCGGGTCAGCGTCATCGGGGTCAGCCATAACAAGGCGTTCCCCATCCACATGGGAATGGCCCAGGTCAAGGAGTTGGAGTTCGCCATCGGACTGTGCTCGACTCATTACGAACTCCCTGCCCTGATCGCCCTCACCCAGGCCGGACGGATAACGCCGGAGGTCGTGGTCTCCCACCGGTTCGCCCTCTCCGAGGGCACCGCGGCGTACAAACTGTTCGACAGCCGCGCCGACGGCGTCCTCAAGGTCGTTCTCGACCCTGCCCGCTGATCCATCTCGGTGCTGCCGCCGGGTCACGCACTTCCGTGCCGCGGCAGCAGCACCACACGCCCGACCGCCCGCCGCGCGCCGCGCCTGGTCCAGCGCCGTGCCCGGGAGATTCGATCCTCTCAGTGGGCGGTGGACGGCGCCGGAATCCCGCCCTCGCGCACCGCCTGGTCCTGTGGCGAACGCCCCTTCCCACCCAGGTGGTTGAAGGCCAGGTTCAGCAGGATCGCCACGACGCACCCGGTGGAGATGCCCGAATCCAGCACCACCAGCAGGCTCTTGGGGAACGCATGGTAGAACTCCGGCGCGGCGATGGGGATCAGGCCGATACCCAGGGCGACCGCCACGATGAGCGCGTTCTCGCCCTTCTCCAGGGCGGCCGTGGCCAGCGTCTGGATGCCACTGGCGGCGACCGAGCCGAACAGGACGATGCCCGCGCCGCCGAGCACCGGCAGCGGTACGAGCGCGATCACCGAGGCGGCGACCGGGCACAGGCCCAGGAGGAGCAGGATGCCTCCGCCTGTGGCGACGACGAATCGGCTCCGTACCTTGGTCATCGCGACGAGGCCGATGTTCTGCGCGAACGCGCTGCACATGAAGCCGTTGAACAGCGGGCTGACGGCGCTGCCGAGGGTGTCGGCGCGCAGTCCGCCCTCGATGGTCCGCTCGTCCGCCGGCCGGCCCACGATCCTGCCGAGCGCCAGCATGTCGGCCGTCGACTCGGTCATGCAGACCACCATCACGACGCACATCGACACGATCGCGGCGATCTCGAACTGCGGTACTCCGAAGTGGAACGGCGCCGGGAAACCGACGAGTCCGGCGCCCGTGACGCCCTCGAGGTTCGCCATGTCCAGCGGCACGGCGATGACAGTGCCCGCCACCAGGCCGAGCAGGATGGCGATCTGCTGGAGGAAGCCGCGCAGCAGTCTGCGCAGGATCAGCACGATCACCAGGGTGACGGCCGCCATGCCGATGTTCTTCATCGCGCCGTAGTCGCCGGCGCCGGGGTTGCCGCCCTGGGACCAGGTGAAGGCGACCGGCAGCAGCGAGACGCCGATCAGGGTGATGACGGTGCCGGTGACGACGGGCGGGAAGAATCGGACGAGTCCGGAGAAGTACGGGGTGAGGACGAACCCCAGCACGCCGGCGACGATGATCGCGCCGAGGATGACGGCGACTCCGTCGTGGCCGCGGTCCTTGCCGATGGCGATCATCGGGGTCACTCCGGCGAAGGAGACGCCGTTGACGAACGGGAGCCTGGCTCCGACCCGCCAGAACCCGAGGGTCTGGAGCAGGGTCGCGATGCCGGCGGTGAACAGGCTCGCGCCCACGAGGAAGGCGGTGTCCCTGGCACCGAGGCCCACGGCGGGCCCCACGATCATCGGCGGGGCCACAACTCCCGGGTACATGGCGGCCACATGCTGCAGACCGCTGGTGAACATCTTGAGAGGGGGCAGTTTCTCGTCGACCGGATGCTTCCGGTCCTGTGCCTCGGTGGTCGGGGTTCGGGCGGCCACGGTGGGTCCTCCGGTCGGTTGCACGTCGGCGGTGAACGCGGGTGTCAAGGAGGTGGTGCGGTGAGTGCAGCTGATGCCCGGTACGCGGTGGTGGTTTCACGAGTCACCACCACCGGAGGATGCGCACGTCTTCGGTACGCACCCCCCGGTGACAGTCGCCATGGACCCCGCTCGGGTCCATGGCCGCCGGTCGAGGGCCGTCCCCCTCGACCGGACGCTGAAAGGTCAGCCCTCGGCGGCGATCCTCGCCAGACGCCGTGCCTCGTCCCGCGCGGAGCGGGCGATGGCGTCCTCGTCCACTGTGGCCAGGCGGCCCGCCTCGACGACGGTCCTGCCGTTGACGAGCGAGAGCGTGACGGGAGCCGCCGCGCCGAAGACGAGGGCGACGACCGGGTCGGCGATGGTGGAGTGGGCCAGGGTGTCCAGGTTCCACAGCACCAGGTCGGCGAGCTTCCCGGGCTCCAGGGAACCGATCTGGTCCGCGCGGCCGAGGACCTGCGCTCCGCCGTACGTGCCCAGGCGCAGCGCCTGGCGGGCGTTCAGGGCGGCTTCGCGGTGGGGCCCGAGGCGGTTGATCAGGAGCGCGTTGCGCAGTTCGGTGTGCAGCTCGCCGGACTCGTTGGAGGCCGTGCCGTCGACACCGAGGCCGACCGGGACTCCGGCCTTCAGCATGTCGGGGACGCGGGCGATACCGGCGGCGAGGCGGGCGTTGGAGGAGGGGCAGTGGGCGACGCCGGTGCCGGTACGGGCGAAGGCGGCGATGTCGGAGTCGTTCATATGGACGCAATGGGCCATCCACACGTCCGGGCCGAGCCAGCCGGTCGACTCGAAGTAGTCGGTCGGGCCCTTCCCGAAGAGCTCCTTGCAGAACTCCTCCTCTTCGACGGTCTCCGAGCCGTGGGTGTGCAGCCGCACGCCCTTGCGGCGCGCCAACTCGGCACCTTGCCGCATCAGTTCGGTGGAGACGGAGAAGGGGGAGCAGGGCGCCACGGCGATCTGTGTCATCGCGTCGAAGGAGGGGTCGTGGTGCTTGTCGATGGTCTCCTCGGTCGCGGCGAGCGCGCCGTCGAGGGTCTCGACGGCGAAGTCGGGCGGCAGGCCGCCGTCGGACCTGCCTCGGTCCATGGAGCCCCGGGCGAGGGTGAACCGTACGCCCATGTCACTTGCCGCGCCGATGATCGCGCCCGACAGGTCGCCCGCGCCCCGGGGGTAGACGTAGTGGTGGTCCATTGCGGTGGTGACGCCGCCGCGCGCCATCATGGCCAGGGAGCCCCGTGCCGCGGCGCGGGCCATCGGCTCGTCGATGCGCGCCCAGGTCGGGTAGAGGGCCACCAGCCAGTCGAAGAGGTTGTGGTCGGTGGCCAGGCCCCGGGTGATCCACTGGTAGAAGTGGTGGTGTGTGTTGATCAGGCCCGGGGTGACCAGGTGGCCCGTGCCGTCGATCCGGCGGACCACGTTCTCCAGGTCCGCGGGGGCGTCGCCCGCTCCGACCGACTCGATCCGGTTGTCCGCGACGACGAGGTGGCCACAGGCGTACTCGGTGTCGTTCGCGTCCACGGTCGCGATGGCACAGTTCTCGATGACGATGCGCGAAGCCGCCATGGCGGGTCCTCGTTCTTCCCATGTGGTGGACGGACCCGGGGGTCGAGCGGGGTGACGACCGGGTCCGCGTCTGACGTTGTTGCGCAGATGCCCCCGCTCTCCCCCTGGGACCTGACGCCGGCGCACGCGTCGGGGGTGCGGCAGGGGCCTACAGGTTGGTCATGTCGACCGGGATCTGCGGTTCGGTGCCGTCCCGCAGAACGGTCGCCTCGATGAGACCGTAGGGGCGGTCGGCCGCGAAGTAGACCTCATTGTCGTTCTTCAGCCCGAACGGCTCGAGGTCCACCAGGAAGTGGTGCTTGTTCGGCAGGGAGAAACGGATCTCGTCGATCTCGCTGCGGCTGTCGATGATGCGCGAACCCATCTGATAGAGGGTCTGCTGCAAGGAGAGGGAGTAGGTCTCGGCGAAGGCCTGGAGCATGTGCTTCCTGGCCTGGTCGTAGGACTTGTCCCAGTGGGGCATCCGGTCCTCGTCGCTGGTCCAGTTGTAGCGCCACTGGGCGGCGACCTCGGTGGCCAGGATGCGGTCGTACGCTTCCTTCAGGGTCGTGTACTTGTCCTTGACGTACCCCCAGAACTCGGAGTTCGTCGAATTCAGGACGGTGAGGTCCTTCAGACCGGAGATGACCTGCCACGTGTCGCCGTCGAAGGTGATCTGGGTGGTGCGGATCTCCTGGCCCTTGCGTACGAAGGAGTGCTTGACCTCGTCGGCTCCGATGAACTTGGAGTTGTTGTCGGAGGTCTCGATGCGCTCCCAGGCGTACTCCTCGATGCGGATGCGAGCCTGGCGGATCGGCTCCTGCGAGGTGACGAAGTGGCGGGCCAGATGGATGCCGAACTGCTCGGCGGACTCGATGCCGTGCTCCTTGGCGAACGCGTACACCGTGTTCTTGGTGGTGTCGGTCGGCAGGACGTTGGCATTGGAACCGGAGTAGTGCACGTCCTCCATGTCGCCGGAGAGGGCGACCGAGACGTTCAGGTCCTTGATGTGGTGGGTGGCGCCGTCCCGCGTGATCCTGACGACGCGGTTCTCTGCTTTGCCGTACTGGTTCTGGCCGAGCATCACAGGGCGGGGGTGATGGGAATGGGCTGTCATGTGTCTGCTAGCTCCCTCGGTAAACGGAGTAGCCGAACGGGTTGAGCAGCAGCGGTACGTGGTAGTGCTCGCCCGGCACGACGGCGAACGTGATCGCCACCTCCGGGAAGAACGCACCGCTGTCCCTTACGCGGGGGGCGTCCTGCTGCGCCTCGGCTTGCGTGCTGTGCTGTCCCACCAAGTACGCCTCGGTCTCGAAGTCGAGACGTACATGGGTCGTTCCTTCCGGCAGCGCCGGCAGGTCCTTGCACCGCCCGTCCGCGTCGGTCGCGGAGCCGCCGAGTGCCACCCACTGCGCGTCCGGGCCGCTGCGGGCCGTGAGCGAGACGGCGACACCCTCGGCGGGGCGTCCGATGCTGGTGTCCAGAATGTGCGTGGACACCGAGGCGGTGGTTTCCGTGCTCATGCGTTCTCTTCCTCCACGAGTCCCTACGAGCCCGCTACGAGACGGGTCAGCCGGATGCGGTTGATCTTGCCCAGCTCGGTGCGGACAATCTCCCGCTCCTGCTCCGGCGTGTTCCCGATCCGCTCGCGGACCGCGTCCCGCATCTGCTCACCGGTCCGGCCGGTGGCGCAGATCAGGAAGACATGCCCGAACGTGTCCTGGTAGGTCAGGTTCAGCTCGAGCATCTCGGCCTTCAGCTCCTCGGACGCCCCGGCCATCCCGCTCTGCTCGCGTGAGGAGGTCGGGTCCCCGGGCTTGGGGCGCCCGATCGGCGGGTGCCCTGCCATCGCCTCGGCCAGATCGTCCGCGCCCAGCCCGGCCATGGCTGCGTCACCGGCGAGGAAGAGGGCTTCCACGGTGGCGTAGGGACGCTGGGCGAGCAGCTTGTTCACCCACGCCGTACTGGCACACACCTCGCGCAGGGCGGCCCGGGCCACGCTGTCATCGAAGGCGTTGAACCGGGAGAGTCCCGCCGGGGGTTCGGGGACCTCCCGTGGAGGGTGCTGTGAACTCGTCGTCACGGGAGCCTCCGTGGCTGTTCTGCGCGCTGTGCGTCGGACGGGCTGTGGCCAGCTAACGCCCTTTCGCGGCCACACGTCAACACTTTGTTGAAAAATCAGCGGCGCAGGAGCTGCCGCCGAGGATACGGAGGGTGGCACTCCGGGGCGAGCGACTACTCGCCCTTCGCCGCGTTCTCCCTGTTCAGGTAGTTGTAGACGGTGAAACGGCTGACACCGAGCGCGCCGGCGACCGTCTCGACGCCGTGCCGCACGGAGAACGCGCCCCGTGCCTCGAGCGTCCGTACGACGGACTGCTTCGTCTTGCGGTCCAGCTCGGCGAGCGGCTTGCCGTGCTGCCGCTCCAGCGCCGCCAGGATGTGGTCGAGGGAGTCCGCAAGCTGCGGGAGGCGTACGGCGAGGACCTCCTCGCCCTCCCAACTGAGTATGACGTCGTCCTCGCGGGCCTCACCGGGGGCGAGCAGCACGCCGCCCATGGCGTCCACGAGCGGCTTGACCGCCTCGGCGAGGGCGTGGTCGGCGGGCCCGGTCATCCCTCTCCCTCCAGGACGTTGACCTGCAGGGAGACCCGGGTGGCCCCGGCTTCCAGAGCCTTGCGCAGCAGCGCGTCGACCGCGCCGAGCACCTCCTCGGCACCGCCCTCGGCCGTGTTGCCGAAGGGACCGACGTCCACCGCGTCCAGATCCGCGCTCTGTACGACCTCCCGGACGGCCAGCGCATGCGCCGGCGGCTCGTCCAGGTCGAACGGCTCGGTCGTGAACTCCACTCTCAGTCGCACCATGCCCCCACGTTATCCGCGCCCTCGCGCACCGGTTTCGGCCCTCCCGTTCCCCGAGGAGTCCTCACCTGCTCCGGAAAAAGTCCCACTTCGTGCGACGGAACCGGGCGGGTGCCGCGTAGAGCAGGTGAAGAAGCGCCGCGGAGCAGCGGCGCCGGGAGGGGTCTGCATCATGACAGGGCGCACACGCAGGGGTGTCAAGGCGACAGCGATCGTTACGGCGGCCATGGCGGCACTGACCGCTTCGCAGGCGCCGGAGCCTGCGGCATCCGCCGCGGCCCCGGCGGAGCATCCGGCCCCGACGGCGCCGAGCGTCTCCGGTGACACCGTCTACCGCACCGAGCTTCCGCCGCTTCGCCAGCCCCGGACGGACGGCGGCTCGAAGGGCGCGGAGGGCACCGGTGCGGAGGTCGGCGGCACACTGCCCGAGACCGTGTTCGCCGCCTACCGGGCGGCCGAGGACGAACTCGCTGGCAGCCGGCCGGGCTGCGGGCTGCGCTGGCAGCTGCTGGCCGCGATCGGCCAGGTGGAGTCGGGGCAGGCGCGCGGCGGGCGGGTGAGCGCGGACGGTACGACGCTGACCCCGATCCTCGGCCCGCGCCTGGACGGCAACGGATTCGCCGCGATCAGGGACACCGACGGCGGGATGTACGACGGGGACACCGCGTACGACCGTGCCGTCGGCCCGATGCAGTTCATCCCGTCGACCTGGGCCACGTGGGGCGTCGACGGCAACGGCGACGGCCGCAGCGATCCGGGCAACATCTTCGACGCGGCCCTCGCGGCCGGACGGTACCTGTGCGCCGGCGGGCGGGATCTGTCCGACGCGGCGGACCTGGACCGCGCGATCCTCGGCTACAACCACTCCACCGCGTATCTGCACACGGTCAGGGCCTGGTTCGCCTACTACCTCGACGGCCACCGGGTCGTGCCGGACCAGGGCTCCGGACCGGCCCCCCGCGCGGAGCCGAAACCGGCGCACACTCAGCGGGGGGCAGCCTCCTCCGCGGCCCCGGAGCGCCCCGGCGAGCGGGACCGTGGGCCCGCCGCCGCTCCCTCTTCTTCGCCCTCGTCACCGCCTTCGCCCTCCGAGCGTCCACAGGGAGCGGACGACGACGCCGAGCCCGGTGCGCCGGTGCTCCCGGTCCCGGAACCCCTCGCAGAGCTCCCCGGCGTCGATGCGCTGACCAGCAACGGAACGCAATCGTTGCGCGCCTCCCCCTCCACAACCCCCGCTACCGGGCGGTAATCTCCCCCGCGCCGGGCAAGCACCGAGTCCGGCCGGGTGAGAGCGAAGGGGCCCTCATGACGTCGGACACGCAAGCGGCTCACGAGCGGTGGCAGCGCGCGTGGGCCCACCGCGAGCAGCTGCTCAAGGTGGCCCGCCGCAGGTCCATGAGCCTGGAGGACGCCGAGGACGCCGTGCACGAGGCGATGCTCCGTGCCGCGGAGAACCCTCATCTGGACGAGGAACGGCTGGGTGCCTGGCTGACGACGGTGACGATGCGGCTGTGCGTGGACCGCTACCGGCAGGTCAACCGCGAGACCGAGGTGCGCAGCAGCCCCAGGCTGCTCGCGCCGGTCCCGGTGCCGGTGGAGGAGGCGGTCTGCGACCGGGCCGAGGCGAGGTGGCTGGCGCGCCGGAGCGATGAGCTGCCGGCCCGCCAGGCCGAGGCGCTGTGGCTGAAGGCCGAGGATCTGGACGTCGGCCAGGTCGCCACGAAGATGGGGCTGAGCTACCGGACGGTCGAGTCGCTGCTGGCGCGGGCCCGCCGGACACTGCGCAATTCGCTGGCCGCCACGCTCGCCCTGGGGCTGTGGCTGATCGGGCGGGGTCGCCCGCAGGGCGGCAACGCCCAGGCGGTGGCAGTGGCCTCGACCGCGGCGACGCTGGCGTTCGCGGGCCTGATGCTGCCGTACGTGCACGACGGGGACGGGCCCGCGTCGCCGCGTCCCGCGTCCCCCGCGGTCTCACAGGCCGCGGATGCGCACAATGCGGACGGGGAGCCATCGGCGCATCCCTCCGCCGACGCCCCCGGCGGGACGCCGGACTCCGGACAGCGTTCCGCCGGCCCCATGCTCGTGCCGCCGCTCCTTCGCGACGTGTCGCTGCCCCCGCTGCCGCTGGACGCTCCGGCCGTACCCGACGTCCCCGAAGTGCCGGTGGCCGTGCCGAAGGTTCCCGTGCCGGGCGTGCCCGACCTGCCCTCGCCGTCGCTGCCGTCGCTCCCTGTGAAGGACCTTCCCGCGCAGGACCTCCCCGCGGAGAACCTGCCGGTGAAGGACCTGCCCGTGCAGGGAACGGACGCAGAAGGCCCGGACGTGACGTCGGTGTCACGCCCGTAAGAAACCTCCGTAAAAAATCTTTGCCCCTCAGCGACGGACGGCTCCGCCCTCCCCGTAGAGCAGATGTCGGAGCTGCTCCACGGCTGAAGGGTGAACCGGATGGGTGTCGAGATCTGTGTGGAGGGACTGACCAAGTCCTTCGGTCACCAGGTCATCTGGCAGGACGTTTCACTGACGCTGCCCGCCGGTGAGGTCTCGGTGATGCTCGGCCCTTCGGGCACGGGCAAGTCGGTGTTCCTCAAGACGCTCGTCGGGCTGCTGAAGCCCGAACGCGGGTCGATCCGGATCGCGGGCACGGACATCACCACCCTGCGCGAACACGACCTGTACGAGGTGCGGAAGCTGTTCGGCGTGCTGTTCCAGGACGGCGCGCTGTTCGGGTCCATGAACCTCTACGACAACATCGCCTTCCCGCTGCGGGAGCACACCCGCAAGCCGGAGAGCGAGATCAGACGGATCGTGCTCGAGAAGATGGACATGGTCGGACTGATCGGCGCCGAGGAGAAACTGCCCGGCGAGATATCCGGCGGTATGCGCAAACGGGCCGGTCTCGCCCGCGCCCTGGTGCTCGACCCGGAGATCATTCTCTTCGACGAGCCCGACTCGGGGCTCGACCCGGTGCGGGTGGCCTATCTCAACCAGCTGATCGTCGACCTCAACGCCCAGATCGACGCGACCTTCCTGATCGTCACCCACGACATCGCGTCGGCGCGGCAGATCCCGGACAACATCGGGCTCCTGTTCAGGCGTGAGCTGGTGATGTTCGGCCCCCGGGAGAAGCTGCTGACCAGCGACGAGCCGGTCGTACGGCAGTTCCTCAACGGCCGGATGCAGGGTCCGATCGGGATGGCTGAGGAGAAGGACGCGGCCCAGGTCGAGCAGGAGCTGGCCCAGCTCGGCAAGGACGCGGATCCCGCTCCGGCGGGCCTACCCGACCTGACGCCGCGCCTGCTGCCCAGTGCGGGGATCACCCGGCCACCGCGCTGGGAGGCCATCGCCGAACGGGAGTCGCTGCGCCAGGTGCGGGCCGCGGTGCGCGGAAAGGTGCTGGGGTCATGAGCCTGTCGCCCACCGGAGCGCTGAGGCATACGGGCAGCCTGTTCGCAATGGGACTGGACGTCCTGCGGACGATACCCAAACGTCCTTTCCAGGCACGGGAGTTCATCCAGCAGGCCTGGTTCATCGCGAGCGTCACGATCCTGCCGACCGCCCTGGTGTCCATTCCGTTCGGAGCGGTCATCGCCCTGCAGATCGGCAGCCTGACCCGGCAGTTGGGCGCCCAGTCGTTCTCGGGCGCGGCTTCGGTGCTGGCCGTCCTGAGGGAGGCCTCCCCGATCGTCACCGCACTGCTGATCGCGGGCGCGGGCGGCACGGCGATCTGCGCCGACCTCGGGGCGCGCAAGATCCGCGAGGAGATCGACGCCATGCAGGTGCTCGGCATCGACCCGATCCACCGGCTCGTGGTGCCGAGGGTGCTGGCCACGATGCTGGTGGCGGTCCTGCTCAACGGGCTGGTGTCGGTGGTCGGCGTGGCCGGCGGCTACTTCTTCAACGTGATCCTGCAGAACGGCACGCCCGGCGCCTATCTGGCCTCCTTCACCACCCTCGCCCAGCTGTCGGACCTGTGGGCAGCCGAACTGAAAGCCCTGGTGTTCGGTGCGATCGCCGCGATCGTCGCCTCCTACAAGGGCCTGACCGCCAAGGGCGGCCCGAAGGGCGTGGGCGACGCGGTGAACCAGTCGGTGGTGATCACTTTCATGTTGCTGTTCGTGACGAACTTCGTGATGACGGCGGCGTACTTCCAAGTCGTTCCGCAGAGGGGTTGACGCATGCCGCTCATGAATCGTCTTGTGCTGGACCGGCTCGAGGAGCTGGGCACCCAGCTGACCTTCTACGGACGCTCCCTGGCGTGGACCGGGCGGACGCTGCGCCGCTACAAGAAGGAGACCCTGCGGCTGCTCGCGGAGGTGAGCTTCGGCCGCGGGGCGCTGGCCGTCGTCGGCGGCACGGTCGGCGTGATCGCCTTCCTGTCGTTCTTCACCGGTACCGAGGTCGGTCTGCAGGGGTACGCGGCGCTGAACCAGCTGGGCACCTCGAACTTCGTGGCGTTCCTCTCGGCGTACTTCAACACCCGTGAGATCGCGCCGCTGGTGGCGGGACTTGCCCTGTCCGCGACGGTGGGCGCCGGGTTCACCGCCCAGCTGGGCGCGATGCGGATCAGCGAGGAGACCGACGCGCTGGAAGTGATGGGCGTTCCCTCGCTGCCGTTCCTGGTGACCACCCGGATGATCGCCGGCTTTGTGGCCGTGATCCCGCTCTATGTGATCGGACTGCTGTCGTCGTACTTCGCGGCGCGGACCATCACCACCGGCTACTACGGGCAGTCCACCGGCACCTACGACCACTACTTCCAGCAGTATCTGCCGCCGGTCGACGTGCTGTGGTCCTTCGGCAAGGTGATCGTCTTCGCCGTCGTGATCATCCTGGTCCACTGCTACTACGGCTACTACGCGAGCGGCGGCCCGGCCGGTGTCGGTGTCGCGGTGGGCCGCGCGGTGCGCACCTCCATCGTCGCCGTCAACATCCTCGACTTCTTCCTCAGCCTGGCGATCTGGGGCGCCAACACGACTGTACGGATTGCGGGGTAGTGCCGATGCGCATTCCAGGACCGGCCTTGTCATCGGCCGTGGCGCGCAGCACCCGGCTGCGGCTGTACGGCATCGCCTTCCTCGTGGTCATGGCGCTGCTGCTGTCGCTGTCGGTGGCCGTGTACCAGCAGGTGTTCACCTCGGTCGTACGGATCACGCTGGAGGCTGACACGCTCGGCAACCAGCTGGACCCGCGGGCGGATGTGAAGCTGCGCGGGCTGCTGGTGGGCGAGGTGCGAGCGGTGCGGGCCGACGGGCGCAAGGCGACGGTCGACATCGCGCTGAAGCCGCAGCATGTCTCCCGTATCCCGGCCGATGTGCACGCCCGGCTGCTGCCCAAGACGCTGTTCGGCGAGAAGTTCGTCGATCTGGTTCCGCCCCGTGGGGCCGCGGGGCGGCACATCCGGGCCGGTGATGTGATCACCCAGGACCGCACCACGGTGGGCATCGAGGTGCAGCAGCTGCTGAACGACCTGCTGCCGCTGCTGCGCACCGTGCGGCCCGCGGAACTCAACGCCACGCTGACCGCGTTCGCCACCGCGCTGGAGGGGCGCGGCGACCGTATCGGCGCCAATCTGACCCGCGTCGAACGCTACTTGCGCGAACTGAATCCCCATATGCCGTCCCTGAAGGAGGACATCGCGCGCTTCGCCGATGTGGCGGAGGTGTACGGGGATGCCGCGCCCGATCTGATGCGGATCCTGCGCAACTCCGTCACCACCAGCCGCACTCTCGTCGAGCAGCGGGACCGGCTGGCCGAGGGCCTCAAAGCCACCACCACGGTCGCCGGCACCGCCGAGGAGTTCTTCGACGAGAACGGCGACCGGCTGATCACGCTCGGCCGTGTCTCACGGCCCACGCTCGCGCTGTTCGCCCGCTACTCCCCCGAGTACCCGTGCCTGCTCGACGGCCTGGTGAAGCAGGAGAAGGCTTCCGAAGAGGCGTTCAGGGGCGGCCAGATGCGTATCACGCTCGAATTCGTCCGCCCGCGACCCGCGTACCGACCCGGTGAGGAACCGCGCTATGCAGAGCGCTCAGGACCCGATTGCAGAGGTCTGCCCAGCCCCCCTGTGCCCGCACCGGACATCCGTCTCGACGACGGTACGTCGCATACAGCGGCGAGCGGCCCGCCCGGCGGGGCCGGGGTGTCGGCCACCGCGGCCGAGCAGCGGGCCGTCGGCTCCCTCGTGGCCCCGGTCCTCGGGGTGCCGGCCGACCGGGTGCCCGCGGTCGCGACGCTGCTGTTCGGTCCGATGGCCCGCGGAACGGCGGTGAGCGTCGCATGAGGACGACACGCGCCACTGACACGGCCGCTCCGCTGATCAAGTTCAGCCTGTTCGGGGTGGTGACGGTGCTGGCCACCGCGCTGCTCGCGGCGACCATCGTGAACGTCTCGTTCGCTGCCGAGGACACCTACCGGGCGGTGTTCAGCGATGTGACCAGCCTGGAGGAGGGCGACGACATCCGGGTGGCCGGTGTCCGGGTCGGCGAGGTGCAGGACATCGCGATCAAGGACCGCACGCTGGCCGAGGTGACGTTCACGGTCCGCCGTGACCGGCCGCTGCTGACCAGCACCGGCGCGGTCATCCGCTACCGCAGCCTGGTGGGTTCGCGCTATGTCGCGCTGACCGAGGGCGCGGGCGACGGCACGCGGCTGAGGCCCGGCGGGGTGATCCCGCTGTCCCGCACGAAGCCGGCGCTGGACCTCAACGCGCTCCTCGGCGGCTTCAAGCCGCTGTTCGCCGCGCTGAGCCCCAAGGACGTCAACCAGCTCGCCACTGAGATCGTCAAGACCCTCCAGGGCGAGGGCGGGACGGTCAACAGCCTGCTCGCGCACACCGCGTCGCTCACCACGACGCTCGCCGACCGTGACGAGCTGATCGGGTCCGTGATCGACAACCTCAACACGGTGCTGCAGACCCTGGACAAGCGGGACGCCCGCTTCTCCGGGCTGCTCAAGCAGCTGCAGCGGCTGATCTCCGGGCTGTCCGCCGACCGCAAGCCCATCGGTGCGTCCCTGGCGGGCATCGACGGGCTGACCGAGGCCACCTCGGGTCTGCTCGAGGACGCCCGGCCGGCGCTCCGCGACGACATCGCCGAGCTGACCGAGCTCACCGGCACGCTCAACGACAACGAGAAGACCGTGGAGGGCGTGCTGAAACGGCTGCCGAACAAGCTCGACAAGCTGACGGGGACCGCCTCGTACGGCTCCTGGTTCAACTTCTACCTCTGCGACTTCGACGGCCGGATCGTGCTTCCGAAGACCCGGGATGTCATCACCCCCGAGCTCCATGTCGCCCGGGCGAGGTGCTCATGATTCCGTTCCGCGAGAGAAATCCTGTGGTCATCGGAGCCGTGGGCGTCACCACGCTCGCGCTGCTCGCCGTGGCCGCGTTCAACGCCGACGGCCTGCCGTTGATCGGCGACGGCGAGACCTACAGCGCGGCGTTCTCCGAGGCGGGCGGGCTCAAGCCCGGGGACGAGGTACGGATCGCCGGGGTCAAGGTCGGCAAGGTCGACGAGGTCGACCTGGACGGTGACCATGTGAAGGTGACCTTCCGGGTCAAGGGGGAGCCGGACTTCGGCACCAGGACCGGGGCGGCCATCAGGGTCAAGACGATCCTGGGGGCCAAGTACCTGGCGCTGCAGCCGAAGGGCCCGGGGCAACTGGCGGCGGGCAGTGAGATCCCGCTGAACCGGACGGTTCCGGCGTACGACGTCGTGGCGGCGTTCAGCGATCTGACGACGACCACGGAGAAGGTCGACACGGACGGGCTGGCCAAGGCCATGGACACGATCTCCGCCACGTTCGAGGACTCCCCGGACGAGGTCCGGCAGTCCATCAAGGGGCTGTCGAAGATCTCCCGGACGGTGGCCTCCCGAGACCAGGCGCTGCGCGAACTCCTCGATCACGCCAACGGGGTGACCGGTGTGCTGTCGGAGCGCTCGGGCGAGTTCTCCGCGCTGATCAAGGACGGCGACAAGCTGTTCAAGGAGATAGCCGCGCGGCGGGCGGCCATCCACTCGCTGCTCAAGAGCTCGGCCGCACTCGGCATCCAGCTGTCCGGTCTGGTCGAGGACAACGAGAAGGAGATCGGCCCGGCGCTCAAGGGCCTCAATCAGGTGGTCGCCATGCTCGAACGCAACCAGGCGAGCCTGGACCGCAGCGTCCAGCTGCTCGCGCCCTATGTGCGGGTCTTCACCAACACCCTCGGCAACGGCCGGTGGTTCGACAGCTACATCCAGAACATGGTCGCCGCCCCGGTGGTCCCGCGGAAGGGAGGTTCGTGATGAGCCGCTTTCGGTCGAAGATACGCGGCACAGCCACCAGGCGCGTGGCACTTGCCGTGGTGTTCGCCCTCGTCGCGGGCACGACGGCGGTCGTCCTGTGGCCCCGCTCGACGCCGGTCCGGGTCACGGCCTACTTCCCCCGCACCGTCGGCATCCACCCCGGCTCGGACGTGCGCGTCCTCGGGGTCCGTGTCGGCGAGGTCAAGGAGATCACTCCGCAGGGCCGCAGGGTGCGGGTGGAGCTGGAGTACGACTCGGGTCGCAGGATCCCCGCCGACGCCCAGGCCGCGATCATCAACTCCTCGGTCGTCAGCGACCGTTACCTACAGCTGCTGCCCGTCTACCGCGGCGGGCCCGCGATGGAGGACGGTGCGGTCATCCCCGAGAGCCGTACGGCCGTGCCGGTCGAGCTCGACCGGGTCTTCGACAGTCTGCACACCACGGCCGAGGCGTTCGGCCCCCAAGGGGCCAACGCAGACGGTTCGCTGTCCCGGCTGCTCGGGGTGAGCGCGGACAACCTCGGCGGCCAGGGCGAGAAGCTCCACCAGACGGTCGAGGACCTGTCGCTCGCGGTCACCACCTTGTCGGACGGCCGGAAGGACCTGTTCGGCACCGTACGGAATCTGCAGGTGTTCACCGCGGCGCTGGCCGCCGACGACAAGAACGTCCGGTCGTTCAACGACAGTCTCGCCGAGGTGGCCGACCAGCTCGCCGGGGAACGCAAGGACCTGGCCGCCGCGCTGCGCCACCTCGGCAAGGCGCTCGGCGATGTGTCCACGTTCGTACGGAACAACAAGAAGGCCCTGACGTCCGACGTGAAGGGGCTCAGCAAGGTCACCAAGGTGCTGGTCACCCAGCGGGCGGCCCTGGCGGAACTGCTGGAGGTCGCACCGGCCGGACTGTCCAATCTGCAGAACGCCTACAACCCCTCGTCCGGGACGCTCGACACCCGTAACAACCTCGAGCAGTCCCAGGATCCGGCCGCGCTGCTGTGCTCGCTGCTGCGCACGACCGGGGACGCCGGGGGCAGGAACCCCGACTGCAAGGAGCTCGACGAGCTCTTCGACACCCTGCCCGAACTGCCGCACACCGCACCGGTGTCGGGCACCGGACCGGTCGACCGGACGCTCGGCGGAATCCTGGAGGCCGGGGCATGAGGAGCAAGGGCGTCATGACTGCGCTGCGCAGGGGCAGGGCGGCGGCCGTGTGGACGGCGCTGGGCTCGGTGGTGCTCACCGGCTGCGAGTTCAACGGCCTGTACGAGGTGGGGCTGCCGGGCGGCGCGGCCACCGACAGTGACGCGTACCGCGTCACTGTCGAGTTCCGGGACGTACTCGACCTGGTGCCGCAGTCGGCCGTGAAGGTCAACAACGTCACGGTGGGTTCGGTCGAGAAGGTCGAGCTGGCCGGCTGGCACGCGCGGGTACGGCTGCGGGTCGACGGCACGGTGCGGCTGCCGGGCAACGCGATCGCCGAGCTGCGCCAGACCAGCATGCTCGGCGAGAAGTACGTGGCACTGTCCGCCCCGGTGGACACGGCCCCCGCCGGCCAGCTCGCCGACGGCGACCGGATCCCGCTGGCCCGCAGCGGACGCAACCCGGAGATCGAGGAGGTGCTCTCCGCGCTGTCGGCGCTGCTCAACGGCGGCGGGGTCGCCCAGCTGAAGACGATCACCGTGGAGCTGAACAAGGCTCTGGAGGGCCGTGAGAACCGGGTGAAGTCCCTGCTCACCGAGCTGGACACCTTCCTGGGCGGGCTCGACGGGCAGCGCAAGGAGATCGTGCGCGCACTCGAAGGGATCGACCGGCTGTCCAAGCGGCTCGCCAAGGAGAAGAAGACCATCGCCACGGCGGTCGACACCATGCCGGGCGCCCTGAAGGTGCTGGCCGACCAGCGGCGCAATCTGACCGCGATGCTCACCTCGCTGTCGAAGCTCGGCACGACGGGCACCAAGGTGGTCAACGGCTCACGGGCCGACGTGGTCGCCAATCTGCGCCATCTCCAGCCGATCCTGAAGCAGTTGAACAAGGCGGGCAACGATCTGCCCAACGCGCTGGAGCTGATGACGACCTATCCGTTCCCGCGCAATGTGACGGACGCCATCAAGGGCGACTACGTCAATCTCTCGATCACCGCCGATCTCGACCTGGCGAGCGTCTACGGCAACCTCGCGGACAAGCCGCCGGAGAAGCCGGGCGCACCGGATGTGCCCGAGCCGCCGAAGGTGCCGGACGTTCCGGAGCTGCCCGACGTACCGGGCGTCCCGCTGCCCACCGGGCTGCCGCAGGGCCCGGGGGCGCCGCGGTCACCCGGATCACCCTCGGCGCCGTCCGGTGGTGAGGCTCCTCTGTGCCCGCCGGTGTGCACCGGCAGTTACGCCGCCTACGGAAGCCCGGACAAGGACGGCGACCGCTTCCCGGCCGGGGTCGATCTCGCTCTCGCCGAGCTCCTGCTGAAGGGGATGCAACCGTGATCACTCGTACGGTCAAGGCCCAGTTGCTCGCGTTCGCCGCGGTCACCGCCGTCGGCGTGTCGTACGTCGGCGCCCGCTACACGGGCCTGGCGGATCTGCTCCTCGACCGCGGCTACACCGTGCGCGCGGAGTTCGCCGAGTCCGGAGGCATCTTCCCCGGCGCCGAGGTCACCTATCGCGGGGTTCCGGTCGGCCGGGTCGGTGAGCTGCGGCTGGCCGGCGCCGACGGGGTCTCGGCGATGCTGGACATCGAGGACGGGGAACGGATACCCGCAGACACGCTCGCGGTGGTGGCGAACCGTTCGGCGGTCGGCGAGCAGTACGTCGATCTGCAGCCGCGCGGCAGCGGCCGCCCATATCTGGACGAGGGCAGCGTGATCGCCCGAGCCGACACACGGGTGCCGCTGCCGACCACGGATCTCGTGCTCGGTCTGGACCGGCTGGTCAAGTCCGTCGGCAAGGACGATCTGCGGATCACGGTCGACGAGCTCGGCAAGGCCTTCGCCGGCACCGGCCCGCATCTGAGCCGGCTGGTGGACTCCGGCAACAACCTGGTGGAGTCGGCGTCGGCCTCCCTGCCTCAGACCACGTCGCTGATCGAGGACTCGCGCACGGTCTTGAAGACACAGGCCGACAAGGGGTCGGCGATCACGTCGTTCTCGCATGATCTGGCCGCCCTGACCGCGGAGTTGAAATCGAGCGACGGCGACCTGCGCAGGCTGGTCGACTCGACCCCGTCGGCCGCGTACGAGGTGAACTCGCTGCTCAAGGCGAACAAGACCCATCTGCCCGTGCTGCTCGGCAACCTGATCAGCGGCGGCCAGATCACGGTGGCACGGCTGCCGGGTGTGGAGCAGGCCCTGGTCACCTTCCCGGTGGTCGTCGCCGGCAGCTCCACCGTGATCCCGGGCGACGGGACCACCCACTTCGGCATGGTCACCGGCGCCGACGATCCGCCGCCGTGCCGCCAGGGATACGGCACCCAGCGGCGCGACCCCTCGGACACATCCCGGCGCCCCGCGAACACGAACGCGCGCTGCACCGCCCCGCGCGGCAGCGCCACCTCGGTCCGCGGCGCCCAGAACGCACCCGGTGCCTCCACGGGCTCGGGCGCGGGCCGCGCCTCGTATGTCACCCCGTACGACCCGGAGACCGGCATCGTCGCCGGCCCGGACGGAACGCTCGTCGAGATCGGCTCGACGGGCGGCGAACAGAGCCTGCTCGGAAAGGACTCGTGGCAATGGCTGCTCGTTGGACCCATGGCATGAACGGGAGCATCCTCGCGCGCCTGACCCGGTGGCTGCGTCTGCTCGGTACGAGGACCTCGGCCGCCGCGCGGCGCGGCAGGGCACTGCCGGCGATGCTCGCGGTGGCGACGGTCGTGACGACGGCGCTGAGCGGCTGGCTCTGTGTCCAGGTGTACGAGCAGCGGGCCGCGGCGCACCGGCACCAGGAGATCCTGGCCGCGGCCCGGCAGTCCGCGCTGAACTTCACCTCGCTCGACTACCGGCGCTACGAGAAGGACAGCGCAAATGTGCTGGGGGGCGCCACCGGTGAGTTCAAGGAGCAGTTCGCGGCGCAGACGGCCGAGTTGACGAAGCTGGTCGCGGCCAACAAGTCGGTGTCGCAGGGGCAGGTGCTCGAGGCGGGCATCACGCGTGCCGACGAGCGCACGGCGCGCGTGCTCGTGGTCGCCGACAGCAAGGTGACCAACACCGCCGCCCCCGAGGGCCAGGCCCGCACCTATCGCCTGCAGCTCGATCTCGTACTCGAACGCGGCCGCTGGCTGACGTCCGCCGTCGAGTTCGTCGGCTGACGGCGCGCCCGAGCAGACACCAGTGACACCAGCAGTGAGGAGCAGGACCGTGGCGAACCCGACTGGACGAGGCTCCGGCGTCGCATCTCCCGGCCGCCGTTCCATGGCCGCGGCCGCCCGTGCGGCGGCCAAGCGCACGGAACGTGTCGGGCCCGGAACGGGGATGCCCGTCGGCGTGGCGGAGCGGGGCACCGACGTGAGTACGGGGCCGGTCGCGGTCCCCGATGTGGTGACGGTGGAACGACCGGACCGGGTGGAGCGGGCGGCGGTGCCGCTGGAGGCGCCCGACGACGCGGACCAGGGGCGACGGCCTGAGGAGCAGCACGCCGGGCCGGTTCTGCAGGCCGGGGAGCCTGTGGCCGGAGCGGCTCGGGCCCGGCGGCGTGGACGGTTCTGCGTCGCGCTGGCCGTACTGGTGACGGCGATGCTGGCCGCGGCCGCTGTGCTCGGGTGGAAGTACGTGGACGGACGGCGTACGGACGCGGCGCGGGTGCAGGCGCTGGCCGCGGCGCAGCAGGCGGCGCCGTCCGTGCTCTCGTACGACTACCGGCGGCTGGAGCGGGACTTCGCCGCGGCGCGCGGCCATCTGACCGGCTCGTTCCGTGACGAGTACGGCCGGACCACCAAGGCGGTGGTCGCACCGACCGCGGCCAAGTACCACGGGGTGGTCAAGGCGACGGTGGTGAAGCCGCCGGCCGGGGGCGCACCTGCCGCCTCGGTGGTGTCGGCGTCTGCGGACAAGGCGGTCGTGCTGCTCTTCGTCAACCAGGTGACCACGAGCACGCAGGTCACGGGGCCACGTGTCGATCTGAACCGGGTGCGGATGACGATGACCCGCACCTCCGACGGCTGGAAGGTGAGCGCGGTGGACGCGCTGTAGCCGTAGCGCGCGTATCCGCGCGGCGCCTCCCGTGCCGGGACGGCAGAAGCCTGTTGAGCAGGCCATCTGTCCCGGCACGGGAGGCGCCCTTTTTTGTCTGCCGGCCTTGACAGGTCAGCCCCGCCCGGGCAGTCTTCCATCAGGCAGAAACTAACTTCCGCAATACGGAAGGAGCGCGCAGCCCTCATGGCCCGCTTCCCGGAAGACGCAGTCACGGACCAGCGCTTCGACGTGAACCTCTCGATCCTCTTCACCGAACTCCCGCTCCTTCGGCGCCCCGCCGCAGCCGCGGCGGCAGGCTTCACGGCGGTCGAGCTGTGGTGGCCCTGGGCCGAGACCCCCACCCCGCCTCAGGCCGAACTCGACGCACTCAGGCAGGCACTCGATGACGCGGGAACCCAGCTGGTGGGCCTGAACCTCTACGCCGGGCGGCTGCCGGGCCCCGACCGCGGCGCGCTCTCGGTACCCGGCGAGGAGTCCGACCGCTTCCGCGCCAACATCGAGGTGGCCGCGGACTTCGCCGCATCGGTGGGCTGCAGGGCGCTGAACGCGCTGTACGGCAACCGCGTCGACGGCCTCGACCCACAGATCCAGGACGCCCTCGCCCTGGAAAACCTCGCGCTCGCGGCCCGCGCGGCCGACCGCATCGGGGCGATCCTGCTGGTCGAGACGCTGAACAAGCCGGAGTCGCCGCTGTACCCACTGGTCAGCGCCCCGGCCGCGATCGAGGTCGTCGACAGGGTGAACGCGGCGACGGGCCTCGGGAACGCGAAGTTCCTGCTGGACATCTACCACCTGTCGATGAACGGCGAGGACGTCAGCCAGGTCATCGCGGCGTACGCCGACAAGACCGGCCACGTCCAGATCGCGGACAACCCGGGCCGGGGCGCTCCCGGCACCGGCTCGCTCCCGCTGGAGCAGCTCCTCGACGAGCTGATGAAGGCCGGTTACGGCGGCTGGGTCGGCCTGGAGTACAAGGCCGGCGACCGTCCGAGCGCCGAGTCGTTCGAGTGGCTGCCCGCCCAGGCCCGCGCGGCCCGCCGGTCTCGCTGAACTCGCTGACGTATTGATGCCGTTAGGAAGGCACCCTCATGAGCACCCACGCAGACCCCGCCCGCCCGGCCCGTGTGGATTCGCCCCACCCGACCCAACCCAGGATTGCGTGGATCGGCCTCGGCATCATGGGCTCCCCGATGTCCGAGAACCTGCTGAAGGCGGGCTACTCCGTCACCGGCTACACCCTGGAGCAGGACAAGCTGGACCGCCTCGCCGCGGCCGGCGGCACCGCGGCCCCCTCCCTCGCGGAGGCGGTCAAGGACGCCGATGTGGTGATCACGATGGTGCCCGCGTCGCCCCAGGTCGAGGCCATCGCCTACGGCCCCGACGGAATCCTGGACAACGCGAAGTCCGGCGCGCTGCTGATCGACATGTCATCGATCACCCCGCAGACCTCGATCGACCTGGCGAAGGTCGCGGCCGACAAGGGAATCCGGGTGCTCGACGCCCCCGTCTCCGGCGGTGAGGCCGGTGCCATCGAGGCGGTGCTGTCCATCATGGTCGGCGGCGAGCAGTCCGACTTCGACAGCGCCCTGCCGATCCTCGAGGCCCTCGGCAGGACCATCGTGCTGTGCGGCCCGCACGGCTCCGGCCAGACGGTGAAGGCCGCCAACCAGCTGATCGTGGCGGTCAACATCCAGGCGTGTGCCGAGGCCGTGGTCTTCCTGGAGAAGTCCGGCGTGAACCTCCAGGCCGCACTGGACGTCCTGAACGGCGGCCTGGCCGGCTCCACGGTGCTGACCCGTAAGAAGGACAACTTCCTGAACCGGGACTTCACGCCCGGCTTCCGGATCGACCTGCACCACAAGGACATGGGCATCGTCACCGACGCCGCCCGCAACGTCGGCGCCGCCCTGCCCGTCGGAGCGGTCGTCGCCCAACTGGTCGCCTCCCTCCGCGCCCAGGGCGACGGCGGCCTGGACCACTCCGCCCTGCTCCGTTCCGTCGAGCGCCTCTCCGGCACCCAGGTCTGACCTGGCGCCACCCGTGGGCCTGCCCCATGGAAACCCACCACCGAACAGCAACCACCAACGCCCCCGCCCCGGCCCGGGCAAGACCCTGGTCAACCCCGGCCCCGTGGCCTGCCCCATGGAAACCCACCACCGGGCAGCAACCACCGACGGCCCCCGCCCCGGCCTACACGGACCGGGCAAGGCGCTGGCCAACCAGGGCCCCGGTAAGGCCCGGGCCGTGCAAGGCCCCGGCAAGCTTCCGGTCGGTGCCGGCGCCGACACCTGTCCTGTCGCGCCCAGGCGTCGGCGCCGGCCGGAACCCCATCTCTCAACTTCAACAAACTGTTGACGTTTCCTCTGGGGCGTATCTACGCTCCTCGGACCGTCACCAGTGCAACTCCCGTACGGAAGGCCACGATGTCGAAGCGCGTGCTCACGACCGAGTCCGGCGCCCCTGTCGCCGACAACCAGAACTCCGCCACCGCCGGCGTCGGGGGCCCGCTCCTCCTGCAGGACCAGCACCTGCTGGAGAAGCTCGCCCGCTTCAACCGTGAGCGTATTCCGGAGCGCGTGGTGCACGCGCGCGGCAGCGGCGCGTACGGATACTTCGAAGTGACCGACGACGTCACCGGCTTCACCGAGGCGGACTTCCTCTCCGCGCTGGGCAGGCGGACCGAGACGTTCCTGCGTTTCTCGACCGTGGCCGACTCACTCGGCGGCGCCGACGCGGTGCGCGACCCCCGGGGCTTCGCGCTGAAGTTCTACACCGAAGAGGGCAACTACGACCTCGTCGGCAACAACACCCCGGTGTTCTTCATCAAGGACCCGATCAAGTTCCCCGACTTCATCCACTCGCAGAAGCGCGACCCCTTCACGGGCAAGCAGGAGCCTGACAACGTCTGGGACTTCTGGGCGCACGCCCCCGAGGCGACGCACCAGATCACCTGGCTGATGGGCGACCGCGGCATCCCCGCCTCGTACCGGCATATGAACGGCTACGGCTCCCACACCTACCAGTGGACGAACGCGGCCGGCGCGGCCTTCTTCGTGAAGTACCACTTCAAGACCAACCAGGGCATCCGCTGCCTGTCGTCCGAGCAGGCCGCCGAAGTGGTCGGCAGCGACGCCGACTCGCACCAGACGGACCTGCTCCAGGCCATCGAGCGCGGGGTGAACCCGTCCTGGACCCTGTACGTCCAGATCATGCCGGCGGCCGAGGCCGCGGAATACCGCTTCAACCCGTTCGACCTGACAAAGGTGTGGCCGCACAGCGACTACCCGCTGCAGCGCGTGGGCCGCCTGGTCCTCGACCGCAACCCGGACAATGTCTTCGCCGAGGTCGAGCAGGCCGCGTTCTCGCCCAACAACTTCGTTCCCGGCATCGGCCCTTCGCCGGACAGGATGCTCCAGGGCCGGCTGTTCGCGTACGCGGACGCCCATCGCTACCGCCTCGGTGTGAACCACACCCACCTGCCGGTCAACGCGCCCAGGGCCGTGCCGGGCGGATCTGCCGAGAACTACGGGCGCGACGGCTTCATGGCCACACGCAACGGCTCGCGCCATGAGAAGAACTACGAGCCCAACTCGTACGCGGGCCCGGCCCAGACGGACTCCGCACTGTCGGCCCCACTGGCCGTCCACGGCTGGACGGGCACCCACCCCGCGCCTGAACACGTCAAGGACGACCACTTCTTCCAGGCAGGCGAGCTCTACCGTCTGATGTCGCAGGAGGAGAAGCAGCGTCTGGTCGCGAACATCGCCGGCGGCCTGTCCCAGGTCACCCGCGACGACGTGATCGAGAAGAACCTGGCCCACTTCCACGCCGCGGACGCCGACTACGGCAAGCGCGTGGAGGAGGCGGTCCGGGCCCTGCGCGAGGACTGAGCTCTCGGGCAGCAGCATCATGCAACGCCCTGGCCGCGTACGGGAGTCGACCGGAAGGTCCGCCTTCCGTACGCCGTCCGAACCGTCGGCCGCATGAACGACGGCCTGCGGCGAGGACACCTGGAGGACCGCGGCGGCGTGCGAGCCAGTGCGGTGGTTCGGGCCTCCCCGCCCCTTTCCTGACATGAAGGAAGGGCCGGCCGGAGAGCCCATCGCCCCGCCGCGGTCCCCGGGACCCCACGGATCCCGCCCGGCGGCGCGAACGTTCCGGCACGCCGGCCTCGCACCGTCGGGCGGCAGCAACGTCATGGGCCCCGTCAGTCAAAACTCACGTGCGCACGAACGGACTTCACGGTTACGGTGACGGTGCCCAGGTGCGAAGGAGCGGGTTACTTCCACTGTTAATGGGGTGGTTGTGGGTTCGAGTCCCACCGGCGCCGAAAGGCTGCCGTAGCTCAATCGGCAGAGCACCTTACGTACCTGCACCGAACTTGACCTCTGGGCGCACAACTTCACAATCTCGCACCTCCCGGTGCGCAGGCCGGCGGCTACTTCTTTGGGTGAATCGCGCCGCAGGCCGTCCTTGATCTCGGGAGGCACAGCATCGGGGCGCCCGGTGCGCAGGCAGCGGATACTTCTTTCTGTCAAAAAGAGGACCCGGGTTCGAATCCCGGCGGTCCGGCTCCGGCCGGACTGCGGTGCAGCGGCCCAGCATCCATGTCTCCGTCGCCGACCTCGATCTCGGGCGCCCCCATGCTGAGCCTCCCCTCCATTACGAGGGATCCTTCCGTGGCACGCTTCAACACCCGCACCACCCGCCCCGCCGGTGGCTCGCCCGTGACCACGACCGGGCGGACCACGCCGACCTACGAGGGCGCGACCGGGCATCTCCGGGATGCCAAGAGCGAACTCTTCCTTCTCGCCGTGTCCAACCTCGTCGGCGTCGACACCTTCTACGAGAAGGGCGCCGAGCGTGACGACCGCTTCGAGGGTCTCGTCCGCCGGCTCGCGATCGAGGATCCCGAGTGGACCGCCGGCCTGCTGAAGTGGCTGCGCGGCGAGGGGAACATGCGCACCGCGGCGCTCGTCGGCGCGGCCGAGTTCACCGCGGAGCGGCTCACACGTGCGGCGCACGGCCACTCACGGCAGGTCATCGCTTCGGTCCTGCAGCGTGCCGACGAGCCGGGCGAGCTCCTGGGCTACTGGACCTCGCGCTACGGCCGGAACATCCCGAAGCCGGTGAAGCGCGGCATCGCCGACGCCGTACGGCGGCTGTACAGCGAACGCTGCGTCACCCCTGACACGCTCGTGCTCAAGCGGGACCTGACATGGGTTCGAGCTGGTGAGCTCCTCGTTGGTGACGAACTCGTGGGCTTCGACGAAGAGGTGCGCGGGAAAGGCAAGGGGCAGTCGGCCAAGATGCGAGTCTCCGTGGTGACAGCGACACGGAACGCCATGCTGGAGACGGTCAAGGTCGTCACGGATCGCGGCGAGACATCCGTATCGGTTGACCACATGTTCGTTGTGACGAACAACTCCCGGAACCGGGAGTGGCGACGTGCCGGTGATCTGAAGGTAGCGGACAAGCTCGTCTTCTTCGGGGCGCCCTGGGCGGTGGACTACTCGTATGAGGCCGGCTGGCTCGCCGGATACCTTGACGGCGAGGGCTACATCAATCACAAGTCCGTCGGAGTCGGCCAGAACGTGGGCCCGACGCTGGAGCACTCGAAGGTGATCCTCAAGCACCTCGGTTTTCAGTTCTCAATCCAGCAGTACGAGCCCAAGGGGAATCGACACACGAAGGAGGTACTCAAGATCCTTGGCGGTCGATACGAGGCCATGCGGCTACTCGGCACGGTGCAGCCGATACGGCTGTCTCGGGACCGGCTGTGGGTCGATGGGGACCTTGTATCAAAGGGCCCGCATGTCGCGCCCGGATCCAGTTGGGCGAATGTGACAGCGGTGGAACCGCTGGGCATGCGCGAGAACGTCACGATGAGTACGTCTGCGCGGACGTTCATTGCCGACGGCTTCCTCGCGCACAACAGCCTCCTCAAGTACGACACCGACTCCAAGGGCTACCGGTTCGGCGACGTCCTCAACCTCGTGCACGCGTCGCCCGCCCCGGACAGGCCCTGGCAGGGCGACCTCTTCCGCCACGCTCTCGACCGCCGCCACGGCAACGGCGAGGACATCCCCGCACGGCTGGTGATGCTGCGGCAGCGCGCCGCGCTCATGAGTGTGCCGGTCGCGGACCGCCGTGGGCTGCTGCTCGACCGCGGCCTGCCCCAGGACGCCGGCATGACGTGGGAGGCTCTGGCCGGCTGGCTGCAGGGTCCGATGGACGCCGCGGCATGGGAGGCCGTCATTCCGTCGATGGGCCTCATGGCGCTCATCCGGAACCTGCGGAACTTCGACGAGGCCGGTGTCTCCGACGAGGTCGCGGCGCGGGTCGCCTCGAAGATCTCGGACGCGGAGGAGGTGCGCCGCTCGCGGGTGTTCCCGTTCCGGTTCTGGGCGGCGTACAAGCACGCTCCGTCGCTGCGGTGGGCGCACGCGCTGGAGCAGGCGCTCGGGCACGCGCTGGCGAACGTGCCCGCTCTGCCCGGGCGGACGCTGATCCTGGTCGACCGCTCCCCGAGCATGTTCCCGGGCTACGGCTACTCGACCGCGAACCGGTCGGACATCCCGCTCGCCGAGCAGGCCGCGGTGTTCGGTTCGGCCCTGGCGGCGCGCGCGGCCGCGCCCACGCTGGTCGAGTTCGGTATGACCAGCAAGGCGATGGACGTCCCCAAGGGAGGCAGCGTGCTGCGGCTGATCGAGCGGTTCGGGCAGATCAGCGGCACCGACATCCCGTCCGCGGTCAAGCAGCACTATGACCGGCACGACCGGGTCGTCATCGTCACCGACGAGCAGACTCGCCCCGGCTGGCTGCCGTCGAACTGCCACGGGGCTCAGTGGGGCGGCATGCCCGAGACCCGGATCGACGACCTCGTTCCGCAGCATGTGCCGGTGTACATGTGGAACATGGCCGGCTACAAGGCGGGGGCGATGCCGTCGGGCGGCGGGAACCGGCACGCGATGGGCGGGCTGACGGACTCGGCGTTCGCGATGATCCCGCTGCTGGACGCCGGACGGAACGCGGTCTGGCCCTGGGAGCAGGGATAGGAAGCCTCCTCCGGCCATCCTGACATCAGGTCAGGTACCGTGCCCGCCCCGCCGTCAGGGGCGGGCACTCGCGCATATGCCGACGTTCTTCGGTCACGCCTCTATCCCCGGTGCCCGGATCACCTGCATGCTGTGCGCACCCCGGCCCGCTGCGGCGACGCCCGGTTGGCGCGCCGTCCCTCCCGTCCTCCCCACGGGAGGGCCGCCGCCTGCCCGCGGGTTGGGTCGAGGAATGTCAGCCGGTCGCCGGATAGGCGGTGAGACCCACATCGAGGCCGCCGTACTCGTTCACGAGGTACACGTGTGCGCCCTCGAAGGTCCCGCGGTCCTTGCCGGTCGTGCCATCCAGGACGACATAGCCTGCGTTGTCGTCGTTCCAGGCGTAGACGGCTCCGTGCCAGGCGGTGAGTAGCGTGGGAACGTTGCGCGAGGCGTCGTCCTCGGAGAGTGTCCAGAGCATCTTGTGCCTGCGGGTGTCCCATGCGTTCATTACGCTCTCGCCGGCGCACACGACGACCGAGCGCTGGTCGTGGACGCATTCGCCGTCGAGCGCGGCCAAGCTCCCCGCGGTCATTCCGGCCGGAAGCCTGCCCGTGCTCACATCGAGCAGCTGGTAGTCGGCCGGGTGCTCCTTGAATTCCACGTTGACCCGTGCCCTGAACAGGCCGCCTCCCACCCGCTCGACCTTGAGCCCGAACAGTTCGCGGGGATCCTTCCAGCGGACGGCTCCGTCGGCGACGCTACGGCCCACGAGAGCGATGGGTGCGTCGTCCGTAGCGACCCAGCCTTCGGAGTCGACCTCGGCAGTGTCGGGAATCTGCGCTCCGACGACGCCCCCGCTGTCGACCGCCGCGGCCTCGAAGTCCTTCTGCTCCCATGTGACCCGGTGTGTATTCAGGTCGACGCCGTAGGTGATGGCAGTGCTGGTGTCGTCGTGTGGGTCGCTGGAGGTCGTGCGGACGGCGACGACGGCGGTTTCCCCGTCCGCGCCGACGACGGCCTGGGAGGAGATGCCGACGTCCTTCGCGGCCGGCACCGGCAGCTCCGCAGTCCACGACACCTTGCCTGTGTCCGCGTCCACGGCACGCAGATGGACAGACGTCCGGCTGACGCCGGTACCGGTGCCCTGTGTGGTGTTCTGAAAAGCGAAGAGCACGACGGTGTGCCGGCCCTGCTCCACGAAGACCAGCGGGGCCGACTCCTTGTCGGCAGTGCGCTGTGTTGCGCCGGTGTCGAAAGTCTCCGGGTCCGAGACGGACCAGAGCTTCCGTCCGGTCCTGGTGTCGTAGGCGTCAAGAGCGGTGTCCTCGAGCACATAGGCGGTGCGGCCGCGCAAGCCGACGTCCCGTGTCTGCTCCTCCTCCTCGCGCTCCAGCTCGACGTCCCTGCCGAACGTGAGCGGAGGATCGAACGCTTTCGCGCTGGGGCCGGTCGTCGGCGGCGCCGGCTGTCCCTCTTCTCCGGAAGAACTGTTGGTGCACCCCGCAAGCACGGTCATGGTGGCGGACGCGAGCATCAAGTACGTGGTGGGCCGATTCACAGATCGCACAGGAGTCCCCCGGGTGGCAGCGCCTCTTCGGCGTTCAACTGGTGGGAATCTTAATGATGTTGCACAGACATCGCTGGCCCACCAGTCACCCTTGTCCGTCACACCGCCGCCGCGCGGCTGACCGGCGAGCATGCGCGTTCGCTGCCGCATGCGGCCGGACACCCTCAGCCGCGGAAGGCCATGAGCCCGCTGATCGCCGGGAGCGAGGCTCTGTACTGCGCACCCTGCACCCGCCCCCCGGAACGCTCAACGGCCCCGTTTCCGTGCCGCGTTGGCGACGAGGCCATTGCAGACGAGCACCTCGACTCAGCTCACGTGACCACGCCGGAGGGGCGGTTGCCCTCTCGGGTCGACCGGCCCTCCGTCCGCGTTGTGCGTCAGACCGTGAGCGGCTTGATCGCCGTGGGCGCGTGGCCGGGCTCGGTCGCGAGCTCCTCGAACTCCACGACGTTGCTGATGTCCGCCGTCGTGCTCATCGAGATGTTGGTGACCCGCTCCAGGATCGCCTCGACCACCACCGGGACCCGGTACGCGGCGGCGAGCTTCTTCGCCTGCTCGAACGCCGGCAACAGCTGGTCCGGCTCGGTGACCCGGATCGCCTTGCAGCCCAGTCCCTCGACGACCTTGACGTGGTCCACGCCGTAGACGCCGAGCTCCGGGGCATTGATGTTCTCGAACTCCAGGGTGACCTGGTAGTCGATGTCCAGGCCGAGCTGCGCCTGGCGGATCAGGCCCAGGTAGGAGTTGTTCACCAGGACGTGGACGTACGGGATCCGGTGCTGCGCGCCGACGGCCAGTTCCTCGATCATGAACTGGAAGTCGTAATCCCCGGACAGGGCGACCACCGGGGACTCGGGGTCGGCCGTGGCGACACCGAGTGCGGCGGGGATGGTCCAGCCGAGGGGGCCGGCCTGGCCGCAGTTGATCCAGTGGCGCGGCCGGTAGACGTGCAGCATCTGCGCGCCGGCGATCTGGGAGAGGCCGATGGTGGTGACGTACCGGGTCTCGGGGCCGAACGCTCGGTTCATCTCCTCGTAGACGCGCTGCGGCTTGAGCGGCACATGGTCGAAGTGTGTACGGCGCTGCAGCGTCGCCCTGCGCTCGTTGGTGGCGGCGACCCACGTGCTGCGGTCGGGTAGCCTCCCGGCGGCCTTGAGCTCGCGGGCGACCTCGACGAACAGCTCCAGCGCGGCCTTGGCGTCGGAGGCGATGCCGTAGTCGGGGGCGAAGATCCTGCCGATCTGGGTGGGCTCGATGTCGACGTGGACGAACTTCCGCCCCTTGGTGTAGACGTCCAGCTTGTAACCGGTGTGACGGTTGGCCCAGCGGTTGCCGATGCCGAGGACGAAGTCGGACTCGAGGAAGTTCGCGTTGCCGTAGCGGTGCGAGGTCTGCAGTCCGACCATGCCGGCGTACAGCTCGTGGTCGTCCGGGATGGTGCCCCAGCCCATCAGGGTCGGGACGACCGGGGTGCCGGTGAGCTCGGCGAATTCGACCAGCAGTTCGCAGGCGTCGGCGTTGATGACGCCGCCGCCTGCGACGATCAGCGGGCGCTGCGACTCGAGGAGGAAGGAGATCGCCTTCTCGATCTGGGCGCGCGTCGCGGACGGCTTGAAGAGCGGCAGCGGCTGGTACGTGTCCGGGTCGAAGTCGATCTCGGTGAGCTGGACGTCGATCGGCAGGTCGATGAGGACCGGCCCGGGGCGGCCCGAGCGCATCAGATGGAACGCCTGCTGGAACACGCCGGGGACCTGCGCGGCCTCCAGGACCGTCGTCGCGGCCTTGGTGACCGGCCCCGCGATCGAGGCGATGTCGACGGCCTGGAAGTCCTCCTTGTGGATTACGGAGGTCGGGGCCTGGCCGGTGATGCACAGGATCGGAATCGAGTCACCGATCGCCGAGTACAGGCCGGTGATCATGTCGGTGCCGGCCGGGCCCGAGGTGCCGATGCAGACCCCGATGTTGCCGGCGGCGGCCCGGGTGTAGCCCTCGGCCATGTGGGACGCGCCCTCGACATGGCGGGCGAGCGTGTGATCGATGCCGCCACTGGCCTGGAGGGCCTTGTAGAAGGGGTTGATCGCCGCGCCCGGCACACCGAACGCGCGGGTGACGCCTTCACGCTTGAGGATCTCAACAGCCGCGCGGGCGGCGGTCATACGAGGCATGGGGTGCTCCTGCTTCGGCCTGGCGGATCGGGCTCTGTCGCGCCACCTGAGAGCTTCGATTCCAACTGATTCCGGGATACGGAAATTCAATTCTGCTATACGGAAAGAAATGTAGGACGCCGCCGGTACGGCGTCAAGGCAGGGGCGGACCGTCAGGACCGGAGCGGGAGGGGGAACCGGCCGAGTCCCCGAAGTGCCTCGCCAAGTCCCCGCCGTTGATGGACGATGGACCGCAGCCCGGAGAGAGCGGTGGGGAGGGGCCATGATGATCGAGAGCGTGCCGGTGCGCTGCCCTGCGTGCCGCCGGGACCACCTCTACGCGCCGCCCGTCTTCCCGTGCGCGTGCGGCGCCCCGCTCGCACCCCCGCTGCTGCGCGACGCTCCCCCCGAGCCGATCACGCACCGCACCTGGACGGACGACTGGGTGACCGTGCGCTGCCTTGAGTGCGACCGTCAGGACCAGTGGCCCCAGCCCGAGCTCGGCTGCTCCTGCGGGACCGTGCTCCGCATACGGGTCCGGCCGGCCGGCGCGCCCCCCGTCCCGGCCTCCCCGTCCGCGCCACCACCGCCCGGGCCCGCCGAACGCCGGGATCCGGCCGACGGCCCCACCCACATACCGCTGCCCCGCACGGCCGTCGCGGCCCGTCGTCCCTCCTTCCGGCCGGTCACCATCCGCACGGCACGCGACGCGGTCACAGCGGCCGCCTTCTATCTGAAGTGGCTGGGCTTCCGCGATGTGGTCCAGCCGGACGTCAGGCCCGCCTCCGGCATGGATCTGCGCGGACCAGGTCTGGTCGCCCAGGTCGAATCGTCCACCCGCCCCGCCACCCTGCGCGACATCGAGTGCCTGTGGCTGAACGGGCTGAGCGCCTCGGCGGCAAGCGTCTTCTTCTCGCTCGCGGGCTACGCGGACGACGCCCGGACCCGCGCCGACGCCCTCGGTATCCCGCTGTTCGTCCTTGACCTCACCGGCTGCCCCCAGCCGGTGAACGGCCCGGCGGACGACCTGATCTCCGTCGGCGCCTGATGCTCGGGGGCGCGAGCTCGGCGCGTACCGCCGCGAACCGGTCCAAGGCTCAAATAAAGCTCTGAACCTTCCCCTTTGTGCTTCGCACCCGCCCCCGGCCGGGCACAACATCTGCACGGCATGGGCGCGGCTCGGGGGGAGGTGGGCGCAATGCCCCTGGACATGTGGTGGTTCATCGGCGCGGCAGCGGTGTGTCTGGCGGTGGCCGCGGCGGTGCTGCGGCCGGGTACGCCGACACCCTGTGCCGCACCCGGAGCGCAGTCGGTCGCCCTGCTGCGCGGCGGCCGCCGCGCAGCCGTGGTCGTGGCCCTCGTCGCGCTCCAGCAGCGCGGCGTCGTCACCACCGGGCGGCACGGGACGCTACGGACCGACGGCTGGGCACCCGTCGCCGTACGCGACCGCTTGCAGCTCGCCGTGCACACCTCACTGCGCCGACCGCTGGGCGTGCGGATGCTCGTGAGCACGGCGCGCGTGCAGAAGGCGCTCAACTCGCTGCGCGACGAGTGCGCCGCCGCCGGACTGCTGCGCACGAACGCCCGCTGGCGGATGTCCCGCATCCTGCTCTGCGCCGTACCCGTCACGATCACGGCCGGACTGCTCCTCACCCCGGCGACCGCCACCGACCCGCCCCTCAAGCTGGGGATTTCAGCGGTCCCCGTGGTGGTCGCCGCCGCCTTGTGGGCGGTGCCGCGGCAGACCCGCGCGGCCCGCCGGCTACTGGTCGCCCTGCGCGAGGGACACCCCGTGGAGGAGCGGCCGCTGCGGGGCAGGCCCGGCGAGCAGCGCGTCCTGATGTCCGTGGCCCTGTACGGGGACCGGGCGCTGACGCTGCATGTCCCCCACTTCGCGCGGGACGGCGGGCTGCTCGGCGGCGGCAGCCGGAACACCGGCTTCGCCGTGTTCAACAGCGCCTCCGGCAGCGGATCCACCGGCACCGACATCCACGGCTGCGGCGGCGGCTCGGGCAGTTAGGGCGTGCCGCGGCCTTCCCCGCTCCCGGGGCCGTACCGGCTGCGCAGTTCCACCTTTCTGACCTTGCCGCTGACCGTCATCGGGAAAATGTCCAGGATCTCCAGCCCGCGCGGGATCTTGTAGTGGGCAAGCTGCTCGCGGCAGTACGCGGTGATGTCCTCCAGCGTCGGCGGGTCCGACGGGTCGCGCGGGATCACGCAGGCGAGGATCTCCTCGCCGTACCGCTCGTCGGGCACGCCGACCACCTGGACGTCGGCGATCTTGGGGTGGGAGTACAGGAACTCCTCGATCTCGCGCGGGTAGATGTTCTCCCCACCTCTGATGATCATGTCCTTGATCCGGCCGACGATCTGCACACAGCCGTCCTCGCGCATCACCGCCAGATCGCCGGTGTGCATCCAGCGGCCCGCGTCGACCGCCTCCGCGGTCTTCTGCGGCTCCTCCCAGTAGCCGAGCATCACGCTGTAGCCGCGGGTGCACAGCTCGCCCGCCTCGCCGCGGGGCAGCGTCACACCCGTCACCGGGTCCGTCACCTTGACCTCGACGTGCGGAAGCACCCTGCCCACCGTGCCGGTGCGGCGTTCCAGGTCGTCGTCGCGCCGCGTCTGGGTGGAGACCGGCGAGGTCTCGGTCATGCCGTAACAGATGGACACCTCCGCCATGTTCATCTCGGCGACCACTCGCTTCATCACCTCCACCGGGCACGGTGAGCCCGCCATGATGCCGGTGCGCAGCGAACTCAGGTCGTACATGGTGAAGTCGGGGAGGTTCAGCTCGGCGATGAACATCGTCGGTACGCCGTACAGGGAGGTGCAGCGCTCCTGCTGGACGGCGCGCAGCGTCGCCGCCGGGTCGAAGGACGGTGCCGGAATGACCATGCAGGCGCCGTGCGAGGTGGCCGCCAGGTTTCCCATCACCATGCCGAAGCAGTGGTAGAACGGGACCGGGATGCAGACCCGGTCCTGTTCCGAGTAGGCGATCGACTCCCCCACGAAATAGCCGTTGTTGAGGATGTTGTGATGGGAGAGGGTGGCTCCCTTCGGAAAGCCGGTGGTGCCCGAGGTGTACTGGATGTTGACCGCGTCGTCGCAGGAGAGCGATGCCTCGCGGGCCGCCACCTGCTCCTGTGGTCCGGCCGCACCGCGCGCGAGAAGCTCGTCCCAGCTCCGGTCGCCGATGTAGACGCTCTCCCGCAGCGCCGGGCACCTCTCGCGCACCTGCTCCACCATGGCCCGGTAGTCGCTCGTCCTGTGCGCGAGCGAGGCGACGAGAGTTGAGATCCCGGCCTGGTTGAGTACGTACTCGAGCTCATGGGCCCGGTAGGCCGGGTTGATGTTCACCATGATCGCGCCGACGCGGGCGGTCGCGTACTGGACCAGTACCCACTCGGGGCAGTTGACCGCCCAGATGCCGACCCGCTCGCCCTTGGCGACACCGCTCGCGATCAGGGCCCGCGCCAGCTCGTCGACGGCCGCGCCGAACTCGGCGTACGTCCATCGCCGCCCCGAGGGAACGTCCACCAGCGCTTCGCGGTCCGGCCATGCGGCGACCGTCCGGTCGAGGTTGCGCCCGATGGTGTCGCCGAGCAGCTCCGTCGCGCCGGTGCCGTGCGCGTAGGAAAGGGTCGTCATCGCAGGTCCCCCTCGTTGTACTCGGTTGCCGAGCCCCGTGCCGTGAGCTCGCGCAGCTCGATCCGGCGGATCTTGCCGGAGACGGTCTTGGGCAGCTGCGAGAACTCCAGCCTGCGGATGCGCTTGTACGGTGCCAGCACCGCCCGCGAGTGCGCGAAGATCAGCTTCGCCGTGTCGGGGCCCGGCTCCCAGCCCTCGGCGAGCACGATGTACGCCTTCGGCACCGCGAGGCGCACCGGATCCGGCGCGGGCACCACGGCAGCCTCCGCGACCGCCTCGTGCTCCAGCAGCGCGCTCTCCAGCTCGAACGGCGAGATCTTGTAGTCGGATGCCTTGAACACGTCGTCGGAGCGCCCGATGTAGGTGATGTACCCGTCGGCGTCGCGTGCGCCGATGTCGCCGGTGCGGTAGTACCCGCCGGCCATCGCCTCGGCCGTACGCTCCGGATCGCCGTGGTAGCCGGTCATCAGCCCGACCGGGGCTGCGGACAGGTCGAGGGAGATCTCCCCCTCGTCCGCGCCCGGCTGCCCGGTGACGGGGTCGAGGAGCTCGACCCTGTAGCCGGGGCTCGGCCGGCCCATCGAGCCCGCCTTGAGCAGCTGGCCTGGGCTGTTGGAGACCTGTACCGCCGTCTCGGTCTGCCCGAAACCGTCGCGGATCGTCAGACCCCACTCGCGCCGTACGGTCTCGATGACCTCGGGGTTGAGCGGTTCTCCGGCCGCGACGACCTCGCGCGGGCGGGTGGCGAGCATGCTGAGGTCCGCCTGGATCAGCATCCGCCACACGGTCGGTGGCGCACAGAAGCTGGTGACTCCCGCGCGGTCCATCTCCGCCATCAGCCGGGCCGCGTCGAACCGCGTGTAGTTGTGGATGAAGACGCAGGCCTCGGCGTTCCACGGGGCGAAGAGGTTCGACCAGGCGTGCTTGGCCCAGCCGGGCGAGGAGATGTTCAGATGCACATCGCCGGGCTTCAGACCGATCCAGTACATCGTCGCCAGATGGCCCACGGGGTACGAGACATGGGTGTGCTCGACCAGCTTGGGCCGGGCCGTGGTGCCGGAGGTGAAGTAGAGCATCAGCGGGTCCTCGGCGCGGGTCCGCCCGTCGGGCTCGAAGGTGCCGGGGCTCGCGTACACGTCCTCGTACGGCAGCCAGCCCTCGGGCCGCTCGCCGCCGACGACGACGATCCGGGTGTAGTCACCGGGCACCTCGTCGAACTTGGCCACGTCCTCGCCGCGCACGATCACATGGCGCACCCGGCCGCGGTCGACCCGGTCACGGAGGTCGGCCGGACCGAGCAGCGGGGTGGCGGGGATCATGACGGCGCGCAGCTTCATCGCGGCGAGGGCGGTCTCCCACAGCTCGACCTGGTTGCCGAGCATGACCAGGATCCGGTCGCCCGCGCGCACGCCCTGGGCACGCAGCCAGGTGGCGGCCTGATTCGAGCGGGTGGACATCTCGGCGAAGGAGAACCGGGAGCGGGGGCCGTCCTCCTCGACGATCTGCAGCGCCGGACTGTCGTTGCCCTCGGCGATGACGTCGAACCAGTCGAGCGCCCAGTTGAAGTACTCCAGCCGCGGCCAGGCGAAGCCCTCGTACGCCGCCGCGTAGTCCTCCCGGTGCTGCAGCAGGAAGTCCCGCGCGGCCCGGAACCTCTCCGTCGCGCTGCCAGACGTCATATGTCCTCCTCATTGCGGGACCGGCATTCGACATCGTGTAATCGGTGACGCAGGTCTCACTACCCCCGTACGGGGGTGCTTGTGTCACCCCGAGCGGGTAGCGATCGGTACCGGCAGGAGGATCAACGCGTGAGCGGAGCCGACGAAGCGGTGGAGATGCGGGCGGCGCTGCTGCGGCTGCGGCGGACCACCGGTCTGCCCGTGGCGTTCGGCGGGCTGCTGCAGGACGGCCGGCCCCTGCGCATCGCCGAGCTCCACGGGGCGGGAACGGGCGCGCTGCGTGGCCTCGCCATCTGCCCGGGCAACGGGCTGGGCGGCAAGTCGATCGCGCTGGCCCGGCCGTGCGCGGTGACCGACTATCCGTCGGCGCGGCACATCAGCCACGAATACGACGCCGCCGTCGCGACAGAGGGCCTGCGCTCGGTGGTTGCCGTGCCTGTCGTCGTACGGCACAGGGTGCGGGGTGTGCTGTACGGGGCGCTGCGTACCCCGGTCCCGCTGGGCGAGCGCACCCTGGACGCCGCCGTGGCCGTCGCACGGGACCTGGAGCAGTCCCTGGTGGTACGGGACGAGGTACAACGGCTGCTGGCCGCGGCCCGCGAGCCGGTCGCCGGTGGTACGGGAGTCCTGGAGGACGTCCGTGAGGTGCACGGCGAGCTGCGCGCGCTGGCGCCGCGGATCGCCGACAGGGCGCTGCGCGCCGAGTTGCTGGCCCTGTGCGAACGGCTGGCGGCGGCGGGTTCTCCCGGCGGTACGCGCGACCGCGATCCGGTCGCGGCACTGGCGCCGCGGGAGCTGGACGTGCTGGCCACTGTCGCCGGCGGGGCGACGAACGCGACGGCGGCGGAGCGGCTGGGTCTGAAGCCCGAGACGGTCAAGGCCTATCTGAGCTCGGCCATGCGCAAGTTGGGCGCGCACACGCGTACGGGGGCGGTGGCGGCGGCGCGGCGGGCGGGGCTGCTGCCCTGAGCCGCGCGCCCGGTGCAGGGCTACCGCGTTCGCTGGGCTGCCCCGCCCGACTGCGTACGCGCACGGCCTGCCGGACCGCCGGACCAGCCGTGGCACCCGTCGGGATGCGCCGGCGGTGAGCTGCCCGGTCTACCGAGCCGGCAGCCCCGCGCGCCGAGCCCTCGAGCGCTATGCGGCGAACTCCGCGAACCGCACCTCGCGGGTGGTGGCCGAGGTCATGGTGGCGAGCATGGCCTCCCCTTCCTCGGCCACGGCCGAGCGCTGCGCACCCGTGAGCCGCAGGAACGGCTGGATGGTGAGCACCGCGCGGTCCTTGGTCTCCTCCAGCAGCCAGAGCCCGCCGAGGAAGCCGTCGAAGAGGAAAACGCGGTAGGCCTGGTTTCCCTTCCATGTACGGGACTTGACGTCCGGCGCCGCCACCCGGCTGCGGTCGGCGTGCGAGAGCAGCAGATTGTCGAACTCGGGGAGGAAGCGGGGCGGGGCCGGGGTGTCGGCGTCGGGCCGGGGCGCCTCGGGGAGGTCGAACAGCTCGACGCCCTTCTCGTTCCGGAAGGTGACGAGCTCGGGGCGCAGTCTCTCGAAGGCGTCCCGCAGCCGGGTCAGCCCGGACCAGGTCTGCATGTCCTGCACCGAGGCCGGCCCGAACGCGGCAAGATAGCGCCGTACCATCGCATCCGGCTCCGGGGCGGGCGCCTGCGGACGGCTGAACCACCGCTCGGCGGTGGTCAGCGTGACCTGGCCGCTCCTGCCCCACAGCCCGCGCGGAGTGACCTGAACGAGCGGCAGCATGCAGCGCGCGGCGACGGTGAGCGCGAGCGGGTCGGTGCCGGGCCACTCCTTGAGCAGGGCCTCCCGGAGCTCCTTGACCGGGCGGGGGCGTTCCTCGACGAGCTCCCGGCTGTACGCGGCGAGCCGGTCGAGATCGACGCTGTCCAGGCGACCGCGGAACAGCCTCAGCTCCCGGTCGGGACCGCCCGCCTGGGCAAAGGGCCGCAGGGCGAGACAGTCCTCGGCGGTGTGTGTGTGGATGGTGGAACGCAGGGTGACGATCCGGGCGACATCGCGGGACTCCATCAGCGCGGAGAGCTCCTGGGGGTCGAATGCGTCGAGCCGCGCGGCGAGCGCGTAGTACGGCGGCTTGACGTTCTGTGCCTGGAGGCCGACCAGATGCTCGACGGCGCCGGCCACGGACATCTCGGACCGGGGAGCGCGGCGCAGCAGGAGCTGACGCGCCAGCGTGGCGCGGTTGAGTGCACGGTTGCTCAGGACGGGGTGGGTCGTCTTCGTCGCCATGCTGCGTACGCTACTCAGCCTTGCGGACAGGCTCTGTCCTGAAGGTACCCGGTAAGTTCGGGCCCAGGACCCGGATATCCTGCCTGCGACGTTCCGCAAGCAGCAGTTTTCCGAGGTGGGAGGCGAGGTCCGCGATGCCACGGCCCCCGAAGCGGCACCACTGGCGCCAGCGCCCCGCACCACGCGCACCTCAGCTGCCCACACCTCCGGCCGCTCAGGAGCCGGGATCCGGGGCGGTGCACAAGGAGCAGGGCAGCGTCGTCGAGGCGGCGCTGTACCGCGACGGCCGCCGTGTCGCGACCCCCGACTCGCTGGCGGAGACCTACCGCCAGCTGCGCGAGTACCCGGACGGTATGGCCTGGATCGGGGTGCACCGCCCGACGGAGTCCGAACTGCACTCCCTCGCCGCCGAGTTCGACCTTCACGAGCTGGCCATCGAGGATGCCCTGGAGGCGCACCAGCGCCCGAAGCTGGAACGCTACGGCGACACCCTGTTCGTGGTGCTGCGCGCGGCCCGCTACCTCGACGCGCAGGAGGAGGTCGACTTCGGCGAACTGCATGTGTTCGTCGGCAGGGACTTCGTCATCACGGTCCGCCACGGGGCGGCCCCCGACCTGTCGGCCGTCCGCCGGCGCATGGAGGAGACCCCCGAACTCCTCGCGCTCGGCCCCGAGGCGGTGCTCTACGCGATCCTCGACGCCGTCGTCGACGGCTACGCCCCGGTCGTCGCGGGCGTCCAGAACGACATCGACGAAATCGAGACCCAGGTCTTCGGCGGCGACCCGGCGGTCTCGCGCCGCATCTACGAACTGGCCCGCGAAATGGTGGAGTTCCAGCGCTCCACCCGCCCTCTGGTCGCGATGCTCCACGGCCTGATGGCGGGCTTCGCCAAGTACGGCACGGACGAGGAACTCCAGCGCTACCTGCGTGACGTGGCGGACCACGTGACGCACACGAGCGAACGGGTGGACGGCTTCCGCCAGGCACTGGCGGACATCCTGACGGTCAACGCGACGCTGGTGACGCAGCAGCAGAACGAAGAGATGCGGGCGATGGCGGAGGCGGGCTTCGAGCAGAACGAGGAGATCAAGAAGATCTCCTCGTGGGCGGCGATTCTCTTTGCTCCCACACTCGTTGGAACCATTTACGGCATGAACTTCGAAGACATGCCCGAACTCAAGTGGGCGGGCGGGTACCCCTTCGCAATCCTGCTGATGGCGGTCGTCTGCTTCAGCCTCTACCTCATCTTCAAGAAGCGCGACTGGTTGTAGACAGCAACCTGATCCACTTGATCAACTTAGCTCTGGCGAAGGCCCTCCAGCACCCTCTCCCGACTCCTGGGGAGAATGCGCAGCGCGGCGCGACAAGGCCCCGCCCACACCCGGCACCGCCCATGTCGGCGAACACGGTCACCTTCACGAGCGCGCGGCTGCGCTGCGTAACGGAAACAGACGACACAGCATGTGCTGGATTGTTAGTGCTCCCCGCCACTGCCTACCTCGGCGAGCTGGGGGGACACATGGACAGCCGGTTCCGTTGGTGCCGCTCGTGGTGATCGCGGCGATTGTCTTGATCTCCGCCAGGGCGGCCAGGCCGTGCACGACCGTGCTCGCGGAACCGACATCGGGTTAGGTCCCCGACCCTTCGCAACTGGTCCTGGACCACCTGCTCTACGCCCTTCTCGTGAATTTCAGAGCATGATGAGCAGACGCGTCTTAGGCTTGAGCTTTCTGTTCACCGAACGACTCTGCACGTATACCTCCAACTTGGGATTACGCCCCGCCTTCACGGAGACGGTCCCCTGGATACCCGTGCCGAACAGAAGACTGCGTGCCGCGTCGCCCGTGTATGCACGGTCAGTGTCCTTCTCGACCACGATGACTTCCTTGTCGGGCTGAACCTGAACCCGGGTGCCCAGCTGGTAGTAGCACGACCCGCGTTCGTACGTCACGCCCGGATGCGAATCGACGAAGGATCGAATCTCGACCTCCGTGTCGACCTTCAGGAGCCGATATTTGTCGGCCGGGACCGGTTCGAGGTTCGCCCGCACGTCGTCGACCGATATGTCCTGGCCGACCGCGAACAGGTTCTTCGTGCCGCGCACGCCCTGCTCGCGACCACGGAGGAAGCTGGTGGCGGCAGCGCGCACGGTACCGATCGCCTCCTCGACACCCTCCTGGGAATCCGCATCCCAGATGGCGATGTTTCCGGCCGGGAAGCCGTAGTTCTGGGCGGTTCGCTTCGCCAGGGAGTTCGGAACGAGGATCGCGGAAGTCCAGTGGCCCGGAAGCGCGCCCATCTTCGCCGCGATCTTGTCGAGCCAGGGGCCGAGGATGGCCATGTCGCCGTCGTGCCGTCTGTCGCCGCCGGAGGCGTTCTCCTCGCCATCCGTCACCACGATCTGGAGGAAACTGTGCTCGCCGTACGCCTCCCAGATGTGGCCCAGGTCGTCCAGTGACTTCAGAGAGGCTTCGATGAGGGCGGTAGCGCCATTGTTGACCTTGTACAGCCCCCGCATGGACGGCAGATGCTTCACGTCCATGTCCCAGACCAGGTTCTCCACCTTATGGTCGAAGGAATAGAGGCTGATCCGGGTCTCATGACCGAGGCTGTCCGACTCGGCCTTCAAGCCTGCCACGAACTCGTCCACGACACGGATGAGTTGACTCTGGTGCTGATGCATGGAACCCGAACAGTCCACTACCAGCGCGACGTGATTCACCTTGTGCTGGATCTTGTTGGCGGACACGTTTCTGCTCCTTCTCCGAGGCTCCCCGAGTGATGTCTCCACACTATGGGGAGGCACTGACAACGGAGCTTGACGGACGATCACCCTCCTGCCCCCCGCGGCAGACCCGGGGGAGGCAGCGGTGAGAGCCAGACGCCCGTGTCCCGAGCACACGGCCTGCACAGGGTGTAGTGCGCGGGCGGGTGGTGGCTTGGCCGCCCAACGCCGCGAGCGCGCCCGCCTGTCCGGGCACGGCGCGAGACCTGTGACGGTGTCCGGACCGAACCCGGCTTGATCATCCCGCTTGGGCCGGAGGCACAACCGAGAGGAACAGCACCCGTGAGTAAATGGCAGCTGGCCGAGACATTCCGCAGCACGTCGGGCGACGTCCGCTGGGAGAGTCTCGGACAACCCGGCCAGGACCCGGTCGTGCTCCTCCACGGCACACCCTTCTCCTCGTATGTCTGGCGCGCTGTCGCCCGATCACTCGCCCGCCATCACCAGGTATTCGTGTGGGACATGCCCGGTTACGGGACATCGGAGAAGTCCGCCGGCCAGGATGTCTCCCTGGCTGCTCAGGGCAGGGTCTTCACCGAGCTACTGGCACACTGGGGCCTGGAGGAACCCCTGGTGGTCGCCCACGACTTCGGCGGTGCCGTCTCCTTGCGGGCGCATCTGCTGCACGGCGCCCGCTACCGCGCGCTCGCTCTGGTCGACCCGGTTGCTCTGGCGCCGTGGGGGTCCCCGTTCTTCCGGCTTGTCGGCGAGCACTCAGAGGTCTTCGAGCAACTGCCGCCCACACTGCACCACGCACTGGTACGCGAGTACATGAGTTCGGCCAGCAGCCCCGGCCTGCACCCGGCAGTCCTCGACCGGCTCGTCCAGCCCTGGCTCGGCGACCCCGGCCAGGCGGCCTTCTACCGGCAGATCGCCCAGGCCGACCAGCTCTGCACCGACGAGGTGCAGGACCGGTACGGCGAGATCAGCATCCCGACACTGGTGTGCTGGGGCCAGGACGACACCTGGATTCCCGTGGCAAAGGGACGCGAGCTCGCTGCCCGCATCCCGGGCGCGCGACTTGAGCCAATCGCCGGTGCTGGCCATCTCGTCCAAGAAGACGCACCCGCCGAACTCACAGCCGCTCTCATCGCCTTCCTCCAGCACCCGCGCCAACGCCCAACAACCCGGTGAACCCATCAGGGCGATGTATGCGATGCATCCGAACACGATGAGCAGGGTTTCGGCTTTCGGCCACCCTGCGGCTCATGCGTGTCAGCGCCTGACCGTAGGGTGGTCGGTGGGGACAGGAATCGTTGAACAGGGGGAAGTGTGCCGGTGGGGGGCGCGAACGCAGCACTGGTGGGCAGATCCGCCGAACTCGCACAGCTGGACACCGTGCTCGCCGGACTGGGGCAGCCGGGAGTGCCCGCGGTCGTCGACATCGCCGGTGAGCCCGGCATCGGCAAGAGCCGGTTGCTCGGCGAAGCGTGCGCCCGGGCTCAGCAGGCCGGTTTCACGGTGTTGCGCGGCCGGGCGACGGAGTACGAACAGCACGTTCCCTTCCAGGCGTTCACCGACGCGCTCGCCGATGCTGCTCCCGGCCCACCGGCCGCCGATCCAGCCCTCGCCGAAGCGGCATCGGTGCTGTACGACATCCGGCACCTGCCGGGCGACGCGTCCCACGGAGGCGCCGCTGCCCGCTTCGGGACGCATCGTGCGATCGCCGCGTTCTTCGCGCGCCTGGGCGAGCGCGGCCTGGTGCTGGCCATCGACGACCTGCACTGGGCGGATCCCGCGTCACGCGAACTCGTGGACCACCTGATCCGGCACCCGGCGCACAGCCGGGTCCTCCTGGTCGTGGCGCGGCGTTCCCGGCAGACACCGACGTCCTTGATCGCGGCGCTGGCGCGCGGTGCCGACAGCGGTGCCGTGCTGCACGTCGCCCTGAAGCCGCTTCCCGAGCAGGAGTCCATCCGGACGCTGGCATGTGACGTTCCCGAGGACCACGCCAAGCAGCTGTACGCCGCCAGCGAGGGCAACCCTCTGTACCTGCTGTCGCTGTTGCACGCGTACCGCAACGGGGCGCCGCTGCGGAGCATCACCGCCCATGCCGACGCCACAGACGCGGTCGGCGTGCCCAGCGGGCTCGCGGCGCTGCTGCTCGACGAACTGACCACGCTGACCGAGCCGCAGAACTGCATCGTCGAAGCGGTGGCGGCGCTCGGCGACCATGCCACGTCCGCCATGCTGGCCGTGGCGACCGGGCTCCCGGTCCGATACGTGGAGGACCAGACCGGCGCTCTGGCGGTGCGCGATGTGCTGCGCGCCGGGCCGGGCGGCCGGTGGGCCTTGCGCCACCCGCTGGTGCGGGCACTGGTCTACGAGAACATCGCCCCGCACCGCCGTGCCGAGGTCCATCGCCGCACCGCGCAGGAACTGGCCCGCAACGGTGCTCCCGCCACCGAGCGGGCTCACCATGTCGAACGGTCGCTGACCGACTGGGATCCCAAGGCCGCGGCCGTACTGAGCGAAGCCGCTGCGCAGTTCGCGTCGACCGCGCCGGCCACCGCCGCCCACCTGCTGGACGTCGTCCTCAGACGCATGCCGGACACACCCGCCCACACCCGTCGGCGCGGCGAACTCGTCCTGGCGCGTGCCCGTGCGCTCGGCGTCAGCGGGAACCTCAGGGAGAGCCGGGACCTGCTGCACACCCTGATCGAGGCATCGGGCAAGGACCATCCCGAACTGCGTACGGAGGCCATCGCCCAGTGCGCCGTCATGGAACGGCACCTCGGCCATTCCCCGGAGGCCACCGCCCTGCTGCGCCGGGAGCTGTCCCGCCATCCGGGCCCGTCCCCCGGCCAAGCGGTCTCGCTGAGGCTCGCCCTCGGCATGTCCGCCCTGCTGACCGCGTCCTATCCCGAGGTACGCGCGGACGTGGCACAAGCCGTCGCCGTCGCACGCTCCGACGACGACCCCACGGGTGAAGCGGCGGCCCTGGCCCTGGCGGCCCTGGGAGAGGCCTACGAGGGCGAGACGGAAGCGGCCGCCCGGTTCGCGGACGCCGCCTGCCGACTCGCGGACGCGCTGACGGACCCCGGCCTCACGGATCTGTGCGAGTCGCTGGTCTGGCTGGCCTGGGCCGAAACCCTGCTGGAGCGCTACACCGACGCCGAACGGCACATCACCCGGGGCCTCGACATCGCCCGCCGCAGTGGACAGCTCCATGTCCTGCCGCACCTGCTGACGAGCAGGGCCTTCGTCCACCTCACCACCTGCCGCCTGCCGTCCGCGCTGGAGGCGGCCGAGGAAGCGGAGTCCATCGCGCGGGCCGCGGGCAGCCGTGACCTCCTGGCGTTCACTCTCGCCATCAAGACGCTGGTGCTGCTGCTGGCCCGTCCGCTGGGGGACGACAGCGCCCTGACCACCGGTGAAGAGGCCGTCGCAGCAACCAGCGGGAGCAAGGGCTGGTGGTCCGCCCTGGCCTGGTGCATGCTCGGGCACGCGACGTACGTGAGCGGCGACCCGCACCGCGCCCAGGAGGCCATCATGACGGCCGGCGGGGGCCCCGGACTTCCCCTGTTGCAACCGTCGGTCCGGCCGGGCCAGCTGGACACCCTCGCCAACGCGGCCCTCGCCGCCGGTGACATCGAACAGGCCGGACGCTGGGCTGCACAGGCGGCGCGCGAGGCCAACCGGCTCGGCCTCCGCGGTCAGCGCGCAGCCGCGCTGCGAGCCGACGCCGCGCTGGCCGAGCACCGCGGCGACACCGGCAAGGCCGTACGCCTCCTCGACGCGGCCACACAGGAATACGCCCGCTGCGGCCAGCCCCTGTGGGAGGCATACTCCCTGCTGCGTGCGGCGCCCTTGGTGCAGCGCGCCGGTCAGGGCCCGCGCGCCGCCGCGATGTGGCACCGCGCCCACCGGATCGCCGTCGGCGGCGGCGCACGCCTGCTCGTGGACCTGGCCGAGTTGATCCGCCCTCAGGTGATGGCGGAGACGCCGGCAGTTCCGGCGGAGCTGGCAGAACTGACGCCGCGTGAGCTCGAGGTGGCGGGACTGGTGGCGGAAGGCCTGAGCAACCAGGACATCGCCGCCCGGCTCCACCTCAGTCGGCGCACAGTCGAAACGCACCTGTCTGCGATCTACCGCAAGGCCTCCGTACCGTCCCGCTCGGCGCTGGCGGGCCTCATGACCCGCATAGGGCTGGGAGCCGGATCGTGAGTGATCACACGAGGTCGTGGTCCCGCGCCCGACGGGTCGGCTGAGCGCCTCCCACGAGCGGGGGCCGGCCCGGTTGTCGGCCGCGTACCAGCTGCAGACACAGGCGGAGAAGGGCCCGGACGTCACCGATGTGGACAGGCTTCCGGATCGTTACCGGGCAGAGGTCCTGGACCGGCGTCGGAGTTCGCCGACGATCACAGCCGATGGCCGTCAGCGGGGACAGGGACGGGTGCTGCCTGCTGGTGACCGCCCCTGTCGGCGGGTGGTCCGAGCCCCCGGCGACGTGCCGTGTGAGTACGGTCCGAGACACGCTGCGCCCCCGGCTTCGGTCGTCCCGCACGGTGCCGGAACGGCCAACAGTGCCCCTCCCCTCGGACGGGCGTGGTTGATGGGTCGTCGAGTGCCGTCTCGCAGAGGAATACGTAACCGGTTACGTGTTTCTACTGAGGCTGCTTCCCTCTCAGCCGTCTACGTTCGGGGAGTCGGACGACGCGAGCGGTTTCGGGGGACTGAGTGAAAAGCAACGCCCGAGGCGTGCTGGGGAGTTGGGTGGCCCTTCTGGTGGCGGGGAGTCTGCTGGCCGGCTGTGCGGGCGGTTCCGGAGGTTCGACCAAGGGGGCGGGCACGGCGGACGGCCGGGCTTCCCGGCAGACCGGGTCGCCCTCACACAGCGCCTCGCCGGGAACCGGGGCAACCCCTTCGGATGGCTCGAACGCCGCTTCCGGCTTCACACCCGACGCCGCGCTTGTCCCCAGGACCTCGAAGGACGCGCGAAGACTGGTCGACTCCGTCGTGCTCGCCCCGAGCGACTGGGGCCGGGGCTTCGTCGCCCAGAATCCGGCCAAGAGCACTCCGGGTACGTGGGCCGTGCTGGACGGCAGCTGCCGCTGGCAGCGGGAGAGGCTCCCCCACGGGGTACTGGCCAGCGTGTCCCGGTACAGCCGACTGCCCGGTGCTGGAGGCAAGGGCACCGTCAAGGTGACAGCCACGGCCACCGTGCACGCCTCCGTCCTCGGCGCCGACGAACAGCTGAGCACCACCCTCGAGGAAGTTCTGCGCTGCCCTGAACAGCAGCCCCGGACCGACGAGCGTATCACGGGCCTGATGTCGCTCGGCACCGCCTTCGGCGCCCGCGAGCAGCAGTACGCCGACGACTACGTACTCGAAGACGGCGCGTACGTCGAGAAAGGCGGCGGCATCCAGCCGTACCGGTGGACGGTTGCCCGGCTCGGCACGGTCGTCGTGGCCGTCTCCGTGACCGGCGCGAAGGGGTACACCCAGCCGGAACTCGATCAACTGGGCGCCGGCGCCCTGGCGCAGATGCTGACGCGCATCCAGCAGCAGTTGAAGGGGAAGTGATGGAAGCCCTCCGTACGTCCGACCCGGCCAAGCTGGCGGACCATCGGCTGCTCGGGCGACTCGGCGCGGGCGGCATGGGTGTGGTGTACCTGGCACGCTCGGCCGGCGGATCACTGGTCGCGCTGAAGGTGATCCAGGCCGAGTACGCCGAGGACGCCGACTTCCGGGAGCGGTTCCGGCGCGAGGTCGATACGGCCCGCCGGATGACCAGCCCGTGGGTGGCAGCCCTGGTGGACGCGGACCCCGAGGCGGCGGCGCCCTGGCTGGCCACCACTTTCGTGCCGGGGCCTTCGCTCGGTGAAGCCGTTGCCGCGCATGGGCCGTTGCCCCCGCGGAGCCTCCGGGTGCTGGGCGCCCGGCTCGCTCAGGCGCTGCGGGACCTCCACGCCGTCGGTCTCGTGCACCGGGACGTCAAGCCGGGCAATGTGCTGCTGGCGCTCGACGGACCACGGCTGATCGACTTCGGTGTGGCCCGCGATCCGCAGGACACCGCGCTCACGTCGACCGGCATCGTGGTCGGCACCCCCGGCTTCCTGTCACCGGAACAGGCCCAGGGCGGGCAGGACCTGGGACCGGCCGCCGACATCTTCTCGTTGGGCTGCGTCCTGGCCTACGCTGCCACCGGCCGCCCTCCGTTCGGTACCGGCTCACTCGACGCGCTGCTGTTCCGCGCGGTGCACGACGCGCCGGATCTGGAGGGTGTTCCGGAGGAGCTCGCCGAGGTGGTGGGCGGTTGCCTGGAGAAGGACCCGTCCCTACGGCCCACGGCCGAGGGGCTGTCGGAGGGCCTCGCGATCGCCGCCCCCGGGCCCGACTCGGCCGCCTCCACCGCTTGCAGCCCTGCCGCCGCTTCCGGCCAGGACGGCGTGGTGCAGGCCGGCTCGGAGCAGGACGGCGTACCCGGGGCGGACCCGTCCACCACCCCCCTCCTTCCCGGGCCGGGCGTCTCGCCTCCCGACCCACGGGAGGCCCTGCGGGTGCGTCCTCAGTCCTCGGGCGGGCCCGGTGCGACCCGTCCGATGCCTCAGGGCGACGCCGACCATGCGCCTGAGGGCCACGTCCCCGGCGACGAAGCCGCCTGGTTGCCCGAGCCGTTGATCCGGCTGATCGCCGAACGGTCGGCTGCCGGGCTCGCGCTGCCCGGCATCGAAGACACCGAGGTCGTCCCCGCGGCAAGCGCCTCCGGTGCGGCGGACGGCGCAGCCGCGCCGGTTCCCCCACCGCAGAGCCGCGCCCTCGGCAGACGCCGCTTCCTCCTTCTGGCCGGTGGCGTAACGGCTGTCACGGTCGGGGGTGGCCTGGCCGCCCGGGCGGCGCTTTCCGGTGACGGCGAGAACAGGGGCGACGGCTCCGGCTCGGCCTCGACGGGCGCCCGGCCCTCGCACACCATCGGGCTGCACGCCGACCTGACCGGTGATCAGAGGCTGGTCGGCCGGGCTCAGGAGAGGGGGCTGCGGCTCGCGGTCGACGAGTTCAACTCCCGTGAGGACAGGCCCTTCACTCTCGCCGTGAAGACCGTGGACGACGGCGGCGATCCGGCCAAGGCGCCCGCTGTGGCCAAGCAGCTGGTCGCCGACCGTTCCGTCCTGGCCGTGATCGGTCCCACCACGGACGCGACCGCCCAGGCCTCGCTCTCGACGTACGACGCCGCGCTGCTGCCCCTCATCGCGGTGTCGCCCGGCGCCACCGTGCTGCGGGCGATGGGCAGCCGGTCCCTCCTCCACGCCCGGGTGACGGACACGATCCTGCCGCTCTACCTCAGCGTGTATCTGCGCGGCACCGCGAAGTCGCGCACGATCGGGATCGTCGACGACCGGGCGGCGGACGCGTATGCCTGGGAGATCAGCAGCACACTCAGCCAGGTCCTGCGGGACGACAGACAGCCGGCCGTGCCGAAGGTGGTCAGCGCGTTGCGGACCGACTTCGGGCCGACCCTCGACGCCCTTCTCGCCGGCGGCGCGGACTCCGTGGTCTTCGCCGGCTACCACGACCGGGCCGCGCTGCTGGCCCGGGAGCTGAAGAACCGTGACTTCCCGGGGGCCCGGACCGCCGCCCAGGGGGTGCTCGACCCCCGGTTCCTGTCCGCTGCCGGGGACGCGGCCGAGGGCTGGGTGATCGTCGCCCCCGTCATGGACTCCTCCGTGGCTCCCCAGGCCAAGGCGTTCGCGGCCGCGTACCGCAAGCGTTTCGGTGCCGAGCCGGAGCGGTATGCCGTCGAGGCCTACGACGTGGCCCGCCTGGCAGCGAAGACTCTGAGCACGCTGCCCGCCAAGGGCGTCACCCGCAAGAATCTGACGACGGCGCTCCGCTCGGCCACGTACAAGGGGATCACGAAGAACTTCGCGTTCGACAAGAAGACCGGGGCCCTGGTCGTCGACGGCAGCGGGGTCTTTCTGTGGAAGGTCACCGGCGGCCGGTTCCGGTACCAGGGCACAGCGCCGTACCAGGTGTCCACCTGATGGCGCGCTGATGGAGCCGTTGCGCGGCGCCGACCCGGTCAGGATCGCGGGCTACCGGCTGCTGCGCAGGCTGGGCGCGGGCGGCATGGGTGTGGTGTATCTGGCCCGCTCCACCGGAGGTTCGCTCGCCGCGCTGAAGGTCATCCGCGCCGCGCACGCGGACGACCCGGGCTTCCGTGCCCGTTTCCGCCGTGAGGTGGAGACAGCGGGCCGGGTCTCCAACCCCTGGGTGGTGCCGCTGCTCGAGGCGGACCCGGACGCGCAGTCGCCGTGGCTCGCCACGGCATTCGTGCCGGGCCCCTCGCTGGCGGAGGCGGTCGAGGAGTGCGGGCCGCTGCCGCACGACCCGGTCCGGTTTCTGGGAGCCCGTCTCGCCGAGGCACTGGACGCCGTGCACGGGGCGGGTCTGGTGCACCGGGACGTCAAGCCCGGCAATGTGCTGCTCGCGGTCGACGGACCGCGAATGATCGACTTCGGTATCGCCCGAACGCCGGAGGACACCGCGCTCACCGCCAGCGGGATGGTGGTCGGTTCCCCCGGGTTCCTCTCCCCCGAACAGGCCCAGGGAAGGGGCAGGGAGATCGGGCCGGCCAGTGACGTCTTTTCGCTCGGCTGTCTGCTGGCGTTCGCCGTGACGGGCGAACGCCCCTTCGGCCGGGGGTCTGCGGCCGAAGTGCTGGTGCGTACGGTCCACGACGAGCCGGACCTGGACGGCGTTCCGGCGGCACTGCTGCCGCTGCTGCGGGACTGCCTGGGGAAGGACCCGGGCTCCCGCCCCACGGTGGCTGAGATGCGGCGGGCCCTGGGCGGGGCGGAGCCCCACGGCCGGGACCGCGAGGGTGAGAGCGGGGGCTGGTTGCCGGAGTCGCTCACCCGTCTGATCGCGCGCCGTTCGGCCGCCGTCCTTGCCCTGCCGGCCGTCGAGGCGACCGAGGTCTCCGGGCCGACGGCGGCCGGTGCGCGGCCAGGCGACGATCCGGTACCCGGCGTGGAGGGGCCGAAGGGCTCCACGCGACGCCGCTTCCTGATGCTGGGCTCGGCCCTCGGGGTCCTGGCGGCGGGCGGAACGGCGGCCTGGTGGACCGCGGATCGCCCCGGCCGCGCCTCGACGCTGGGAAGTCGCACCCGGCTTCCGCGGCTGATCGTCGCCCTGCACGCCGATCTGAGCGGAAGCCACCGGACGGTGGGCCGCGCGCAGGAGAACGGCGTCCGGCTCGCCGTCGAACACCTCAACTCCCGCGCCGACCACGGCTTCGAGCTGGCCCTCCAGGTGCACGACGACGCGGGCGACACGACCCGGGCGGCACGGGTCGCGCGGCAACTGGCGGCCGACGACCGGGTCCGCGCGGTGATCGGGCCGACCACCGATGCCTGTGCGAAGGCCGTCCTCGGCCTGTACCAGCAGGCGCTGCTCCCCATGGTCTCCGTGTCGGTCGGACTCGACGACGTGTCCACCATCACCTACCGTGTGTACGCGGCCACCCGCCCGTCCAACGGCACCCTGGCGGATCCCATCATCGCCTACCTCGTCCGCACGGCCCAGGCACGCAAGGCGGTGCTGATCGACGACGCGGCCGAGGGCGGCTTCAGTTGGGAGATCTGCAGACGCATCGGTGAGGCCATGCGATCCGGGCAGCACACCACAACCCGGCGCACCGTCGCCGCCAAGGACGACGCAGCCGACGACTTCCGTGCCCTCGCCGAGACGCTGACCGACTCGGGAGCGGACGCCGTGGTGTTCGCGGGAGGGTATGCGCGCGCCGCGAAGCTGGCCCGTGAGCTGCGATCCGCCGGCTATTCCGGTACACGGTTGGCCACTCAGCGCGCCCTCGACCCCCGCTTCCTCACCTCGGCGGGCGACGCGGGCGAGGGATGGGTCTTCTCCACCGCCTTCCTCGATCCGACCCGCGTGGCGGCAGCGCGGTCGTTCGTCACTGCCTACCGCAAACGCTTCGACGGCGCCGCCCCGCCCTGGTACTCCGCCGAGGCGTACGACGCGACGCACTTCGTCGCCCGTGCCATGACGACACTGGGCGCATCCCGCGCAGAACGGGGGGCGATCGTCGAGCGGCTGCGCGACACCGATTACCGGGGGATCACCAAACGGCTGCACTACACGGCATCGAGCACCCCCTACAACGTGGACGGGCTGCATCTTTTCCAGGCGTCCGGTGGCCGCTTCCGCCATCTCGGCCAGTACAAGAGCGCCACGGCTTGATGTGCGACATCCCGTGAGTTCTCTTGAGCTCTGCTGGGTCCCTCCCTTGTGGCCCGGGGGCTCCTCCTCCTTCGGGACCTGCGTGCGCACTGGGCGACCGCGCCGGTTGAGGAGCTAGCGGTTCGAGACCGACGTACTGTCCGGGTTCGGGCCTCGGCAGGACCTGGTTCGGCCGACCGCTCTGGGACATAGAACCCGCCGACGCCGACGTGTACTTTCGGGCCTCCACCCCGCGGCCCGCCCTCTCACTCGCTCCGTACGGGAACGTGGGCCGTCTTCTCGCGCGGTGCCGCGTTCTCGGCTCGCGCATGCAAGCGCAGTTGCTCCTCCTCGGTGTACTCGACGCGCTTCATGGCCACGCGCAGCAGCGGCGGCGCCATGACCGAGGTCACGACAGCGACGAGGACGATGATCGTGTAGGTGCCGGTGTCGAGGATGCCCAGCCGCAGGCCGACCATCGCCACGATCACCTCGATGACGCCTCGGGCGTTCATCCCGGCGCCGAGCGCCAGCGCCTCCCATTTGCTGAGCCGGCTCAGCCGCGCTCCGAGGTAGGCGCCGGCGAACTTGCCGACGATCGCGACCGTCAGCACGATCCCGGCCGCGGCGAGCACCTTGGGGTCGGACAGTGCCCTGAGATCGACCCGCAGGCCGGCGGTCGCGAAGAAGAGCGGGGCGAGGAAGGCGAGGACGACCGTGCGCAGCGAGGCGGTCCGGGCCTGGGCGAACTCACCGCTGGAGCCGATGAGGGCGCCGCAGACGAAGGCCCCGAAGACCGCTTCGAGCCCGAGGGACTGTGTGCCGGCCGCGGCGAGAAGGATCATTGCGGCGGCCGTTGCGACCGTACGCTCCTCGGATCCGTTGCTCCACCGCAGGGCGGTCCGGACGAGGGGCCGGCCCACCACCACCGCCATCAGCACGACGAGCAGGAGCCAGACGAGCGCCATGACGACCTTGCCCGTGGTCAGCCCGCCGACGGCCATCGCGGAGACCACCGACAGCATGAACCAGCCGAAGGCGTCGTCGACCATGCCCGCCACGAGGGTCAACTGGCCCACGTCGCGATGGATCAGGTTCATGTCCATCAGTGTCTTGGCGATGACCGGGATCGCGCTGACGCACATGGCCACGCCCAGGAAGAGCGCGAAGACCGTCGTGTCGGCCGTACCGGTGTAGAGGAGCTTCGCCAGCGGGTAGCCGACGGCGATACCGAGCGCGAGCGGGATGATGAGTCCGGACAGGCTGACCCGCAGCGCGGTGCTGCCGCGGCGGCGCAGCATGGTGAAGTCCAGCTCGATGCCGGTGAGTCCGACCAGCAACAGTACGGCGATCTGCCCGACTGCGTCGAGCAGATGGGCCTGCGCGGGGTTGGACGGCAACAGCCATCCCGCGGCCTCCGGCGCCAGCCACCCGAACAGCGAGGGGCCGAGAAGCACGCCCGCGGTCAGTTCGCCCACGATGGCCGGCATACCGAAGCGTCCGGCCAGCCGGCCGAGGACGATGGCCGAGAGAAGGAGTACGGCAACCTGAAGCAGAAAGACGAGCAGTGAGTGAGGGGCTAACGGTGGTACCGGGGCTGCTGACAACACAGGACTCCTCGGGTAAGTGAAGAATTCGAAGCGGCCGGCGAGGAGTTCAGCTCCCATGAGTCACACTCAAATGCCCGCCGTTCGGCCCTTATCCGAAGTTAACATCCCTCGAGCGACCATCACATGGGAAATCATCCGAGGAGTATTCGCTGCATGTGCCCACCAACGCGTCGTCCACTCCGGGTAACCTGGGTGCACCGCAACGTCCGCATTCTAGGCGGGACGTTCACATGCTTCGTATGCTGCCCGGTACTGCGGCGATTGAGGGTCGATACCGGCTTCGGATCCGATCTGAAAGCCACCGAAGTCGTCCGGGTCAGGGAAGTTCGGCACTCCGTGCGAACGCATGCACTCGGAATAGGCGACCGGATCAATTGCCGGGCCTCCGGGCGAAGTCGAGGCAGGAGGACTGTTCCGCTGCCCAGGTACGCCGGGTGAGCTGCTGGAGCAGCCGCTCGCCAAAATAGCGGCACCCAGGACGAAAAGGCAAAGTACGCGATGCATGTCTTCCTCCACGTTCCGATTCTCGGTACGCGACTGTCTACGGGAACGGCGGTTTCGGGGGAGTATCGGCCGTGGGCGACACGAACGATCGCCCCGCGGGAGCCTGGCGTCGCCGGCTCCCAACCGGCTGATATCGGCAGTTGGACACCTGGGCATGCCGATGCCCGGCCCCGCGAGACTCCGTCTCCGCGTTGCCGGGCAGTCCGACGCTATGTGGTTCTGAGAGCTTCCGTGGGCTGCATACGGGCCGCACGCAGTGCGGGAAGCAGGCCGGCGATGGCCCCGATGGCGACTGCCGCGCCGAGTCCCCCTCCCCAGGCGAGCACCGGCACTACGGTGGCCCAGCCCTTGATGTGGGCGTAGACGGTCGTGGCGAGGGCTCCCAGAGCCACCCCGACCACACCGCCCATCGCGGCGAGCAGGACCGCTTCGGACAGGAACTGCAGGCGGATGTTTCCCTTGGTCGCCCCGAGGGCGCGCCTCAGCCCGATCTCGGAGCGTCGTTCGAGGACGGAGATGACCATGGTGTTGGCGACTCCGATGCCGCCGACGAGCAGCGCCACCGCCCCGAGCCCGAGGAACAGTCCGTTCAGCGCGGACTGCGTGGCGGCACGGGCCACGAGAGCGGCCGAAGGCTGACTGACATCGACCTCGCTCGCTCTCGCCGGATTGGCCGTCGCGGCCAGTACGTTGCGGACTTCGTTGACCTGGTCCTGGTCGGTCCGCACATAGACCATGGACGGGTGACCGTCGAAGTGCAGGTACTTCTGCGCGGCCGGGTAGCCGACCAGCACCGAGGAGTCGAGCTCGGGCGCCAGGGTCGCCGAGTTCAGGACCCCCGCGATGTAGAACCACTGTCCGCCGACCCAGATGCGTGCGCCCGGATGGATCTTGGCGATGCCCAGACGCCTGGCGGCGGCCGAGCCGAGCACGGCGACCGGCTGCTCAGCCGTGGCGGCGTTGAGGTACTGGCCCCGGGCAACGCTCGTACGCACCGCTGCGGGCAGGTCCAAGGTGGCGGCGTTCACCGTGATCGCGTTGGTGTTGATGCTGTTGATGTACGGGGTGCGAAAGGCGTTGGCCTTGGTCTTGCCGGTGCTCTGGACCGTCTCCACCGGTCCGATCCGAGCGATCATCTTGGGAGCGTCGTAGGGGAGTTTGGCGTCCCCGCCGCCCAGCAGCTGGCCCGGGGTCACGGTCAGCAGGTTGGTGCCCAGTTTGTCGATCTCGGCCAGCAGGCCGGCCTGGGACGAGGCGGACAACCCCATCACCGCCACCATCGCGGCGACGCCGATCGAGATGCCGAGCGCTGACAGGGCGGCCCGCATCCGCCGGGTGCGCAACCCCACGCCGGCGGTCCGGGCCATGTCGGCCGGATGCAGCCGGCCGGGAGCCATGGTCGTCATGGCAGATGCCTTTCGGTGTCCAAGGGCTGCTCCTCGGCGGTGACGTCGGCGACGATGCGGCCGTCGAGAACCTCGATGCGGCGGGGCAGCCGTGCGGCCAGCTCACGGTCGTGCGTGATCATGATGATGGTGGTGCCCTCGGCATTGAGGTCCTTGAGCAGCTTGAAGATCGCGGCTCCGGAGACGCTGTCGAGGTTGCCGGTGGGTTCGTCGGCCAGCACGATCGCCGGGTTCCCGACCAGGGCCCGGGCGATCGCGACTCGTTGCCGTTCGCCTCCCGACAGTTGGGGCGGCCGGTGGTCGACCCGGTGCGCGAGCCCGACCCGGGCCAGCGCGTCGGCCGCGGCCTTCATCCGGGCACCGTGCCTGACACCGGAGTACAACATCCCGTCGGCGACATTCTCCAGAGCCGTGGCGTGCTCGGCCAGGAAGAACTGCTGGAACACGAAACCGATCCGAGTGGCCCGCAGTCCCGCCAAGGCGTAGTCCGACATCTTGGCGACGTCCTCGCCGACGATTTTGACCGTCCCTGATGTGGGACGGTCCAGGGTGCCCATCACCTGCAGAAGGGTCGTCTTGCCCGACCCCGACGGGCCCACGATCGCCACCAGGTCGCCCCGGCGAATGGTGAAGCTGGCCCGGTCCATCGCCACCACCGGCGTCACTCCGGGATAGACCTTGCTCACGTTGTCCAGCTGCAGGACCGGCTCACCCAGCTGCCGGCCGCCGGCCACCCGTGTCTGCGTCTCCACTTCGGTCATGAGGACGGCACCACGATGCTCTGGTTGACCGTCAGACCGGTGCCGGTCACCTCGACCTTGCCCGCGGCGTCGTCGAACAACCCCGGCTTCACCGCGACCAGTCGGTGGTCGCCGGCGTCCTCGACGACCTCGACCGCATATCCGCCGCCGGCCAGTGCCAGCAGCGAGTTCACCGGCACCGACAGCACGTCCTTCACGGTCTCCGTCACGATGGACACCTGTACGGGCGCCTGATCGAGCTGGCCGGTCTCCTTCGGCTTCAGCGGCCTGATCCGGACATCGATGGTCGTGCTGCTCGTCCCCTTCGTCGCCACCTTGCCCACCACCGACACGACGCCCTCGGTGGTCTTGTCGGTGGGCAAGGTGATGGTCACCTTGTCGCCGACCGCCACATCGGCCTGCTGGCTCGCGCTCAGTTCGACGGTGACCTCACGGTCGGTGGAGGATGCCTGCATCACGCTCGCGCCACCCGCCACCGTGCCGCCGGGTACCGCCGTGACCTTGGTGACCCTGATCTCCTTGGCCGGCAGGAACACGGCCTGGCCGAGGGGCAGATCTCCTGTCTCCTCGAGGCCCACGTCGTCCTGCAGTTCCACGAGAGCGTTGTAGGTCTGCCGGCCGAAGTAGTCCGAATCGGGGTCGAGTTCGTCCTTGGTGGCGTATCCGAGGGCGACCAGTGCGGCGTTCAGTTGCTTCACATCAGCGCCCTCGGTCCCCCAGGACAGGGCCCGGTAGACCGGCACATAGGCGCCGTGGAGCAGGATCACCGGTTTCCCGTCGACTCGGTAGAGCACCTTGCCCTGCTTGATCACCTGACCTACGCCGGGCAACTTGGTGACCGTTCCGCTGGCTTTGTTGACCACCTGGTAGTCGCCTGCGTAGCCCAGCGTCCCGTTCTCCAGGGTCCGGGCGGACAGAGTCCCCTTGGTCACCTTGGCCAGCCCGGTCGGGACGCTGCTCGCGATCGTGGTGTCCTTGGGCCGGGCGCCGAACGGATCGGCGATGACGACCCCCACACCTGCCGCCACCAGGACTGCCAGGGTGATCGCCACAGTCCGTCCGCGCCGCCGGGGACGCGGACGAGCGACCTTGTCCTCGGAAGGGCCGGCAGCGGCCGCCTCCTCTTCCTCAAGAGTCTGCGAAGCACTCACGAACCGCTCCTGGGGCCCGTCCTCTGCACGTTCTGCGGCTGGTACTTCTCGCATGCCTTTTCTGCCTTCTTGAACTGGGGCGACTGAGGATCGACGTCGCCGCCGCTCTCCGGGAACTTCCAGCCGCCGTTCGCGTCGGCGTCCGGGAACTTCGGCACGCCGTTCTCACGCATGCACTTGGAGTACTTGAGCTTGTCCTCCGCGGACCAGCTGTCGTCCCCGTTCACCTTTTCCTGGTCGCCGCCCATGAGGTGCTTGCACTTGTCCTCGACCTTTTTGAACTCGGGCGAGTTGGGGTCCGTCCCGGGCGGCAGGCCGAGGCCGCCTCCGGGCTGCGGGTCCGGGAAGTCGGGCATGCCGTTCTTGCGCATGCACTTGGCATAGGCCAGGACGTCGGCCTTCCCTGTGGCCTTGGGAGTCTCGGACGTCTTCCCGGGTACGTCCGCCACGGCCTTCTCGGGTTCGTCGCTGCTGGAGCAGGCCCCGGCGACCAGCGCGACGCTCATCAGCAGGGCGGCCATCGCGCTGCTCCGGCGCAGACGCCTTTTCCGCTCCGCTTTCCCGTCGGCGCCATGGATGGCGGTCACTACCATCTTCGTCTCCATTGCTCGCTGGATCTCCGGCATGTGTCCTTTCTACGAGAGCAGCGGTTTCGCCAAGGTTTCACTTCTCCGGGCGAGCATTCAGGGGGATTTGGGCAGACGAAAAGACCCCGGTCCACCGCACTGGGTCAGTGCGGTGGACCGGGGCCTTACGAGGCCGACAGGTCAGTACCCGGCGCCTCGGCGTCACCGGCTTCCGGGAGGGGTTGCTAGCTCCCCGGAGGGGGCGCACCGGGGGGTGAGAACTTCTCGCAGGCCTTGTGCGCGGCCTTGAACGCGGGCGTGCTGGTGTCGACCCCGCCGAAGCCGCCCTTGACGGGGTCGGGGAACTTCGGCTGGCCGTTGTCCCGCATGCACGTGACGTACTTCTTCAGGTCGGCGGTCTGGCTACCGGGCGGCGGGGGCGCGTGTCCACCCGCGGGCGCCAGCGACTTACAGGACGCTTCCGCCTTCTTGTACTCCGCTCCCTCGACGTTGATCCCGCCGTTCGAGTCGAGCAGGATCGCTCCGTTGGGCTGGGGGTCGGGGAAGTTCGGCACGCCGTTCTTCCGCAGGCAGTCGACAAAGGCCTGAGCCTTGGCCCTCTTCGGGTTGTCCTCGGATGGTGACGCCGGCTTGCTCGGGGCGGTCTCGTTCCTGGCGGACGAGCCATCCGAGCAGGCCCCGGTCATTAATCCCGCGGCCACAACGGCGACGGCCAGAATGCCGACCCTGCTCACCCGTCTTCCACGACCGGTATCCCGGCCTTCGACCAAGCCCACTGTGTCTTCCATTTGATCTCCCGCTGAGTTCCTGGCTCTGACAATTCTCTATTGCTCCCGCAGCCTTTCGGAAACCAGGCGTCCAATCTCCGTCACAGGTTTCGCCGACAGCATTCCATCATGATCGGAATTGATCTGGAAACTGTCCATGTTTCCCTTGATGTACGGGGTCCAGCTGTCCGGAGCCGCAGCCGCGGGCGAGTGGTCCGGCCGCCCTTCCGCAGCGACGAAAAGCAGCAGGTCACCATGGAAGGGGCGCGGTGTGAAGGTCTTCAGCAGCTGGACGTTGTTGTCGTTGATCCTGCGGATCTCGGAGAGAACCCGGACCTTCGCCCGCTTCTGGGTGTGGGGACCGCCTTCGGGCGCTTCCGCGTGGAGGGGGTAGCCGTCGAGGACGGCCAGGAGGGCGACTTCCTCACCCTGTTCCTGGATGTGGGTCGCCATGGCGTGCGCGGTGGTTCCGCCGAAGGACCAGCCGAGCAGGTGGTACGGCCCCGTGGGCTGGATGGCGCGTATCTGCTCGACGTAGTCTGCGGCCAGTTCCTCCAGCGTCTTCGGCAGAGGCTCGTCGGCGCCGTAGCCGCGTGCCTGCAGACCGTAGACCGGACGATCGGGCGGAAGGTGTCCGACGAGATCGGTGTAGCACCAACTCAGTCCCGAGCTCGGGTGGATGCAGAACAGAGGCGGCTGTTCGCCCTCCGTCCTGAGCGGCAGGATCAGGCCGATGTCGTCGGCGCCGGTGCCGCCGCTCAGCGATCGTGCCACCGCCTCGACGGTCGGTCCGGTGAAGAGCGCCCGGATGCTCACCTCGGTGTCGAGCACCGTCTGAATCCTGGCGATCAGCTTCATCGCCAGCAGCGAGTCACCGCCCAGTTCGAAGAACGAGATGTCGGCGCCCACCGATTCCAGGCCCAGCACCTCGCCGAACAGCCCGCACAGCGCCTCTTCGAGGGGTGATGAGGGAGCCCGGCCGCCCAGGCCCTCGAGATCGGGGGCTGGCAGAGCAGCCCGGTTCAGCTTTCCGTTGACCGTGACCGGCAGCGAGTCCAGCACCACGACGGAAGCCGGCACCATGTGATCGGGCAACCTCTCGGCCACGTACTCCCGCAGCGTATGCCCGAGGCCGTCGTCGACCTTGCCGACGGGGACGATGTAGGCGACGAGGCGTTTGTCGCCGGGCCGGTCCTCCCGGACGATCACCGCGACCTGACCGACGCTCCCGTGCCTTGCCAGCACCGCCTCGATCTCACCCGGCTCCACCCGGAACCC